>NZ_VIFM01000189.1 GCF_006636215.1 Myxococcus llanfairpwllgwyngyllgogerychwyrndrobwllllantysiliogogogochensis | reverse complement strand
GGAGTGGGTGGGCCACGCTGGCCCTGCTGGTGTCGCCGATGAGCTGGGCGCTGGGCTCCGTGCTCGGACGCCGCATGCCGATGCCCCAGGGGATGATGGCGCCCGCGGCGCAGATGCTCTGCGGTGGCGCGCTGATGCTGACCTTCGGGCTCCTGCGTGGCGAGCACCTGACGGCCATGCCGGATGCGCGCGCGCTCGCGGCCTTCGCGTACCTGGTCACCTTCGGCTCGCTGGTGGGCTACACCGTTTACGGCTACCTGATGCGGCACACGAGCCCCTCGGTGGCCACCAGCTACGCGTACGTCAATCCGGTGGTGGCGGTGCTCCTGGGCGTCGTGTTCGCGGGCGAGTCGATGAGCCCCCTGTCGTGGGTCGCCATGGCCGCGATTCTGGGCGCCGTCGTGCTGCTGACCCGCAAGCGCTGAGCACCTCGCGCGGACGCATCACCAGGAATGTCTGGCGTCAGCGAAGACCACTCGCGGAAGACCACTCGCGGACCCTGCGTGCTCGGAGGTCCGCACGTCGCGTGACACCCCGGACGAGAAGGGGCAGACGGCGCTTGACGCTGGTGCCCTCCCTCGCTGTTTAACGGGGGGATGGAATCCATCCGCGCGCTCTGTCTCGCATGGCTGCTGGTGGGTGGCCTCGCCGCCGCCGCGCCCGTCGTCCAGGTGCCCGAGGGCGGCGCCGGCGTGCCGGTGGTCTCGAAGGGTGTCGTCTGTGGCCCGCTGCGAGCGGGCTGGACGCTGGCGTCGGACAGTCGGACCCTGCGGCCTCCGCAGCGGGTGGAGCAGGACGACGCGCGCATCCAGGAGTTGAAGGTGGCGTCGTCGGTGGGGCAGTGCGAGACGACCGAGGAGCGCGTCACCGTCATCGCCACCGGCCCCTTTCCGCGCGTGGACGCGGCGGCGACGAACTTCTTTCCGGACGAGGGCCGCGTGGAGCTGCGCGGCGCGGGGCTGGACCACGTGGGCATCTCCTGGAGCGGGACGCCCCGGGGTGAGTCCCAGCCCCAGCTCATCGAGGGACAGGACCGGTGCCTGGCGCCCTCGACGGAGCGGGGGCCGGCGAGCTGCACGGTGCCCGTGGCGCGCGGGCTGCCCACGGACGCGGCGCTCTACTGGACACCGCCTCATGGTCGGCATGGACCGGATGTCACGACGTATGACGCGTCTGGAAACGTGGTGGACCCGGAGACGTTCCGGCTTCGCCCCGGGCGCGTGGTGTTGACCCAGCCGCTCATCCAGTCGGGTGGCGTGGATGTGTCGCGCGGGCCAGGCTCGGTGGCGCTGAGCCACTCGGAGGCGCTGGCGTCGGTGGACTGCGGGCCGGTGCGCTGCGAGGTGAACGAGGGCACGGTGTCGCTGCGCAACGTGCCGGGCGTGGACGTGAGCGTGACGCTGCGCCTGCGCCTGGCGCCGCGCATCTACTTCGCGCGCGGCGAGGTGCTGGAGCAGGTGCTGCTGGAGACGCTCCCCGTGCTGGCGTGTCCGCTCACGGCCGTGGAGGGCACGGTGCTGCGCGACGCGGAGAACGCGGCGATGGTGGTGCGGCTGGACACGTCATGCCAGCACGACCCGCGCAAGCTGTTGTGGTCGATGAACGACCAGCGGGCGCGGGTGGAGCGCGTGGTGAAGGCGCAGGACGGCGTCTATGTGTTGCTGCGCACGGGAGGCACGTCCGAGCAGCAGGTGACGGTCATCGCGCAGACCTCACGGGTGGAGGGCTCGGTGGTGGCGTCGGATACGACGAAGACGCAGCCGCTGCCCGTGCCGCGCGCGTCGCTGGAGCTGTCGGACCAGGGGGCCATCGACTTCATCCCCATCAACCGGCCGGCGGAGCTCATCGTGGCCTCGAGCGGAGAGCAGGGGCGCTTCGTTCCGCGTCCGGTGGCCGGGGCCTACAGCATCATCTCGCGGGACGGGACGACCTATGTGCAGGGCGAGCCCACCGCGGGCGGCTTCGTGTCGCTGCGCTTCGGCTATCAGGTGTCCACGCTGCCGGGAGAGCTGGCGACGGCGGACCTGTTCGTCGTCAACGAGCGGGTGCAGCGCTCGGTGCGCGAGGCCAGCGTGCCCATCCGCATCGAGAGCGTGGTGGAGCTGGTGTGCGCGGACAAGGAGGGCAAGGACCAGGTGCTGGAGCCCAGCCGTCCGCACCGAATCAACTACGAGATGCGCAACTCGTGTCGGGTCATCATCCACCGGGAGCGGCTCAAGCCCGAGCAGGGCACGCAGGAAATCGTGCTGCGCATCGACGTCACCAAGGCGGACGGCTCGGCGCGAGGGGAGAGTCACGTGGAGCAGCGGATGTTGCTGCGTCCGCAGGGCGAGGCCCGGACCATTCCCGTGCCGGGGCAGCTGGCGCAGTTCGACCGGATTCTCGTCCAGGTGTCACTGGTGGCGGACGAGTCGCGGTACGCGCTGAGCACGTCGGACCGCTCGGGGCTGCCGTCGGCACAATGGACGGCCATCGTCAGGGGTGGGCGCTTCCGGCTGTACACGACGGCGACGATTCCGGCGGGCCTCTACCGGGCGACGGAGCCCAGCGGGCAGCTCATCCTCAACTTCGGCGTGGTGTCGCGACTGGCGCTCTTGAACAACGAGGGCCAGGAGCGGCTCCTGGGTATCGAGATGGGGCTGATGGGCATGGGGTTGATTCCCCAGTCCGGCGACATCGAATTCCCGCCGACGCTGGCGGTGGTGCTGGGGCTCAGCTTGCGCGTGCCCATTGGACCGGGAGCGGCGGTGGGGGCGCAGGCGTGGGTGGCGCGCGAGTTCCGGGACGACATCACCCGCCGCTCCGACGGCTCCGTCGTCCCCTCCAGCCGCTGGTCCTTCATCTTCGGGCCCAGCATCTCCGTGGGCAACGTGGGCTTCAATCTCTGACGCCGCGCTCGCGCGCCGGCGCCCTGTCAGCTCGCGGTGCGCGTGCCGTGCTCGTGATGCACGCCGACTCCGGGGGACTCCGTCTCACGGGGCAGCCAGACGTTGAACGTGGACCCCTGGCCCGGCACGCCCTGGGACTCCACCCAGATGCGTCCGCCGTGCTGTTCGACGATGCCCTGGCTGATGGTGAGCCCCAACCCCAGGCCGCCGTACTTGCTGCCGTGCGCGCGCCCGAAGCGCTCGAAGATGAGCGCCTGCTTGTCCTTGGGAATCCCCACGCCGCTGTCCTTCACGGACAGGTGCACCCCTTCCTTCCCCTCGCGCACCAGCCGCACCAGCACCGCCCCACCCTCCGGTGAGTAGCGGATGGCGTTGGACAAGAGGTTCGTCAGCACCTGGTCCAACCGACCCCGGTCCCACGTCCCCTCCAGGTGCTCCGGCGCCTCCACCTGGATTTCATGCCCCTGCGACAACACCGCCATGCGGTCCCGCGTCTCCTGCACCAGCTGGCCCAGGTCGAACTTCTCCAGCTCCAGCGACAGCCGCCCCGCCTGCAGCCGGCTGATGTCCAGCAGGTCCTCCACCAGCTTCGCCATCCGGTCGATTTGCCGGTTGATGATTTTCAGCGACTTGCCGGGCCCCGCTTCCGTCTCGCCACCCAGCTTCAAGAGCGCCAGATGCGCGTGCCCCTTGGCCGCCGCCAGCGGCGTGCGCAGCTCGTGGCTCGCCGCCGCGAGGAACGCGTCCTTCGCCTCGCTCGCCAGCCGCAGCGCGGTCTCCGCGCGCTGACGCTCGGTGATGTCGCGTGCCACGGAGATGAACCGCCCCCCGGGCCCCTCCGCCGCCGACACGAACTGGAGCACCACCTCCACCGGCACCTCGGTGCCATCCCTGCGCCGGTGCGTCGTCGAGTACGTCTGGCTGGGCAACGTCCCACTC
Source organism: Myxococcus llanfairpwllgwyngyllgogerychwyrndrobwllllantysiliogogogochensis (assembly GCF_006636215.1). Classification (GTDB taxonomy): domain Bacteria; phylum Myxococcota; class Myxococcia; order Myxococcales; family Myxococcaceae; genus Myxococcus; species Myxococcus llanfairpwllgwyngyllgogerychwyrndrobwllllantysiliogogogochensis. The sequence continues at coordinate 19,117 of NZ_VIFM01000189.1, read as the reverse complement.
ACCAACGGCGCCAGCAGCTTGCGGAACCCCGCCTCGTCGAACGCGCTCTCCACCTCCAGCACCGACAACCCCACCAGCTCGTCCGTGCTGCTCGACAGCTGCTTGGCCGCGCCCGCGTTGGCGTACGTGAGCGTCAGCGAGTCCGGCGAGAACATCAGGACGCAGTCCAACGTCGCGTCCAGCGTCATCTTGAAGCGCCCCAGCGCCTCCTCCGCCCGCCGCTTGTCGTCGATGTCCGTGGCCACGGCAATCCAGCCCACCACGTGCCCGGACTCGTCCCGCTCCGGCACCGCGCGCGCCAGGTGCCAACGATACACGCCGTCGAAACGCCGCAGCCGGAACTCCCGCTCCACCCGCTGGCTGGAGCGGATGGCCGTCTCCCACGCCGAGCGCATCTCCTCCCGGTCCACCGGGTGCACGAACTCCAGGAACGTGCCCAACGACAGCGGATGCTCCTCGTGGATGCCCGTGTAGTCGCGCCCCGCCCGGTTGGCGTAGGTGAACGAGCCGTCCGCCCGCGCCGCCCACATCACCTCCGGCAGGGACTCCGTGAGCCGCCGGTAGCGCAGCTCGCTCTGCCGCTCCACCGCCTCGCGCTCGCGCTGGCGCAACATCGCCGCCTGCCGCTGGATTTGTTGTTCCTTGAGGAACAAATCCACGAAGACGCTGACCTTCGAGCGGAGGATTTCCGGGTCGAAGGGCTTGAGCAGGTAGTCCACCGCGCCGTGCGCATAACCCTTGAAGATGTGGGCCGCGTCGCGGCTGAGCGCGGTGAGGAAGATGATGGGAATGGTGCGCGTGCGCTCCCGCTGCTTGATGAGCGTGGCCGTCTGGAAGCCGTCCAGGCCCGGCATCTGCACGTCCATCAGGATGACGGCGAAGTCGCGCTGAAGCAGGAACTTGAGCGCCTCCTCGCCACTGGTCGCTTTGACAAGCTCCTGCCCCAACGGCTCGAGGATGGCCTCCAGCGCCAGCAGGTTGGACGGGTGGTCGTCCACCATCAGGATGCTCGCCCGGGGACGGCTTGCGCCGTCCTGGGGGCGTTCGGCGGAGATGTGTTCGCTAGGCGTCATTGAAATAGGAGCAAGGTATGCCCCGACCGTTCACTGGCGGGACAGGCTAGGCGCGACCCCCGCCGTCCCCAAGCCCGGCGGTGACGAGTCGTGCGCTAGCCATCATTCGACCTTTCAAGCCGACACCCAGAGACGGATGAGTTCCAAAAGCTTGTCCGTATCCACCGGCTTGGGCAGGTAGTCACTGGCCCCCGCGGCCATGCACTTCTCCCGGTCGTCCTTCAGGGCCTTCGCGGTGACGGCGATGATGGGCAGGCTGGCGTACTTCACGTCCTTGCGGATGGCCCGCATGGTCTCGTACCCGTCCATCTCCGGCATCATCACGTCCATCAGCACGATATCCACGTCGCGGTGCTGCTCGAGCGTCTCGATGGCCGCCCGCCCGTTCTCGGCGAAGACCACCTGCATGCCGTGGTTCTCCAGCACGCTGGTGAGGGCGAAGATGTTGCGCATGTCGTCATCGACGACGAGCACCTTCTTGCCCACCACCTCCGACTCCTGCTCGCTGCGCTGCGCCAGGGCCGCCCGCGCGCGGGGAGGCAGGTTCTGGTCCAGTCGGTGCAGGAACAGCGCCGTGTCACTGAGCAACTGTTCGGGACTCTTCGTTCCGCTCTTGAGGATGACGCTGCCGGTGTAGCGGCGCAGGCGCGTGTCGTCCTTCGGCGTCAGCTCCTTGCCCGTGTAGATGACGATGGGCAGGTCCCTGAAGCGCTGCTGCGTCTTCACCTCCTCCACCAGCTTGATGCCGTCCATGTCCGGCAGGAGCAGGTCGATGACGAGGCAGTCGTACTCACCCTCCTCCAGCTTCTGGAGGACCTCCTGGCCGGTGGCCACCGCCGTGACGGCGACGTCGCCGCCCTCGGCGAGCAGGCTGACCAGGCTGTTGCGCTGGACGTCGTCGTCCTCCACCAGCAGCAGCCTGCGCTCCGTGCGCTCCAGGAACTTCGCCAGCTGGTTGAACACCCGCTCCAGGCCCTCCTTGCTGACGGGCTTGGTGAGGTAGCCGAACGCGCCCTGGGCGTTGCCCAGGTGCTTGTCCATGACGCTGATGATGTGCACCGGGATGTGGCGCGTGCGCGGGTTGCGCTTGAGCCTGTCGAGCACGCTCCAGCCGTCGACGACGGGCAACTGGATGTCGAGCGTCACCGCGTGCGGCTGGAACTCGTTGGCCATGGACAGGCCGGTGTCACCCCGCGTGGCGACCAGGGCCTTGAAGCCCTTCTCCCGCGCCAGCTGCACCATGATGCGGGCGAACTTCAGGTCGTCCTCGATGATGAGCAGGACACGGTCACCCTCGCGGATGTGGTCCCGGTCGTCCTCCACCGCGAGCGGCGGAAGCAGCGAGTCCACCTGAGGAGGCGGCAGCGCCGAGTCCAGCACATGGGCGTTCTCCGCGGCGGTCGGCGGCACCGGCGCCGGCGCGGGCGTCGGGAACAAGGGCTCCGACGAGGCGTGGGACATGCGAGACAGCGGCTCGAGCGGCGAGGGCATGACCGGCATGACCGGCAAGCCGTCGTCCTCCGGGCCCACGTACTCGGGCGGCAGGTACAGCGTGAAGGTGCTGCCCTTGCGCGGCTCGCTGTGGACGTGGATTTCGCCGCCCAGGAGCTTGGCGATTTCGCGGCTGATGGACAGGCCCAGGCCGGTGCCGCCGTACTTGCGCGCGGTGGAGCCGTCCGCCTGCTGGAACGCCTCGAAGATGAGGCGCTGCTTGTCCTTGGCGATGCCGATGCCCGTGTCCGTCACCGAGAAGGCGAGCACGAAGCGCGAGCGCTTGAGCACCTCGTGGTCCAGGCGCGTGCCCGGCTCGGCCAGCTTCACCGTCATCTTCACGCTGCCTTCGTCCGTGAACTTGAAGGCGTTGGAGAGCAGGTTCTTGAGCACCTGCTGCAGCCGCTGCGGGTCGGTGCGGATGTGGCGGGGGGCGCCCTGCGCCACCTCCACCGTGAAGGCCAGGTTCTTCTGCTCCGCGACGGGGCGGAAGCTCCGGTCGATGAACTGGTTCAACTCCGACAGGACGATGTCCCGCGGCTCCACCTGCATCTTCCCGGCCTCCACCTTGGACAGGTCGAGGATTTCGTTGATGAGGCTGAGCAAATCACCACCGGAGGCGTAGATGGTGTTCGCGTACTCCACCTGCTTGGTGCTGAGGTTGCCGTCCTTGTTGTCGGACAGCAGCTTGGCCAGGATGAGCAGGCTGTTGAGCGGCGTGCGCAGCTCGTGGCTCATGTTGGCCAGGAACTCGCTCTTGTACTTGGAGATGACGGTGAGCTGCTCGGCCTTCTCCTCCAGGCTGACGCGGGCGCGCTCGACTTCGTTGTTCTTCTCCTCGACGCGGCGGTTCTGCTCCTCGAGCAATTTCGCCTTGTCCTCCAGCTCGCTGTTGCTGCGCTTGAGCGCGTCCTGCTGCTGCGTCAGTTCGCGCGACTGGCTCTGCAGCTCCTGAGTCAAACCCTGCGACTGCTGCAGGAGCTGCTCGGTGCGCATGTTCGCCATGATCATGTTCAGGACCACGCCGATGCTCTCGGTGAGCTGGTCCAGGAAGATTTGATGGATGGCGCTGAAGGTGTGGAACGAGGCCAGCTCGATGACGGCCTTGACCTCACCTTCGAACAGCACGGGCAGGACGATGATGTTGAGGGGCGCGGACTCGCCCAGGCCGGAGGAGATGGTGATGTAGTCCGGCGGCACGTGGGTGAGCAGAATCGTCTTCCGCTCCAGGGCCGTCTGCCCGACGAGTCCCTCGCCCAGCCGGAACCGGTTGGCGATGTGCTTGCGCTCCCGGTACGCGTAGGTGCTCGTCAGCTTGAGCACCGGCGTGCCGGAGTCGGTGTCCATCAGGAAGAAGGCGCCGTGGTGCGCGGAGACCAGCGGCGTCAGCTCGCTCATGATGAGGCGGCTGACGGCGTCCAGGCTCTTCTGGCCCTGCATCATGCCGCTGAACTTCGCCAGGTTCGTCTTGAGCCAGTCCTGCTCCTGGTTCTTCTGCGTGGTCTCACGCAGGTTGACGATCATCTGGTTGATGTTGTCCTTCAGCGCGGCGACCTCGCCCTCGGCGACGACGGTGATGCTCCGGGTGAGGTCACCCTTCGTCACCGCGGTGGCCACGTCGGAGATGGCGCGCAGCTGGCTGGTCAGCGTACCGGCGAGCTGGTTCACGTTGTCGGTGAGCTGCCGCCACGTGCCGCGCGCACCGGGCACGCGGGCCTGACCGCCCAGCTTTCCTTCGATACCGACTTCGCGGGCCACCGTGGACACCTGCTCGGCGAACGTCCCCAGTGTGTCCGTCATGTTGTTGATGGTGTCCGCGAGCGCGGCCACTTCGCCCTTCGCGTCGACGATGAGCTTCTGGGTGAGGTCACCGTTGGCGACCGCCGTCACCACGCGCACGATTCCGCGCACCTGCGTGGTGAGGTTGGAGGCCATGAAGTTCACGTTGTCCGTGAGGTCCTTCCACGTGCCGGCCACACCGGGCACGCGGGCCTGTCCCCCCAGCTTCCCCTCGACACCGACTTCGCGGGCCACCGTGGACACCTGCTCGGCGAACGTGCCCAGCGTGTCCGTCATGTTGTTGATGGTCTCCGCGAGGGCCGCCACTTCGCCCTTCGCTTCGACGACCAGCTTCTGCTTGAGGTCGCCGTTGGCGACGGCCGTCACGACCTTGACGATGCCGCGCACCTGCGTCGTCAGGTTGCGGGCCATGAAGTTCACGTTGTCCGTCAGGTCCTTCCAGACGCCGGACACCCCGCGCACTTCCGCCTGTCCACCCAGCTTGCCTTCCGTGCCGACCTCGCGCGCGACGCGCGTCACCTCCGAGGCGAACGAGTTGAGCTGGTCCACCATGATGTTGATGGTGTCCTTCAGCTCCAGAATCTCGCCCTTCGCGTCGACGGTGATTTTCTTGGAGAGGTCACCGTTGGCGACCGCCGTCGTCACCAGCGCGATGTTTCGCACCTGCGCGGTGAGGTTGGAGGCCATGCTGTTCACGTTGTCCGTGAGGTCCTTCCACGTACCGGCGACTCCCGGCACCGCGGCCTGACCACCCAGCTTGCCGTCCGTTCCCACTTCCTTCGCGACGCGAGTCACCTCGGCGGCGAACGCGCGGAGCTGGTCCACCATCGTGTTGATGGTGCTCTTGAGCTCCAGGATTTCGCCCCGCGCCTCGACGGAGATTTTCTGCGACAGGTCGCCATTGGCGACCGCCGTCGTGACCTTGGCGATGTTTCGCACCTGGTCCGTGAGGTTGCCGGCGAGGACGTTCACGTTGTCGGTGAGGTCCTTCCACACGCCCGCGACTCCGGGCACCGCGGCCTGACCGCCCAGCTTGCCCTCGGTGCCGACCTCCTTCGCGACACGCGTCACTTCCGACGCGAAGCCTCGGAGCTGGTCCACCATCGTGTTGATGGTGTTCTTCAGCTCCAGCACCTCGCCCTTCACGGAGACGGTGATCTTCTGCGACAGGTCGCCGTTGGCGACGGCCGTTGTCACCTTGGCGATGTTTCGCACCTGGTCCGTGAGGTTTCCGGCGAGGACGTTCACGTTGTCGGTGAGGTCCTTCCAGACGCCGGACACGCCCTTCACGTCGGCCTGACCGCCCAGCCGGCCCTCGGTGCCGACCTCCTTCGCGACGCGAGTCACCTCGGCGGCGAACGCGCGGAGCTGGTCCACCATCGTGTTGATGGTGCTCTTGAGCTCCAGCACCTCGCCCTTGGCGTCGACCGTGATTTTCTTCGACAGGTCGCCATTCGCGACAGCCGTCGTCACCTCGGCGATGTTTCGCACCTGGGCCGTGAGGTTGTTGGCCAGCAGGTTCACGTTGTTGGTGAGATCCTTCCACGTGCCCGCGACGCCCGGCACCTCCGCCTGGGCGCCCAGCTTGCCCTCGACACCCACCGTGCGGGCGACGTCCGTCACCTGCTGGGCGAAGATGGACAGGGTCTGCGTCATCGCGTTGATGGTCTCCGCGAGGGCGGCGATTTCGCCCTTCGCGTCCATGATGAGCTTCTGGGTGAGGTCTCCGTTGGCGACCGCCGTCACCACGCGCACGATGCCGCGCACCTGGCTGGTGAGGTTGGAGGCCATGAAGTTCACGTTGTCCGTGAGGTCCTTCCAGACGCCGGACACCCCGCGCACCTCGGCCTGACCACCCAGCTTCCCCTCGGTGCCGACTTCCTTCGCGACGCGCGTCACTTCCGACGCGAAGCCTCGGAGCTGGTCCACCATCGTGTTGATGGTGCTCTTGAGCTCCAGCACCTCGCCCTTGGCGTCGACCGTGATTTTCTTCGACAGGTCACCATTGGCGACGGCCGTGGTGACTTCGGCGATGTTGCGGACCTGGTCGGTGAGGTTGTTCGCGAGCAGGTTCACGTTGTTGGTGAGGTCCTTCCACGTACCCGCGACGCCCGGCACCACGGCCTGGGCGCCCAGCTTGCCTTCCACGCCCACCGTGCGAGCGACGTCCGTCACCTGCTGCGCGAAGATGGAGAGCGTCTGCGTCATCGCGTTGATGGTGTCGGCCAGTTCGGCGACCTCGCCCTTGGCCTCCATCTTCAGCCGCTGCGTCAAATCCCCGTTGGCGACCGCCGTCACCACCTTGGCGATGCCACGCACCTGGGTGGTGAGGTTGACGGCCATCACGTTCACGTTGTCCGTGAGGTCCTTCCACGTACCGGAGACGCCCTTCACCTCGGCCTGTCCGCCCAGCTTGCCGTGCGTGCCGACCTCGCGCGCGACGCGCGTCACCTCCGAGGCGAACGAGTTGAGCTGGTCCACCATCGTGTTGATGGTGTTCTTCAGCTCCAGAATCTCGCCGCGAGCATCGACCGTGATTTTTTTCGACAGGTCGCCATTGGCCACCGACGTCGTCACCAGGGCGATGTTGCGCACCTGGGTGGTGAGGTTGGAGGCCATGCTGTTGACGTTGTCGGTGAGGTCCTTCCACACGCCAGCGACGCCCTTCACATCGGCCTGACCGCCCAGCTTGCCGTCGGTGCCCACCTCGCGCGCGACGCGCGTCACTTCGGAGGCGAACGCGCGGAGCTGGTCCACCATCGTGTTGATGGTGTCCTTCAGCTCCATCACCTCGCCCTTCACGTCCACCGTGATTTTCTTGGACAGGTCGCCCTTGGCGACGGCCGTCGTCACGTCGGCGATGTTGCGCACCTGGGCCGTGAGGTTGTTGGCCATCAGGTTGACGTTGTCGGTGAGGTCCTTCCACGTGCCGGCGGCGCCGGGCACCTGGGCCTGGGCGCCCAGCTTGCCCTCGACACCCACCGTGCGCGCCACGCTCGTCACCTGCTGGGCGAAGACGTTGAGCGTGTCCGTCATGTTGTTGAGCGTCGCGCCCAGGGCGGCGATTTCGCCCTGCGACGGCACCATCAGCTTCTGGGTGAGGTCACCGTTCGCGACGGCCGTCACCACCTTCACGATGCCGCGCACCTGCGTCGTGAGGTTGGACGCCATGAAGTTCACGTTGTCCGTGAGGTCCTTCCACGTGCCGGACACACCGGGCACCGCGGCCTGACCGCCCAGCTTTCCTTCCGTGCCCACTTCACGCGCCACGCGCGTCACTTCGGAGGCGAAGCCGTTGAGCTGGTCCACCATCGTGTTGATGGTGCTCTTCAGCTCCAGCACCTCGCCGCGCGCGTCCACCGTGATTTTCTTGGAGAGGTCGCCGTTGGCGACGGCGGTGGACACCTCGGCGATGTTTCGCACCTGGGCCGTGAGGTTGTTGGCCATCAGGTTCACGTTGTCCGTGAGGTCCTTCCACACGCCGGACACGCCCTTCACCTCGGCCTGTCCGCCCAGCTTGCCGTCGCTGCCGACCTCGCGCGCGACGCGCGTCACCTCGGCGGCGAACGAGTTGAGCTGATCCACCATCGCGTTCACGGTGGTGCCGATGCGCAGGAACTCGCCCTTCACCGGCTGGCCGTCGATTTCGAGGGCCATCTTCTGCGTCAGGTCGCCTTCGGCCACCGCCACCAGCACGCGAGCGACTTCCGTCGTCGGCTGCACCAGGTCGCCGATGAGCGCGTTGATGGAGTTGATGCTCGTGGCCCAGTCGCCGCGCGCGTCGCCCAGCGACACACGCTCGCCCATGCGGCCCTCGCGGCCCACCACGCGGGAGACGCGCACCATCTCATGCGTCATGGCCGAGTTGAGCGTCACCACCGCGTTGAAGGCGCGGGAGATGTCATCCATCACCGGGAGGGTGGAGAAGTCCGGCAGGCGCACGGAGAAGTCTCCGCCCTGCACGGCCCGCAGCGCGGCCAGCAGCGTCCGCATCGGGTCATCCCCTCGGATGCGCGCACCACCGCCGGGCGTCCTGGCGCCGCCGCCACGACTCCGCGCACCCTCGTCCGCCTGCCTGCCCGCCCCATGAGAGGGCTTCGAGTCACTCGCACGGGTGCGGGTGCGCTCGGCTTCCACGCGGTGGGCCGCGAGGGTGTCGCTGGAGGTCTGCGGGCTGGAAGCCACATCGCTCCGAGGCTGCTTGCGCGTCGAGGCGCGCTTCTTGCCATTGCTGGAGCTGGGAACCTTGGTGTCGTCCACGAGGAGAACCCTTCTGATCGGGATGAACGCCGTGAGCTGTGTTTCACGACGGACGGCCGGGGCGCGAATCTCCTGTGAGTTCGCGGGCTTGTCGATTCAAAGCCCGCCCTGACAGGACGATTTGTCGCCTACTGGACTTCCACTCCGAACTTCCGGACGCCCCGTGTGGAAACCACGGGACCCGGAGCCTTTGTGCAACATGTCAGGGCGGCGGCGCCGTGCAGGGAAAACCGTCGCAGCCCTGGACATAGAGCGGCCGACCGGAGAGCCGGCGAGCAGGGGCCAGACTCCGGTATTCCGGCGCTTTCTCACGCATTCCGGTGCGCACATCGACCGAGAACGACGGTGCCCCGGACGGTGTGCAGCCGATCAACAGCCGGTCCGGTTCATCCAGCCACCACACGGTCTCCACCGCGCAGGGGAGGTCCAGTTCAATGGGGGTAAGGGTGCGGGTGTCGAAGACGCGCAGCAGTCCTTCGGAGAGCACGGCGGCCAGCACGCCGCCCGAGCCCACGGAGAGTCGGCCCGTGGTTCCGGGAACGAGCGTCTGCGCGAGCACCGTGCCCCCAGGCGCCACGGAGACGAGCTGTCCGGAGGCATCCAGAGCCAGCATGCCGTGGGAGTGGCCGGCCAGGGCCATGGGCTCGAAGTCGCCCATGGGGCGCAGGGTGGCGCCGTCCTCGCGCAGCAAGCGGCCCGCGGCGGAGAGCCACAGCCGGTTGTCTCCGTCGAAGGCGAGGGCGAGGGTGCCGGTGAGTTCCCTGCGCGTGGCGGCGTCACCGGGGCCGCAGACGGCGACGGCGTGGGGGCCATAGACGGCGGCGCGCGTGGCGTCCGGGGAGACGGCCCAGCCCAGCCGGGCTTCGGGGTGGGCCTTGGAGAGACAGTGGTTGAGGGCGCCGAAGTTCGGGTCCGTCGTCGGAGAGGACACGAGGTAGGGCAGGCTGGTGGTGGCGACGTAGAGGAGAAGGCCCAGCGAGACGGCGGTGGCGAGGGTGAGCGGCCAGGGCCGGAGGCTGCGAGCGCGCGTGTTCCTCGCGGACGCGCGTGCGCCCTTCCTTCCCGTGGTCACCGCGCTCTCGCGTCCACTCAAGGTTGAGACCTCGTGACAGTGCTGCCCCGGCCCTCGACCTCACACGAATAGCGCCCGACCCGCTTCCGAGCCACCCACCCCGAGGCTGGCTCCAGCACAGCACGGAATCATCACGGGTGCCTGCCTGCTTCGTGCGGAAACCATGACGAACGACGCTCGGGCCCCATGGAAGGTTCTGGGAGATGCGGAACCTGACCGTGTTTCACGTCGTCGTCGGAGTCCTCGTGGGGATGAGCCAGGCACCCACTGCCAGGGCGGAGCCCACGAGCAGCATCTTGGGCACGGTGATTGACGCCCAGAGCCGACAGCCCGTCGGGGATGTCGTCGTGACTGCTTCCGCGTCCGAGCCCCAGGGCGAGTTCACTGTCGTCACGGAAATGGACGGCACCTACCGGTTCGAGCTCCTTCCACCGGGCGTGTACGAACTGCGCTTCGAGAGGGAAGGATTTCTACCGTTGAGGAGGGACTCGGTCCCCGTGCGAGAAGCGCGTGCCTTGCGCATCAGTGCCAGCCTCCTTCCCGAGTCCTTTCGAGAGTTGTTTGAGCCCACTCGCGGCGAGTTCCCCCCCGTGGACACCGAGAGCACGGGTGTCTCCGAGTCCCTCGACCATCTCGACTGCGACCTTCTTCCCGTCGCACGGCCCATCCCGGGCAGCGCGATGCGCTCGGTCGACAGGCTTCAGTCCTTGCGCTCGGAAGCAGTCGACACGGACCAGGGGCTCACGCTCCTCGGCGCGAGTCCCTCGGAGAACGGATATGTGCTGGACGGCCTCTCCACCCAGGACGGTGTGTTCGGGCGCAATGCCGTACCCCTGAGCCTGGAGCTGCTTCAGTACGACTGGGGTGAGCTGCTGTTCCGTGGGCGCATTCCCCAATACGGACGAGCCACGGGAGTCATCATCGATGCGGGGGAGAACAAATCCGGTGGCAATGAGTTCAACGGGGCCGTCTTCGCCCATTGGGCCACCGGCTTGCTCCAGGGGCGTCGGCCGCTCCAGGACAGTCCCCATGAAGTGATTGAGAACATGGGAGAGCTGGGCGCGGTCCTCTCCGGCTCCATCCTGAAGGACCAGCTCTGGTTCTCCCTGGGGCTGATTCCCTCGGTTCAGCGAGTGGAGAGCACACGCTCGCGGTCAGCCGTCCCCGAAGAGGACTCCCTCACCATTCAATCCGACCAACGAGAGGTCCAGGCCTTGGGTCGCCTGACCTACCTGTTCAACGCGGACCACAACACGACGCTGACGTTCATCACGATGCCCGCCACCCAGCGATTGCATGAGGGGACGGCTGCTTTCGCACCACGCACGCTGGAGCGAGACACCCTGCTGCTCGGACTCGGGCACCGCGGGGGACTGTTGGACAAGGCGGTGTTGCTCGATATCGATGCGCGCTGGCTTCGACAACACTTCTCCCAGCGCCCTGCTCTCTCGGGGGACACGGGGACGGAGACAGAAGGCCTCGCCTGCGGCTCCGCGCTGTTGGCGCTCTACACCCGGTGCGGAGACGAAGAGCACGAGACGAATCAATTCCAGGTCCAGGGACGGGCCCACTTTCGGAACTATGGAGCCCTGGGAATCCCAAAGCTGCAGCACACCCTGAAGGTGGGGCTCGATGCGGAGTGGCTGGTCCACGACGCGGTGCAGAGAGTCCCCAGCGCGCAACGCCGGTCTCCCCGTGGCCTCCAGTCAGCGCCTTCGAGCATCGCGACCCGGACACATCGCGACGTGGTGGGGGGCTTCGTCCAGGACTCCTGGATGTACTCCTACCTTCTGACCCTCAACGTCGGGCTTCGTTACGACATGCAGCGGCTCGTGCCCTCACACGGGGAGACACGTGCTGAAAGCCACATGCTCTCGCCTCAATTGGGCGTAGTCGTGGACCCCTTCGAGCGTGGCGAGATGCGCCTCTTCGCTCACTACGGCAAGTATCGCGGGCGCGTGTTGCTCGGACTGCTGCTTCCTGATGCATCGGGTGAGCAGGTTCGCGGGGTGGAGGTGGATCCCCACCTTTCACCTGCCTCGACCAGCGAGGTCACACTCGGCACCGACGTGGCGGTGCTTGGCGAAACAGTCATGAGCGTGACCTATGTCCGCAGGGAGCTGGATACGGGACTGGGACTCGTGAGCAACCCGAGCGGCGATAGATGGCGGCTCGTCAATCCCGGGAAGGGGTTGGGCTCCGGCCTGCCCAAGCAGGAGCAGACTCATGACGCGGTGACGTTGGAGCTGGCACGAACGGCCGCTTACGACTGGATGGGGCAGGCCAGCTACACGTGGTCGCGCTTCAGCGGCAGTCGTGAGGACCCGCTGAACCACATGCTGCGAGGAACGTCCGCCGTGGCACGGCGCACCCATGTCCTCAAGGCCTCCGGGGCAAGGCGGCAGCGATTGACCCCGGCGCTATCAGCCCGTCTGGGCCTGGCCTATGTCGCCGCGTCGGGAGCACTCAAGGCAGGACAGCGGGGATCCACGCCTTGGTTGCATGTCGTCGATGCGCGGTTCGGAGTGGACTATCAATTCGACCGTGGCAAGGCACTGTCCTTCGACCTCGATGCCTTCAATCTCTTCAACATCCAGACGGAGACGCGGATGACTTCGAGCAGCGATGGCCCCACCGTGGCCCTGGAGCATCAACCACCGAGACAGGTGCGCTTCGGGGCGCGGTACACGTTCTGAGTCCTGGCCTGAAGGCTGCACTGCGCCGAGGCCCATGCGATGGAAGCGCGGCTTGCGGTGGCTGGTGTGTCTGCTGGGACTCGCAGTTGTGGTGCCATTGGCCGCACTGGAGGGCTTCTACAGCCACACGCTCGCGAGGGTCCCTGTCCTTCCCTCCAAGCCCGTGCCTCTTTTCCGACCCGCGGAGCAACTCCGGTTCCGATGGTGGATGAGCATGGAGCGGCCTCAGGTGACTCACGTCCAACCCATCTGGCCCTGGACAGTGGCCGTCGGTGTATTGCAATTGATGGCCTTTTCGACCGCGTGCCTCGAAGAAATCGAACCCGAGGGATTCGGGCTCGCACTCGATGCCGCGTATCGCTGGAGCAATGAATTGGAGCAGCACGGCGCTGACGGTATTCGGCGCGAGGAGCGCGTCGCGCTGGCGGTCTGGCTCACTCGCCACTGGAGCGCGGAGGACCTGGTGCTGCACGAACTCCGGCACCGCGTATTCCACGAGCAGCAACAGGGTGTCTTCGACGTTGCCAGGAGTATCTTCGGCAAGGAGTGGGCGGAGCTCGACCTCGCGAGCATCGCGCTGCTCAAGGCGGTCTACGACGCCCCCGTGAGACGGGACCCCTGGTGCAATCCGGAGCGCAGCCTCGAGGGTCGCGATTGGCTCCTGCGATACGCTCACGCAAACGCGACCATCACCGTGGATGAACTGGAAGAAGCCCTCAGGGCGCGGCCCCTCCTCGCACCACGCCCCGTGCAGTGGCCTCCCTGCGGAGAGACTCGTGAGGGTGACACCTGGGATTCCGCCCCGCCGCCTTGACGAGGACGCACCCGCACAGAACGGACACCACTTCTCCGTCGACGCCCGGCTGAGCCCTCCGCGCGCCCCTCCCTCCCTGCTCGCAGGGGCGCCGCGCGGACGGGCATCACTCCGGATGAACGCGAGCGTGCGAGCTTCCGCGAGGCTCGCTTGTCGCCAGGGCCCCAAGCCTCAACCTTGAGCACGAGGAAAGGACCCCACCATGCGACGAGCGCTCTTCTCCGCGGCCCTGACGTTCAGCTTCTTGATGACTCCCGTTGCCCTCGCGCAGACAGCGGGCGGTGGGTCGAGCGGTGGGTCGTCCGCTCCTGGAATGACCTCACCTCCACAGAACCAGCAAGGCCGAGGTGTCTCGGGAGATACCGGCACGCAGCCACCGGGCACATATGAGTCCGGCAGCTACTCTCCCGTCCCACAGGGCGCCACCGGAGCCGAGGACAACCTCGGTACGCCGAACACGGATTACTCGGGCACGGGTGGCTCCGGAAACACGAATAACACCCCGGCCTCGAACCAAGGCTCTGAAAACCAGGGCTCTGGAAATGACGTCCCCAGCGGCAGGGCGCCCCCCACGCAGGGAGGCACCGAACCTTCCGACGCGGCGGGTGACGCGCATGGCGGCAGCGCGGAGGCCGCTTCCTCGGGGAAGGACCTGAGCCCGAAGCAACTGACTCGTGAAGTCGCGATGCTTCGCTCCGATGTCCTGCGCCTCCAGCGACAGGTCAACGCCCTGCGCGGCCCGCACTCGGACAAACAGGACGAAGGCACCGGCGGCTCGGGACAGGCGGCCTCGGGACAGGCGACCTCGGACCAGAGCACGCCCCCCAAACAGAGCGCGTCCCCGGAGCCCGCGCGGGACACGGGGGCGAACCCCGAGAAGACCGTGGTCGCCAACGTCGTCATGCGCGGACAGGTGGCCTCGACCTCGAAGGGACGCGTCGTGGTCCGAGACGCGGAGACCGGAGACCTCTACAACCTCCGCGTCGGCCAGAACACCCAGGTGGTCCGCAACGGACAACGCATCTCACTCGAGAGCCTGCCCCAAGGCACCGCCGTCCAGGCCGCCTTCAACCTCATCGCCGACGGCAGCACCAGCGCGACCCGCATCCAGGTCGCCCCGAGCCCGAGTCCAACTCCGCGCTCACGCTGAGCCGTCACCGCTCGCGAACGAAACGCTCGATGCGCTCCATCGCCAGCTCCATCTTGTGGCGCGCGGAGCTGTTCGCTGAATGCACTCGGACACGCGGAGGAACAAAGCCCCGCGTGGCCACCGCTTCCTCGAGCCAGAGCAGCACGTCGTAGCCCGTGCCGTGCTCATCGTCTCCAAGGTCATGGTCGAGGCTGAGCTCGACCACCTGCCCACCTTCGAGCAACGCGATGGCCTCCTCCGGCCACCGCACCGCCACCCAGCCCTCCGGCGTGGGCCTCTCGTCGTCCAGATAGACCTTCATCGAGGGGCCTGCTCCACAAAAGACCTCAGCGCTCCTCGTCCTTGGACGACTTGCTCTCCGCGAGCTGCCGCATCTTCGCGGCGAAGGGGCTCTCCCCTTCCGCGCGATTGGGCCCACCCGCCAGTCGCTGGCGTCGAGTCATCGCCAGTGGACCTTCCGCCGGGCCCTCGAGCGCTTCCTTCTCGTAGCGGTCCTGCCCTCCGAGCGCGCGCCCCACGGGACGGGCGGAGGCAACGCGACGATTGGTATCCACGGGCATGACGGGACCTCCAGCAGTGGCGACGTGTCCCGTTCTACCCCACCCGCGCGCCGCTCGCAGCCCCCCACGTCTCCTCGGGCGACTCCAGCGCCGCGCCCACGTGCCGCAGCACCTTCGCCACCACCTCCACGTCGAGCGCCCGCGCGTCCCACGTACACGTCAGCGTCATCATCCGCCCGGGAACCAGCTCCCCCGCTTCCACCACCGGCACGGTCCGCACCGCACCCGGCGCGAGGATGAGCGGCACCCGCGTGTACGGCACCGTCGCCACGAAGCCGCGCTCCAGCCCCAGCGAGCCCAGGCTCGTCACCACCACCGAACCGAACGGGTCCCTGGGCATCCCCACCCAGCGCAGGTCCACGTTCAGCGTGAACCAGACGAAGGACAGGAGCCGCAGCGCCAGACCCATGAACATCCCGGGGATGCGATACGAGCGACGCTTGCCCCGCTCGATGACCGCGTCCTTGCGCGAGCGCACCTGGGACACGACAGCCTCCATCGCCCGCGCGAACTCCTCCAAGGACAGGGTGTCCGCCCGAGGCACCGTGGCCGTCGTCAGGTCCGCCCGTCCCGACTCCTCGGGCTGCACGACGAGCACGCACACCCCCACGTCCACACGCAGCGAGGGCGCGCCCCAGCGCAGGAGCACGTTGGCCTCGGGGTGCAGGCGCAGCGCATCCGCGGACGCCTTGGCCACCAGGTGCGTCACCGTGAGTCGCTGTCCGGTGCGAGCCCGCCACGCCTCCAGGAACGCGACGGCCTTCTCCATGCGCACTTCGAGGGACGCATAGGCGCTCGGGTCCTTGGGCGAACGCCACGCCCCCAGGGCGAGCTTGCGGAAGGCACCCGGCGGCGGTGCCGGCTTCAGGTCGAGTTCCACGGCGGGTGTCCGGCTTCGCACGGAGCCCGGTCGCCTGCAACCCTGCGCCGCGCACCCCACCCTGTTAGACAGGGGGCCGCTGCTGGAAGCCCCCTCTCACCGAGGCACCCGACATGACGCCCCTTGCCCTGGCCCTGTCCCTCGCCCTCCAGGCCGCGCCGGCCCCGCAGAAGGCCCCGCCGCCGAAACCCGCTGCCCCCGCCAAGACTGTGTCCACTCCCACGACGCCCGAAGACCTCACCGCCTCCACCCGCGCCTGGCATGAGCAGCGCATCCAGCGACTCCAGTCCGAGGAGGGTTGGTTGACGCTCGTCGGCCTCTTCTGGCTCAAGGAGGGCGAGCAGACCGCCGGCTCCGCGCCCGAGAGCGAACTGGACTTCCCGGCTGGTACGCCCGCGAAGCTCGGCACCTTCACTCGCAAGGGCAACACCGTCAGCTTCCAGCCCGCGTCGGGTGTGCAGTTCACGCGCAACAACGCGCCCTTCACCGGGGGCGAGCTGAAGACGGACGAGAAGGGCTCTCCGGATGTGGTGAAGCTCGGCAGCCTCAACTTCCAGGTCATCCTCCGAGGCGACAAGCTGGGCGTGCGAGTGAAGGACTCGCAGGCGCAGGCGCGCAAGCAGTTCCACGGCATCGAGACCTATCCGGCGAGCCCCACGTGGCGCGTCACCGCGCGCTTCGAGCCCTCGGCCACGCCGCGCACGCTCCAGGTTCCCAACGTGCTGGGAACCACGGAGGAGATGAAGGCGCCGGGCACGCTCGTCTTCACGATGGATGGCAAGGAGTACCGCCTGACGCCGGTGGAGGAAGAGGGCTCCAACCAGCTCTTCATCATCTTCGCGGACGAGACGAACCGCGATGCGACGTACGGCGCGGGCCGCTTCCTGTACTCGGACATGCCGAAGGACGGACAGGTGGTGCTCGACTTCAACCGCTCCTACAACCCGCCCTGCGCCTTCACGCGCTTCGCCACCTGCCCGCTGCCTCCGCGTGGCAACCGCCTGGCCCTCCGCGTGGAGGCCGGCGAGAAGCGCTACGGCGACCACTGAGGTTCAAGGGAGCTGTTCATCCCGCTGTGCCCACCGGGCCGACTCCGCTCTCACGCGGGGCGGCCCGGTTTCACTTTTCCCAGTGAATCCAAGAAGATGCTCGTGGCTCTCATCTCGGACATCCTTCGGAATTCGGTTCACGAATCGAATCAGAAATCTGTTCACGGATTGAATCAGGGAGACAGGGCGGGCCCTCATCATGGCCACGGTGGAACAGCTTCTAGCGGCCCTCGGCCGTCGGGATGAAGCCCGAGCGAGCGAGCTCGCGACGCAGCTCAAGGTTTCTCGCCCCTCGGTGACGCGCCTCCTGCTCGCAGCGGGGGACCGCGTGTGTCGCATGGGCGAAGGACCGGCGACCCGCTATGCGCGGACCCGCGAGCTGCCCCCGCTCGGCACACGGCTGAACGTCCACCGCATCGATGAAGCAGGCGCTGTCCACCGGTACGGCGTGCTCCGCTTGCTCACGGGTGGTCGACACTGGCTCGAATACACGGAACGCGCGCCCAAGCACTTCGAGGGGCTCCCGCCGTTCGCGACGGACATGAGTCCACAGGGCTACATCGGCCGGACATTCTCACTCCGCCATCCCGAGCTCTTGCTCCCCCAACGCGTGGCGGACTGGACGGATGACCACTGTCTCGTCGCGCTGGCCCTGCGTGGAGAGGACTGCGTCGGAGACCTCATCCTCGGTGACGAATCGCTCGACCGATATCTCGCCACGCCTCTGCCCACGGCGACTCCCGACGACTACCTCGCGCTCGCACGGGCTTCCGAACAGGGACCGTCGGGCTCCTCCGTGGGCGGAGAGCATCCCAAGTTCGCCACGTATACCCAGGGTCGCCACGTCATCGTGAAGTTCGCAGGCCCCGACGATGGAGCAGCGGCCTCTCGATGGAGGGACCTGCTCATCGCCGAAGCGCTCGCACTTGAAACTCTTCGCGACGCGGGCATCCCCGCGGCCAACGCGCGTTGGCTGGATGTGGAGGACCATCGCTTCCTCGAAGTGGAACGCTTCGACCGGCTCGGCGCACGCGGCAGGAAGGCCCTGCTGTCACTCGGAGCCATCACCGACGAGTACATCGGCCCGCGCGACACCTGGACGCAGGCCGCATCGAGAATGCATGAGGCGCAGCTCGTCTCTGAAGACGATGCACGGCGAATGCGCTGGCTCGACACCTTCGGCCAGCTCACCGGCAACACGGACCGCCACTTCGGCAACCTGTCCTTCTTCCCAGAAGGGACGAAGCGGTTCCGACTCGCGCCGGTCTACGACATGCTGCCCATGGTGTTCGCGCCCGTGGGAACGAACCTCGTCGAGCGGACCTTCACGCCACGCCCGCCCACCGCGAGCACCGTGGACGTCTGGTCCGACGCCGCACGTCTCTCCCTGGCCTACTGGGAGAAGCTCACACGAGAGCCCGCGCTCAGCGCGCCCTTCCGGGAGCACTGCGGCCACTGCGCGGCCACCCTCCAGACCTTCATGAACCAGCAGCCCGTCTGACCAAGGAACGCACTCCCGCAACAACAGGCCACGAGCCGACACAGCCCGTCCGCTCGTGGCCCGTGACTGAGTCAGTGCACGCTGGACGGCTGCTCCGAAGTGGCCTCGCGCCCGCGCGGTGATTCCAGGCGTGGGGCGATGCCCTGGGCCACCTGTCGCAGCAGCGCATCACTGAAGGCCGGCAGGTCCCCCGGGTTGCGCGAGGTGATGAGGTTGCCATCCTCCACCACCTCGCGGTCCACCCAGCGCGCGCCCGCGTTGATGAGGTCCGTGCGGATGGAGGGCCACGACGTGAGCGTCATCCCATCCGCGATGTCCGCCTCCACCAACATCCACGGCGCATGGCACACGGCCGCCAACGGCTTGTCCGCGCGGTAGAAGTCCCGCACGAAGCCCACCATGTCGATGTCCATGCGCAGGTGGTCCGGTGAGTAGCCCCCCGGAATCACCAGCGCATCGAAGTCCCGGGACGACACGTTCCGCACGGCCTTGTCCGGGGTGATGACCTCCTTGCCCTTCTTGCCCTTCACGGGTGTGTCGGCCTCCACGCCGATGACGACCGCCTCGTGCCCCGCTTGCTTCACGCGGTCATACGGAATGCGGAACTCGGAATCCTCGAAGTCGTCGGCCAGGATGAACGCGATGCGCGCCATAGGACGTCTCCTTGTTGCGAATGGACGGGTTGTCCCGTGCGCTCAAGGTGCCCACGCGCCCCGTGGCGACACAGGCGCGCCTCCGCGCTCGGCCCGCCCGCCTGCCCACCCTCCCGAC
>NZ_VIFM01000188.1 GCF_006636215.1 Myxococcus llanfairpwllgwyngyllgogerychwyrndrobwllllantysiliogogogochensis | reverse complement strand
GAGACAGGTGCTGGGCTGGGGGCTGAAGCGGCCCTGGCGGGTGCTCGGCGGGGCGGTGGTGATTCTGGCCGCCAGCGTGTTCGCGTTCCGCGCGCTGCCGGGCGAGTTCGTCCCGTCGCAGGACCAGAGCCGGTTGATGGTCCGCCTGCAGACGGCGGTGGGCAGCAGCCTGGAGGAGTCGAATAAAATCTTCCAGCGGGCGGAGGCCTTCGCTTCCTCGCGCCCGGAGGTGCTCAGCGTCTTCGCGGTGGTGGGCGGAGGCGGTGGCAACACCAGCGCGAACGGAGGCTTCATGATGCTGACGCTGAAGCCACCCGACGAGCGCATGCCGCAGGCGGAGTTCCAGCAGATCCTCCGCAAGGAGCTCAACAGCTACCCGGGTCTGCGCGCGGTGGTGCAGGACCTGTCGCAGGCGGGCTTCACCGCGCAGCGCGGGTTCCCGGTGGAGTTCAGCGTGCGCGGCTCGGACTGGGACCAGCTGGTCAAGGCGAGCCAGGAGATGCGCGAGAAGGTCCAGGCGAGCGGCAAGGTGGTGGACGTGGACACCGACTACCAGTTGGGCATGCCGGAGCTGCGCATCACCCCGGACCGGGCGCGCGCGGCGGACCTGGGCGTGCCGATTCAAGCGGTGGCGACGACCATCAACGCGCTGGTCGGCGGCGTTCGCGTAGGCAAGTACAGCACCGGAGGGCGGCGCATCGACGTGCGCATGCGGCTGTTGGCCGGGCAGCGTTCCCGGCCGGAGGACCTGGCGATGCTCAAGGTGCGCACGGCGAGTGGTGCGCTCGTCCCCCTGTCGTCGCTGGTGACGCAGGAGGAGCGGCCGGCGCTGCAGGCCATCACCCGCAGGGACCGCGAGCGCGCCATCAGCATCTTCGCCAACGTGGCCCCGGGCTCCAGTCAGGAAGAGGCGCTGGCCACGGTGGAGCGGCTCGCGAAGGACCTGCCTGGAGGCGTGCGAGTGGTGCCGGGCGGCGCGAGCGTGGCGTTCCGCGACTCGATGAGCAGCCTGTTCTTCGCGCTCTTCCTGGGGATTGGCGTCGCGTACATGGTGCTGGGAGCGCAGTTCAACTCGTTCCTGCACCCCGTCACGGTGCTCACGATTCTCCCGCTGTCGGTGGCCGGCGCGTCCTTCGCGCTGCTGGGCACGGGCAGCACGCTGAACATCTTCAGCATGATTGGCTTGTTGCTGCTGATGGGCATCGTGAAGAAGAACTCCATCATCCTGGTGGACTACGCGCTCCAGCAGCGCGAGCTGGGGTTGGACGCGGTGGAGTCGATGCTGCGCGCCGGCCCCGTGCGTCTGCGGCCGATTCTCATGACGTCCACGGCGACGATGATGGCGGCGGTGCCGGCGGCGCTGGCGCTGGGCGCGGGCAGCGAGACGCGCGCGCCCATGTCCATCGCCGTGCTGGGTGGCCTCTCCGTCTCCACGGTGCTGAGCCTCGTCGTGGTGCCGGCCTTCTACGTGGTCGCCGACCGCATGAAGACGCGGCTGGCCACGTGGCGGGGCAAGCGTCCGGATGACGAGGTCGGCGGGCCCACGGCACAGGGGCGGCCCGGGGGCGAGGAGCCTCGCCCGGCGGCGCACGGCTGAGGTCAGGGGCTCGCGGCTTCACGCCGCGAGCCTCTTTCACCCAGGCGCTGGCGAGGGGGCAGGCGCCGTCACGGCGTCTGGCTGAAGCACGCGCGCACCGTGGACATCGTCAAGGGCACGTCGGTGGATAGGCAGGCGAGTCCACGGCGAGCAAGGAGATGACCCCATGGCGCACGAGACCGAGCTTCCTCCCTCCATCACCCCGGTGAAGGAGCGCGACGAGTCGCTGGACCTCCAGGCGTTCCTCGACGAAATCGGCAACAGCCGCGAGGTCAGCGTCAACAAGGTGGACGCGCGAGACGCGGCGCACGCGGTGCTCTGCACGCTGGCGCGCCGCCTGTCCGACGGCGAGGACGTGAAGCTGATGCGCGCGCTGGGCCCCGACATCGGCGACATCGTCGGGGAGTGCACCATCCTCCGGGGCCCGTCGCATGCGCGACGCATGCACCGCGACGAGTTCATCTCCGACGTGGCGGACCACCTGAAGATTCCGGTGGACCAGGCGGACCGGGTGATGAAGGTGGTGTTCACCGCGGTGAGAGACCGCATCCCGGAGGACGAGGTGTCCGCGGTGGCCTCCCAGCTCCCGGCGGACCTCGCGGACAGCTTCCGCCGGCCGGTGTAGCCAGCGGAGTCGCCGGTACCGGGCTTCCCGTCTCCAGGAAGCCCGGCGCGGCTCACGGTCTTCAGGCCGGCCTGGCGAGCGCCGCGTCGATGGCCTGGATCAGGCGCGGGTCCTCCGCCGTCACGTCCGGGGCGAAGCGCGCGGCGACGCGACCATCGCGGCCAATGAGGAACTTCTCGAAGTTCCACTGCACTTCCGGAATCGGATTCGCGTCGATGCCGTAGCCCTTGAGCTTCTGGCGCATCGGCCCTTCGCCCGTGGCGTCGGGGACCGCGCTCGTCAGCTCGCGGTACAGCGGGTGCTTGTTCTCGCCCACGACGGAGATCTTCGAGAACAGGGGAAACTTCACGGAGTAGGTCAGGTCGCAGAAGTCCTTGATCTCCGCCTCGGTGCCCGGCTCCTGGCCCAGGAAGTTGTTCGCGGGAAAGCCGAGCACCTCCAGCCCCTGGCTGTGCTTGTTCTCGTAGAGCTTCTCCAAGCCCTCGTACTGCGGGGTGAGGCCGCACTTGGAGGCGACGTTCACCACCAGCAGCACCTTGCCCTTGAACTGGCCCAGCGTCAGGGCGGCGCCGTCGATGGACTTCAGCGGGATGTCGTAGAGGTTCTGGCTCATATGGGCGCAGAGCCTCTTACTTTGGCCCCGCGCCCGTCAATCGCCGCCGCGCGATGTGTCGTCCCGTCTATACGCGGGTGACGCTGAGGCGCGCGAAGTAGTGCCAGGTGGAGCTGACGCCCTGTGCGGTCGTCGACTTGTGCCGCTGGACGATTCGCTCCGTCGATTCACCACTCTGGTGCTCCAGGATGAGCCGGGCCTCCACGGTGGTGGAGAACCAGGCGCGCACCATGCTGGGAATCGCGTTGGCCGTGCAGATGCTGCCGACGACGAGCACCCGGGGATCATCATTCGGGATGGTCTCCGAGTCGCCCCCAGCGAGGCGCAGCCGGCAGTAGCCACCGTTCGCGGTGGGTGACTTGTTCGTCACCATTCCGTCCGCCTCCTGGCCGGTGAGGTAGACGACGCTCGAGTAGCCGGAGATGTCGTACGTCCCGGGGGGAACCGTGATGACCCCGGTCTTCAGGTCCAGCCGGATGGAGCGCTCGGGCGAACACGCCTCCACGCGGGTGAACACCCGGGTGTTCATTCCGGGCGCCAGCGTCTTCGTGTCTGGCGAGTCCTCGGCGAAGACGGCGAACACGCGCGAGTAGTTCACCGGGGAGGAGGTCCACTGGTAGGTCTCCTCGGTCTTGCCTCCCTCTCCGTCCAGGGTGAGCACCTGGATGTTGTCGTCGCTCCGGCCGCCGGTGAGCCACCGGTCCTTCGCGCCGCCCACCTTCAAGTAGACGGCCCGGCCTCGTTTGACCTCGCCGCTTCCCACCGCCGTGCGACTCTGCATCACCGTCCACTGGTAGCTCGACTCCATGTCGCCGCCCTCACCGTCGAGCGTGGAGACCTCTCTCTGGCCCTCGCTGCGTCCTCCCGTCAGCCAGCGGGGCTTGTCGCCGCCCACCTTGAGATAGACGATGTCGCCGTAGCGCAGGGGGCCGCTGCCCACGGTGTCGCGGGTCTTCATCAGGGTCCACCGGTAGCTAGACTCCAGGTCGCCGCCCTCGCCATCGCGGGTGTACACCCGCTTGTTGCCGTCGCTCCGGCCGCCGGTGAGCCACCGGTCCTTCGCGCCGCCCACTTGAAGATAAAGGGTTTCTCCATAGATGAGTGTGTCGGTGGTGGGGATGAGCTCCGGAGCGGGGAGGGGCTTCATGGGACCGATTCGTGGGGACTCAAGGCTGGCTTTCTCAGACACGGCATCCTCCTGTGGATGCGCTGAACGATGACATACGCCATGAGGCAGCCCGCCCACTGATACGAAGCGATACAATGAGAGACGAAGCGGCTCGCTCGCCAACGGATGCAACGGAAGGGGTATGCTTCAGGGGACGCATTCCTGGCACGGGCACCCTCATGGAACTGAAAAGTCAGACGTCGACCCCGCGTGTCTTCATCGTGGATGACGATACGCAGCTCACGGCGATGGTCGCCGACTACCTGCGGATGCATGGCTTCACCGCGGAGTGTGAGGTCAGCGGTGACCGGGCGGTGCCACGGATTCTCGCCGCGCGGCCCGACCTGGTGGTGCTCGATGTGATGCTCCCCGGCAAGGATGGCTTCACCGTCTGCCGGGAGCTTCGGGGGGCCTATCCGGGCCCCATCCTCATGCTGACGGGGAGGGGCGCCGAGGTGGACGAAGTCGTGGGGCTGGAGAGCGGCGCCGACGACTACCTGCCGAAGCCAGTCAGCCCCCGCGTGCTCCTGGCGCGGCTGCGGGCGCTCTTGCGCCGCACGAGCACGGCGCCCGTGCCGGAGCCTGGCCCCGTTCGCGTCGGCGAACTCACGGTCGACCCGGCTCGCAGAACGGCCCATCTGCGGGGGGCGGCGCTCGACCTGACCTCGGGCGAACTGGACGTGCTGTTCCTGCTGATGACGCATGCGGGGCAGGTCGTGACTCGGCAGCTCATGTACCAGCGACTTCGGGGCGTGGAGCAGGATGACATCGACCGCTCCGTGGATCTCCGAGTCTCGCGTCTGCGTCACAAGCTGCGCGAAGCCTCCGGCGAGGCGGACGTCATCAAGACGGTCCGCGGGGTCGGCTACCTCTTCACCGTGAGCTGACCCGTGGACCGACTCTTCCTTCGCGTCTATCTCCACATCTTCGCGGGCGTGCTCATCGCCGGACTCGCCGCCAGGGCGTTCGTGATTCCGAGGATCAACGCGCAGCTCGCGAGGAACCTCGAAGTCTCCCTCGCGGTGCCCGTCGGGCTGATGGCCGAGCTGTTCGAGGCGCGCTACCGCGAGCACGGTGATTTCGGAGGTCCCGCCGAGGAGGCCTCCAAGCGCTTCGGCGTGCCAGTCGCGCTCATCCCGCAGGCACGGACCCCGCTCGACGCCGAGGGAGCCGAGCGGCTCGCGCGCGGGCAGGTCATCCGGGAGGGGCCGGTGTTCGCGTCGATGCTCTATGCGCGCATCGAAGGGACGAGCCACGTCCTCCAGGTGGGGCCGCTGCCGCTCATGTTCCCGCTGGGCGGTGCGCGAGGCGGCGCGCTCCTCCTGCTCTTCGTGGGCGGGCTCTCCCTGGGCATCTTCGCGCTCCTGCGCCCCGTGCGCCGTCAGCTCCTGGACCTGCGGCGAACCGCCGAGGCGCTCGGCAGGGGAGAGCTCGGGGCGCGAGCCCAGGTCGGCTCACGGGACGTCATCGGCGCCCTCTCGGCGGCGGTGAACCACATGGGCGCGGAGCTCCAGCGCTCCATCACCCTGCGAGACGAGCTCCTCCACAACACCTCCCACGAGCTTCGAGCCCCGAGCCAGCGGCTGCACTTCAGCCTCGCGCTCGCGAGAGAAGCGTCAGAGCCCGACGCGCGGGAGCACGCCTTCGACCGGGTGGAGCGCAGCCTGTCGGAGCTCGATGCGCTCATCGACGAGCTGTTGACCTATGCGCGCCTGAAGGCGCACGGCGCGCACAAGGAGACCCGGGTGGACGTGCGTCCTGTCCTCGCCGCGCTCTGCGAGACCCTGACCCTGCTGCCACACAAGGCGGTGCTGGCCGCCCCGGGGCCGGACGAGGAGCCGCTCGTCGTTCGTGTCGAGGCCCGGCTCATCGAGCGCGCGACGTCGAACCTGATTCTCAATGCCCTGCGCCATGCGAACTCCCGGGTCCAGGTCAGCCTGAGCCGGGAAGGGCGCGTGATTCACATCCATGTCGACGACGACGGGCCTGGGATTCCGCTCGCGGAGCGGGAGCGGATCTTCGAGCCGTTCCATCGACTCGACGACGAGCGCCACGGCTTCGGGCTCGGGCTCGCCATCGTGCACCGCATCGCGGAGGTGCATGGAGGGAGCGTCCGTGCCCTGGGCTCGGCGCTGGGGGGCGCACGCTTCACGCTGTCGTTTCCAGCGTGAAGCGCGGCCCGAACCCGGGGCGGAGCCTTGCCCCTACTTCTTCGCGCTGCTGCGCAGGTAGCGATAGAACTCGGAGTCGCTGCCCAGGAAGAGGGACGTGGAGCGGTCCACCACCTGGGGGTAGGCCTCCAGGGTGCGCATGAACTGGTAGAACTCCGGGTCCCTCCCGAAGGCATCCGCGTAGATCTTCGTCGCCTCGGCGTCGGCGGTGCCGGTGATCTCCTGCGCCTTGCGGTACGCCTCCGAGCGGATCTCCTTCAAGTCCCGCTCCCGCTGTCCGCGCACTTCGGCCGCGCGGCCCATGCCCTCGGAGCGCGAGCGCTCGGCGGTGCGACGCCGCTCGGAAATCATGCGCTCGAACACCTTCACCTGGACCTCGTCGACGTAGTTGATGCGGCGGATCTGCACGTCCACCAGCTCCACTCCGAACTCCTTGACGATCTCCGCGGCGCGGTCGCGAATCTGCCGGGTGAGCTTGTCGCGTCCTTGGGAGACCTGCTCCAGCGACTCACCGCGCTCGGCCTCGGTGGTGTACTCGTCGTCCTCGAACGGCCGGTTGGTGGAGCGCACCGCCTCAATCAGCGCGAACGAGGCGATGGTGTTGCGTGTCTCGCCGTCGATGATGTCGTCGAGCCGGGACTGGGCATTGCGCTCGTCGCGCAGGCGCTGGAAGAAGCGCAGCGGGTCCACGATGCGCCAGCGGCCGAAGGTGTCCACCCAGATGTACTTCTTGTCCTTGGTGGGGATCTGGTTCGGGTCCCCGCGCCAGTCCAGCCAGCGCTTGTCGAAGCGGTTCACCGTGTCGACGAAGGGCTGCTTGAAGTGCAGTCCCGGCTCGGTGATGGACTGGCCCCGGGGCTGGCCGAAGCGGGTGATGACGGCCTGCTCGTGCTCGCTCAACGTGTACGTGCTGGAGAAGCCCAGCACGACGGCGAGCGCGGCGACGACGACGAGAATCAGTGCGACGCGGCTCATTGCTGGGCCTCCTTCAGCTGCGCTGCGCCCGCGGAGACGGAGTCCGCCCCGTCCATCCGCAAGAGGGGCGTGAAGCCCTTGAGGTTCTCATCCATGACCACCTTCTGCCCGGCGCCCTGGAGCACCTGGCTCACCGTCTCCAGGTACATCCGGCGACGGGTGACCTCCGGCGCCTTGCGGTACTCCTCGTAGACGCGGGTGAAGCGCTCGGCCTCGCCCTTGGCGCGGTTGACGCGTTCAATCGCGTAGCCCTCCGCGGAGCGCAGCGCCTCCTCGGCCTCGCCCTTGGCGCGGGGGATGGCGCGGTTGCGCTCGGCGTAGGCCTCGTTGATGGCGCGCTCCTTTTCCTGGATGGCCTGGTTGACCTCGTTGAAGGACGGCTTGACGGGGTCGGGCGGGTTCACGTCCTGGAGGACGACCTGCTGGATGTCCACGCCCGTCTCGTAGCGGTCCGCCAGGTCCTGGAGCAGCAGCTTGGACTGGGTGGCCACCGTCTGGCGGCCCGTGGTGAGGACCTCGTTGACGGAGTGGTCGCCGACCACCGCGCGCATCGACGCCTCGGAGATATCGCGGAGCATCCCCTCCACGTTCTTCACCTTGAAGAGGTACTTGTACGGGTCCTTGATCTTGTACTGGACGATCCACTCGACCACGGCGACGTTGAGGTCACCGGTGAGCATCAGGGACTCGCGCTTCAGGTCCGACGTGCTCGCCGAATACGACGTGGCGCGCGAGTTGACGGACTCCGTGCGGAAGCCGAACTCCGCCTTGAGCTGCCGCTGCACCGGCACCTTGACGATGCGATCCACCCAGAACGGCAGCCGGAAGTGGGGACCCGGCTCCACCGTGCCCACGAAGCGGCCGAGCCTGAGGATGACGCCAACCTCGTCCGGCTCCACCTGCGCGTAGCTGGTGAGCAGGCCCACCAACGTGACGAGCGCAATCGAGCCCAGCAGGAGCCGACGTCCGAGGCCGCGACTCAGCCTCTTCTGCAGCTCACGCAGGACGTCCGCGGGGTCCCGCCCGTTCGGGTCGGGGTTCAACACTCGAGGATCCCATGCCATCCCTCAGTCTTTGGACTGCAAAGAATCTACTTGCAAGGAGAACCGGGGCGGCGAGTGAAACGGGCCCGGAATCCTGGTTCATTCGTGACCCCTTGCCTGCCGAGCACCTATGGTCCGTCCCCGCGCCCATGGTCACCCTCGACGCCCCGGCTCCCGACTTCGAAGCCCTCACCACGCAGGGGCAGCGCCTGCGCCTCTCCGCGCTGCGAGGGCGCCCCGTGGTGCTCTTCTTCTTTCCGGCCGCCTTCACGCCCGTGTGTACCCAGGAGGCGAAGCATTTCGGCGAGGCGCTTCCGCAGCTGCGGGCTCTTGGCGCCGAGGTGGTGGGCGTGTCCACGGACACGCACCAGGTTCAGTGCGACTTCGCCGCGGCGACGGGCGCCGAGTATCCGATGGTGGGCGACCCGAGCGCGGGCATCGCGCGCGGCTACGACGTGGTGTGGCCGCTGCTCAAGCGCGTGCAGCGGGTGACCTTCGTCATCGATGCGCGGGGCATCATCCGAGGCATCTTCCACCACGAACTGCGCGTGGAGCACCACGTTCGCATGGTGGTGCGCGCCGTTCAGGGCCTCGCCACGGCGGGCTGAACCGCGCGGCGGCTCGGCCTTCGACTCCGGAAACGACACCGGCCTCGCGGCCGGGATGAACCCGGAGCCGCGAGGCCAGGAGCGGACAGGGCTCAGTAGTTGAGGTTGACCGCGAAGTGGAACGTGTCACCGGACGCGTTGTCCACGTCCGCGCGGAAGTCGAAGTTGGTGCCGCTGCGGTAGTACCAGAGGTAGCCGCCCGCGCCGACGTTGCGGATGACCTGGTCCTTGATGTTGAGCGTCACGTTGCCGGAGGTCGGGCACACGGCGGTCTTGTGGTAGTCCACTCCGCCGCGCTGGGCGTAGGCGCCACCGCCCCAGTTGGTCAGGCACATCTTCCAGTCGTAGGCCGCGTTGCAGAAGTTGTCCTGGAACCAGGTGATGTCGCACGGGCCGTAGGCCGCGGCGCTCGTGCTTCCGGCGGCCAGGCCGTCCTTGAAGATCGACTCACCGCGCTCGGTCGCACCCTCGGCGTCGCGGGGGGACGTGCGCATCAGCTCGTAGCGCTGCTGGGCGATGCCGAGCGCCTGGGGCACGTCGCTCCGGCCGGTCAGCTTGCTCCACGCCGCGGCGGGGCCGATGCCGTCGATGGCCGCCGGGGGGTTCGGGTAGACGCCGGCCTCCATGACCATCACCTCGCCGTCCGCCAGCTCGAGGAACTCGACCACGTTGCCGTTGTCGCGCTCCACGCGCGCCAGCACCGACGCGGGCGTCTCCGTCTTCTCGGCGGTGGTGTTGGCGTCCTCGATGCCGCAGCCGGCGGCGAGGACCATCATCATGACTCCAGGGACGATACGCTTCATGGGACTTCTCCCGAGCAACGCGCCTGGCGCCGCTCTTGTTGTGGTGGGGTGGGATGCAAGTGCGCGCCGCGAAACCGCATGCGGACCGTGTCGGCGTGCTCCCGGTCCATGAGCAATGGCCGTGCCGCGCGTGCTCTCAGAGGGAAGCGCGAGGAATCAGGGGCACGCGAGCGCAACGCCGGCCGGCAAGTCCTGCCGTGTCAAAGGCAGTCCTTGCTCGTGCCTGTCGCTCCGCTGGAAATGCAGTGGTGGACAGGTCCGGGCGCGTGCATGGGGCGTCCCGGAGGGAAGTAGGGCAGACTTGGTGGGTGATGGCCCCGGCGCCACGGATGGCGCGGTGGGTGGACGGGCAGCGCCCGTACCAGGGGCCGGGAGTCAGGCCAATGAAGCACAAGGAAGCCAGGATGGTGTCCGTCAACGGCCCCGCGGGTCGGTTGATGGCGACAGTCGAGGGCGACGGCGGCATCCCCGCCATCTTCGTGCACGACGTCGCCGGGGACCGGTCTCACTGGGCGGAGACGCAAGCGGGGCTCGCGACGCGCAGCGTGGCCTTCGATCTTCGCGGGCTGGGCGAGAGCAGCGGCTCCCACGGTCCCTTTGGCGTGGAGGCGGCGGTGGAGGACGTCGTCGCGGTCGCCGACGCGCTGTCCCCCGAGAAGTTCGTCCTGGTGGGGCATGGCTTCGGAGCCGCGGTGGCCGGTGCCTTCGCCGCGTACTACCCCGAGCGGCTGGCCGGGCTCCTCTATGTCGAAGCGCCGGGAGACCTGCGCCGCATGCCCAAGGCGGAAGCGGAGGCCTGGCTCGACAACTTCAGCGCCGCGAAGTACGGCGCCTTCCACGAGCACTGGCTCACGCCCCAGCTCCTCGCAGCGAAGGACTCCACGCGCGTGTTGGTGATGAAGACGATGCGCACCTCGCGTCGCGAGGCCATCGCCGGGAACCTGGAGTCGCTGCTCGCGCATGACCCGGACGCGGCGTTCGAGCAGTTCAAGGGCCCCACCCACGCGCTGGTGGCGGCCACGGGGCCGGAGACGCTGGTGGGCCAGCGGGCCGACCTGTCACGCACCGTGGCGCCGCACGCCAGTCACTGGCTGATGTTGGACTCGGCGAAGTGGTTCCACACGGAAGTGGTCCGCTTCCTCGGTCAGAGTCGGCACCACCCCTGAGCCACGCGGGTCCGGGCCCGCTCGTCTCGGGTGCGTCGTCGCTCTACACTGCCTCCCTCCTGGAGGAACGATGCACCTGAAGAGACTTCACCGGTCGGCAGTGAGCGCCGTGTTCTCGCTGGCCACGGGCTTCGCGCTCGCCAGCGTGGCGGGCTGTTCGAGCGAGGATGCGCCGGGCGTGGATGTGCCCAACCCGCTGACCAACCCCAAGGATGGCCCGCCCGCCGGCAATCCGAACGCGGAGGCCACCTGCACCGTACCCGCGGAAGCGGGGCTCGCTGACAGCTCCAGGCCGACCACCGTTGTCGGCACGGGAACGCCCGCGAGCTGTACCAGTGCCGCCTTTGTCGAGGCCGTGGCCCGGGGCGGGGTCATCACCTTCGACTGTGGCCCGGAGCCGGTGACGATCACGCTCGACAGGACGGCGAAGATCTTCAACGACAAGGGGCCGGAGATCGTCATCGACGGCAAGGGGCTGGTGACGCTCAGCGGAGCGGGCAGGCACCGCATCCTGTACATGAACACCTGTGACCAGAAGCAGGTGTGGACGACCTCCCACTGCCAGAACCAGGACCACCCTCGGCTGACGCTCCAGAACCTCACGTTCGTGGATGCCAGCTCCAAGAGTGAGTCGGAGTTCGACGGAGGCGGGGCGGTCTGGGTGCGCGGTGGGCGGGTGAAGGTCATCAACTCCCGCTTCTTCAACAACGCGTGCGCGGATGTCGGGCCCGACGTTGGAGGTGGCGCGCTCCGGGTGTTCAGTCAGTACGACGGGCGGCCGGTCTACGTGGTGAACACGACCTTCGGCGGCAAGCAGGGCTTCGGCGGAGTCTGCTCCAACGGCGGTGGCATCAGCAGCATCGGCGTGTCGTGGACAGTCATCAACAGCCTCTTCTCCCACAACCGGGCCATCGGCAACGGCGCGAATCCCGCCACTCCAGGCACCCCGGGAGGGGGCAGCGGCGGCGCCATCTACAACGACGGCGACAGGATGACGCTGTCCCTGTGCGGCACGCGAATCGAGCACAACGAAGTCAACGCGCATGGAAGCGCCATCTTCTTTGTCAGCAATGACCATTCAGGCGACATCCGCATCGACCGCTCGGTCATCCAGAACAACCGGGGTGGCTCCTGGTACGTGACGTATCCCCAGATATCGAATCACTCGGATACGCCGATCGCCGTCACGAACTCCACGATTGAGTGACGGAATGGCTGTCAAGGTGCGGGTGAGAGTGCGGGCTACCATTGACACCAGTGAGCAATTGACTGGGAGTGAACAGTGTGCTTTTTCTCGCACTGCCTCGAGGCCATCAAAGGCTCATCAAAGGATCGTCCCAAATGTCAGTGGTTTCGAAGCTGCCCGCTCCGGCTGCCCCGCCCCCGGCTCAACCTTCCGGTACCGTCACGCTCTACAAAGACGCGGGTTGGGTGGGCTCGCCCTACTCAGTCAATACCCGTGATTACCTCAAAGACACACGCCATTCCATCGCCGGGTCGAGCCTTCACGACGAAGCGACCTGGATTGCGTTCAATCTGCCGGTAGGCACCGTCATGACCCTGACGGATAACTACGTCGCCCCGGCCAACGGCAATGTCTATGACCTCATCAACTGCGGCAGGGTGGTCGACCTCGTGGGAACAGGCCAGACCGAGGCCGTGGATCTCACGAAGATCAACCTGAACGATTGCATTTCGGCGTTCTTCTGGCACACGCCCGATCTGAGCGCTGGCGCCATCGAACTCTACGAATCCTCCGCCTTCGCGGGGAACCGCACCGTCCTGTTCCTCTCGGAGTGGGGCGCGGGAAAGACCTACGCCCTGGATGGCTGGTACATCAAGGACCGCGCGAGTTCCGTGCGCTGGCCCGCGCTGGTGGATGCCCAGATGGCCTCGTTGTTCAACAACAACGACGGCTCGGGGGCGGCCTATGGGAACATCAAGGCGTGGGGCAGCTTCTCGGAGGTGAGCAATCTCAAGGAGGTCGGATTCAACGACGCCGTCTCCAGCTTCTCCTGGAACAACCTCCTCCCGAAGCAGTCGTTCGTCAAACCGGTGGACATCGTGGTCCCCGACTCCGTCGGGAAGAGGGTGTCGGACAGTCTGCATTGGCCAAACGACTCCTCCGCGGTCCAGAAGCAGACCCTCTCGGTCGACGTCACGGACGAGCAGACGACAACGGTGACGGCCACCAACCAGTACACGGCGGGCATGCAGTTGAGCTATTCGCTCTCGGCCAAGAAGACCCAGGGAACGAATGAGGTGACCAAGGAGTGGACACTCAGCGTCGGCTTTGTCTATTCGCATACTGATGAATCGTCGTTGACCAAGACGCAAAAAACGACGCTCGTGGTCACGGTTGAGTTGAATGTGCCCCCCTACTGCATCTTCGACGCGACGCTGTGGGTGCAGCTGGGGCAACTGCCCCCTGGCACGACCTACAAGACCACGGCCGAGCGCTGGTATGACCAGGAGCTCAAGGGAAGCGTGTACGATCCTGCGAACGGCTACTGGAAGCGCACGGAGTCCGTCACCTTGCAGATGGGCGGAACCCTGGCCGTCAGTCAGACCTGTGAAACCAAGGAGAGCGCTCTCCCCGAGAAGCCGCCGGTCACCGCGCCATAACATGCAGGCGTCGTGAATGGCTGATGGCCGCGCCGCTCCGAGGAGGGGCGCGGTGGACTTCCCGGCATTGATTCGCTAGGAACCGTCAGTCCATGAACTCAAGAATAAGCAGTGCGACTGTTTTATGGGCAGGAGTGCTGGCCGCAATCGCGCTCACCGGATGTACGAAGGAGGGTGAGCGCGAGAGCCGCGTGGGGACCGTGTCGCAGGCCGCGACGTCACCGGTGAGCGTGTCGGAAGCGGTGGCGATCACCAGCCAGGGCATGACGCAGAACGGCTCGGCGCACCGCAACGAGGCGCTGCTCGGGGTGTTCCAGACTGAGGACTACGAGGTCGAGGCGCTGCTGCGCTTCCCTCAGCTCGGGGTGCCGCAACGGGCGGTGGTGCAGAGCGCGACGCTCCGGTTCGCCGTGGAGACCTATACCGACGACTTCGCGATTCGTGGCTCGTATGTGCAGGTGCCCTGGAACCTGGTGGCTGGAGACCTGGGGTGGCAGTTCCGGGATGAGGACCTGGCGTGGGACCGGCTGGGCGCGGTGGGGCAGGGGACGGACCTCGTCGCCG
The DNA here is from genome assembly GCF_006636215.1 of Myxococcus llanfairpwllgwyngyllgogerychwyrndrobwllllantysiliogogogochensis. Taxonomy (GTDB): domain Bacteria; phylum Myxococcota; class Myxococcia; order Myxococcales; family Myxococcaceae; genus Myxococcus; species Myxococcus llanfairpwllgwyngyllgogerychwyrndrobwllllantysiliogogogochensis. The sequence continues at coordinate 9,005 of NZ_VIFM01000188.1, read as the reverse complement.
GCTCCTCGTTCCAGGTCACCACGTTTCCGAGCACGGTGAGCGTGCACAACGTGCCGCTCGATGTCGCGGTGGTGCAGTCGTGGGTCGATGACCCTTCGACGAACCAGGGTGTGATGCTGGCGAACTCGAAGGTCGGCAAGGTGGCCAAGCTGTTCACCAGTCTGGCGACCCAGCCGGAGCGCCGGCCGCTCCTCACCATCGAATACACCCCGCCCGTGGCGAACAGCGACACCACGCCGCCGACGGTGGCAATCACCTCTCCCGTGGGAGGCGCGACGGTGGAGGGCGTGGTCGCAATCACCGTGGCCGCGAGCGACAACGTGGGCGTGGCGAACGTGCAACTGCGCATCGATGGCCGCAACCTCGCTTCATCGCAGCTCGACACCCGCTTGTTCCGCAATGGCGACCACGTGTTGACCGCGCACGCGCGAGATGCCGCTGGCAACCTCACCACCTCGGCCTCCGTGCGCATCACCATCGACAACGAGCTCGTCGACACGGGTCCTCCGCAGGTTCAGGTCACCGCGCCGGTCGCGAGTGAGACGGTGAGCGGGCCCTTCACGGTGCGGATGAGCGCGGTCGACGACATTGGCGTCACCCGGGTGCATGTCGAGCTGGATGGCACCCAGGTCGGGGAGGCGGACATGGCCGCCCCCTGGTCGGTGACGCTCGATACCGAGGCGCTCCAGCCCTACGGGCTTCGGCAGCTGACCGCGGTGGCGCGCGACGCCGCTGGCAACGTCGCCAGCTCGGCGCCGGTCACTATTACCGTGAGCGCGCCTCCGCCCGATACCATTCCTCCCGAGGTGCAGATCGTCTCGCCCGCGAGTGGCGTGACAGTGGGCGGCACCATCCAGATCAAGATCGACGCCTACGACAACGTGCGGATCGCCGGCGTGCAGTTGAGGGTGAACGGCCAGAATGTGGGCCGCGAGGACCTCGGCTATCCGTATTGGATCAACGTCACCACCACGCAGGTGGGCGATGGCACCTTCCCTGTGACGGCGGTGGCGCGTGATCGCGCCGGCAACCTCACGACGTCCGCGCCCATCACCCTCACCATCGCCAACGGGCCGCCTGTGGTGCTCGCCATCCCGGTGGCGCACCCGCGCGTCTGGTTCACCGCGTCCCGGCTGGCCCGCGCCCAGGCGTACTTCGCGCAGCACCCGTACACCCCGGTGGCGAACGTCCAAGGCCCCGAGCAGGCCATCGACGCGGCGATGCACTCGCTCATCACCGGGACTCCGGCGTCGTGCCGCTCCGCCATCACCTGGGCGGTGCAGACCGAAATCCCCATCAGCGAGAACACGGTGTCGAGCGATCCGGCCCGTTGGTACGGCGAGGCGGTGATCCTCACCTATGACTGGTGCTTCGCGCACCTGCTGCCGGCGGAGCGCACGACCTTGATTGCTCGCTGGAACCTCGCGATCGAGGCGCTCAACGACAACCCGTGGGGCGGCATCGGCATGGAGGGAAACAACTACTACACGGGCTACTTCCGCAACTCGCTCCTGTGGGCGATTGCCAGCTGGCATGAGAACCAGCCGTACGCCAACAACCTCCTGCAGTACGCGATGAGCTCGCGCTGGGACTTCTCGCTGCGGCCCTACCTGGACGGCCCGGCCGCTGGCGGTGCGCCTCACGAAGGCTCGACGTATGGCCGCCGGACGTTCGGCTACATGACGGTGCCATTCACCACGCTCGGCCTGTACGGGCACGACATGTGGAACCAGACGAACTACTTCATGGAGTCGGTCTTCTGGTCCATCTACTCGACCACGCCAGGGCGCAGCCGGATGGGCCAGTTCCAGCTGTTCGAGACGTTCCCGTACAACGATGACGAGCGCTGGTTGACCCGGTGGGACTCCAGCAACACCGCGCAGACGCTGCTGGGCAGCTACTTCGCCCCGCTCATCGAGGAGTGGTCTGCCCAGCCGATCGCCGGCTATGCCAAGCGCTTCCTCGAACTCACCGGTCACCCGATTGATGACCGTCTGATTCGATATGTCTACAGCGACACCGTGGCGGCGGTGCCGTCGAGGGACCTCGCGGAGCTGCCGCTCGACTACCACGCGCCTGGCCTGGGCATGGTGTACGCGAAGACGGCGTGGGCGCCCGATGCGACCATGATCAACCTGCAGTTCGGCATGACGTCCAACGCGGGCCATGCCCACCGTGACGCCGGCAACTTCCAGTTGTGGCGGGCCGGCGAGTTCCTGACGCGGGAGACGGTCGGTTACGCCAACTCGATTGTTGGCTACGCCGGGGGTGGCGCGGTCGACGTCGAATCGCCCGTCGCGCACAACACCCTCCTGTTCGAGGGGATGGGCACGGTCGGCTACTACCATCACGTGCCCCAGATGTTGCGGCTCCACTCGACGCCGGTGGTCAACTACGCCGCGGTCGACCTGACCGGTGTGTACGACTTGAACGACGAGTGGGCCCACCGCGAGGCCGAGGTCGGCAACCCGTACGCGGGCAGGGTGGTGCGGGAGACGCTGTTCGTTCGTCCGCTCGACACCTTAATTGTGTTCGACCGGCTCGAGAGCGTGAGCGACAACGCCGCGGTCGACAAGACCTTCGTCATCCACTTCCCGGAGAACCCGGTGCTCACGGGCAACACGTGGTCGGCGAACAGTGGCGGTCAGGCGCTGAGGGTCAGCACCCTGGTGCCGGCCACGCCGACGCGGCGAATCGTCGACGAGCGCGGCCCGGTGCGCCCCAATGGCACCTACCCGTACCCGGTCGGCCAGTTCCGTGGGGAGATTGAAACCAGCGGGCAGGTGGTGAGCCACTTCCTGCACGTGGTGCAGGCCAGGGATGTGGCCAGCGGTGCGAACCTTCAGCTCACGCTCAACGAGACGTCGACTGCGTACACGGTGACGCTGGTCCATCCGACTCGGGGGAGCGCGGTGGTCACCTTCGAGAAGGGGATCGCGAGCACAGGCGGCAGCTTCGGCTTCGCCGCCACGGGCGCGGTCACCCAGTCGCCGCTGCGCGCTGGCGTCCAGGCGATGACCGTCACGCCGAGCGGGCCGGTCTGGGGACCATAACCGGGAGAAGGCCATTCCCCGCACCCAGCGCCGAAGCCCGTTGACGCGTCAGTCTTTCCGGTTGACGCGTCAAACCACTTGCCGCGCAGTGACCTCACCCCGTCTTTCACTCTTGACGCCATCAAAAAGCAGCGGGCATGTAAATTGCTGATACATGTGATTCCCTTCCCATCGGAACCCAACATGGTCCGCCAATTCATCGTGTTCGCAATCGTAGCGCTGCTCACACAGCCCGCAATCGTGATGGCAGCGCCGAATACCCCTCAAACGCCCCCCTCTCCACAACAAGCCACAAAAGCCCCCGGCAAGGATTCGCAAGCAAAGAAGTCCCCACAGCCCGCGGACACAAAGGCCAAGGCAAGTCCGCCCCCTGCAACGGGGAGTGGCGACTATGACCCCAGGTGGGCGCAAGGAGCCATGCTCGCATGCCAGGCGGCATGCCAGAAAAAACACGGGACTTCCGCCAAGAAAGTCATTCCAGACATGAGCGTGATAGACGTGGAGAGGTGCGACAATGTCGAGTGCGCATGCGCGAACAGCGCAAGCGTTCGCACTCAGCTTCCGGATGGCGCGTTTTGCGTCAGATATATGATTGTGACGCCGCCTCCCAGGCCTCAGTATGGCGTTTGCAGGCAGGGCCAGTGCTACGTCAAATAGCGGGTTCCTGAGGCGTTGCAGTTCAGTTCCCATCAGGAGTTTACGGCAATGCGCAACCATCAAGTCTTGTTCATCCTGCTCACCCTGCAGACGCTCATCGTCGCCAACGCATTCGGCCAACAGCCCTACCAGAGTGCCGCGCTTTCCCTCCACAATCAGTACCGCGCGAAACACGGCAGCCCGCTCTTGAAGTCGGATGCCAGCCTGATTGCCAGTGCGGAGAAATGCGCGAACTACTATGCGGCGAAAAAGACGATAGACCACTCATGTCCATACAAGAACGGTGCGGGGGAAAACCTGACTGGCGGCGTGGGCTCGTGGTCCCCGGGTGACTTCACAGCCATGGGTGTCAAGATGTGGTACGATGAAGTCAGGTATTACGACTTCACGAAGCCTGGTTTCTCCATGAACACCGGCCACTTTACGGCGGTGGTCTGGAAGAGCAGTACCAAGCTGGGGTGTGGCGTTGTTACGAAAGATGGCTATACGGCCATGGCTTGTTTGTATAGCCCTCCGGGGAACATGATGGGGCAATTCCCGGCCAATGTCCTTCGCTTGCGGTAATCCAGCACCCGTGCAGAGCCTCGCGAGTGCCCCGGACGCCTACCCAACCCATCCCGGTCGGAACCGCTCTCGTCATCAGTGGGTTGGAGGATCCATGCAGGTCAGCTCCTCTTTGGCCGGATTTCACGCGCCGCTTGAGGCCCTCAATCGTACGTGGAATTTCTTCTTCCACACTCGTTGAATGTGCCAGTCAGTTGAGACCCATTGCGCTGATAGCAATAGATCGCCTCGCTCGAGGCCTCGTCGCATGCGGAGCTATGCGCAATCTCTCCTGACGGCAGCGTGACCATTGACCCGCAGCTCTCGAACGACTCTTTGAGCCGGAGCTTTCGCGGGAACTCCTTGCCCTCCGCGGTGACGCTCACGCTGGAGCTACTGCTCCCAGAATAGTCCCCGCCGCTACCCCACTCGATGCCGAAGATCTTCACCAGGGAACCGTCCTGGGCCTCCCAGTAGGAGAGCTCAGAGTGGCAAAAACGAGGACAATCTACCAGCTCGACCCTGATGTTCTTTCGCACGGGGTCAGTGAGGTTCTCGAACGCAAAGACAATCTTGGTGGGGTCGTACGATGTCGACTGCTCTGGCTTTCCCGGCAAGAACGGCATGTTGATGGAGCAATAGGCGTTCTTCTCCGCGAGAGGATGGAGCACTGCTCCAGTGATGAACTGCTCCTGGCCGCACATCTTTCCCCGAGCCTGGAGAACGACATCCTCCGTTTCTGCAGACACGATGCGGGCACGGAAGACATCGAGCACCACGGATACAGGGTCGTCCTCCTTGCATGAGGAGTACATGTCCCACCGGGTTTCGAGGAGAAGTGGTTCGAGAAGCTTCTTCACCTCGGCAAACCGCGTCGCGGCGCCCAACTGCTTCTTCAACACCTTGGGCAACACCGTGACTTGCTGCTCCAGGGGACAGACCCAGGGCTTCGGTGGTGCCGCCACGACAGCGCCCGTTCCCGCATCCCCCCCGCCCGTGCCAGCATCCATGGTCGGCGGCGTCTGGGCATGCCCCGCCAGCGGGCTTGACGCGACAAGGAGAGGCAGCAGTAGCAGTCGCGCCTGATGATGCCCCCACGAGAATGCGGTCAGCACGCGAGCCGTCGGTGATGGACTCCAGTCACGACACTTCAATCCCAACATGACCCATCCTCCTGTGGGGTTGATGCCAGGGAGCTGACTCTCTGACCACGTCCCGATCCATGGAACCCCTTCGAGCTCCGCAGTGACGGTGCAGGCGTTGAATCTATTCAATCTTGAGATCCAGCTTGCTCCGCCCAAGATTTCTTGAGGCCTCTCACTGGGGGATAGCTCCCCCTGGCGGTGGAGGCGCTCGGCGAGCCTTGAGCCTCCGTCGTGCTCGCGTCAGGGCCCTCCTTGCGGTGCCTAGATGAACGAGCCTTGAACGTCAATGCCAATCAGTCAAGGGCGAGCAGGCCCATACTGCCGCGACCGCGTTCAAGGATGGTGTCTTTGCCGAGCCGAGCCGTCCACGCAGCTGCCAGGGCAGCTACTTCCTGGGCTGCTTCTTCAAGAACCGGCTCAACCGCACCTTGCCCAGGCCGCGTCCGCCGAACAGGTACCAGGTGATGGCCGCGCCGAAGAGGCCCGCCGCCAGGGCGATGCCCACCGCGCCGAGCACAGGGATGTTCCCATACATCCACGGCTTGGGCGCGAAGGAGATGAACGCGCCCACGATGAAGCCACACGCGCACAGCCCCATGAAGGCAATCACCGCCGCGCTGCGCAGGTTCTCGTTCAGCTTCTCGAACTGGTCCGCGCGCACCGTCACGGTGAACTTGCCGGACTCCATGTCGAGCAGGATTTGCGACAGTTGCGTGGGCAGGTCCTGGGCCATCGACTGCAGCCGCAACAGCGTGCGCATCAGCCCGCCCTGGAGCTGCGTCGGGTCATACCGCCCCGCAAGCAGCTCCTTCGCATAGGGCAGCGCCACCTCGATGATGTTCATCTCCGGGTAGAGGCTGCGCAGCATGCCCTCGGTGGAGATGGAGGCGCGGCTGAGCAGCGCGTACTCCTTGGGAATCCGGATGCGGTACTTCACCGCCAGGTCCAGCAAGTCCCTCAGCAGCGTGCGCGCGTCCACCTGTCCCAGCGTGGTGGGCAGGTGCGAGCCGAGGATGCTCTCGATGTCGTTGCGGAAGCCCACCAGGTTGGCCCGTGCGTCCGGCACGCCCACGCGATAGAGGATGCGCGCCACCGAGTCGCTGTCCTTCAGCGCCACGGCCAGACACAACATCACCAGCGTCTCCTGCATCGGCCGCGTCAGTCGTCCCACCACGCCGAAGTCCAGCAGCGCCAGCCGGTTGCCCTCCAGGAGCAGGAGGTTCCCCGGGTGCGGGTCGCCGTGGAACAGCCCGTCGTCGAACAGCTGCCGGAAGCTCGCCTCCAGGATGTTCTGGGCAATGGCCTTCCGGTCCTCCTCGGCCAGCGTCTCCGGAGCAATCTTCACGCCCCGGATGAACTCCAGCGTCAGCACCGTGCGGCTGGACAGGGACGCGTACACGCGCGGAATCTTGAGGTAGGTCCGCTCCCGGTGGTTCTCCAGGAAGGCGCGGACGTTCGTCGCCTCGTTGATGAAATCCAGCTCCTCGTGGATGGCCCGGTCGAACTCGTCGACGATGCCCGTGGGCGTGTAGATGCCCGTCTCCTCCACCACGGCCTCCAGCAGCCGCGCCAGACTGCGCAGCACCCCGAGGTCGGAGTCGATGCTCGCGGCGATGCCCGGCCGCTGCACCTTCACCACGACTTCCTCTCCCTCCAGCGTCACCGCGCGGTGAACCTGGGCAATCGACGCCGCCGCCAGCGGCGTCTCGTCGATCTGCTTGAACAGCTCGCTGGCTTCCTTGCCCAGCGACTCGCGAATCTGGGAGAGCACCTGCTCCAGGGGAATCGGCTCCACGTTGTCCTGGAGCAGGGCCAGCTCCTCGACGAACTCGGCCGGCAGCAGGTCCGCGCGCGTGGACAACACCTGGCCCAGCTTCACGAAGGTGGGGCCCAAATCGTTCAGCAACATCCGGAAGCGGCGCGCGGTGGATGCGCGCTGGGCCTCGGGAGAGACCTCCACCTTTTCCTGGCGACCCAGGATGCGCCACAGGCCCGCGCGCTCGAGCACCTCGCCAAAGCCATGCCGCGCCGCGATGACGGTGATCTGCCGCACACGGTTGAGGTCCTGGAGAATCACGGGAGGTTCTGTCTCCTTGCTGCGACGGTACGACGTTATGCCTGTGCCACCGGCTTCGCCACGAAGCGCAACAGGACATAGCCCACCACCGCGGACAGCAGTGAGCCGACGAGGATGCCCAGCTTGGCCTCGTTCAACAGCTCCGGCTGCCCGGCGAAGGCCAGCCCCGCGACGAACAGGGCCACCGTGAAGCCGATGCCCGCCACCACCGACACGCCGTGGAGCTGCCCGAGTCCCGCGCCTCCAGGCAGGGTGGAGACCCGCAGCTTCACCGCCGCCAGGGTGAAGAGGAAGATGCCCACCTGCTTGCCCACGAAGAGGCCCGCGATGATGCCGAGCGGCAGGGGCGCGAGCAGGTCCTTCCATCCCATGCCCGCCACGGAGATGCCCGAGTTGGCCAGCGCGAACAGCGGGACGATGCCGTACGCCACCCACCCGTGCCACAGGTGCTCGAAGCGGTTGAGCGGCGGCTCCAACTCCTCCAGCCGGTCCTCGATGTAGAGCAACTGCGCGCTCCGCATCGACTCATCCTCGGCGTTCTGGGTGCAATCGCGGATGTACGTGGAGAGTTCCTCCAGCACGTTCCGGCCCGGTCGGGTGGGGCGCGAGGGGATGCACAGGCCCACCACCACGCCGGCCAGCGTGGCGTGGATGCCGCCATGGTGCATCGTGTACCAGAGCGCCACGCCGCCCAGCAGCCAGACGATGCCGTTGCGGACATAGAAGCGGTTGAGCGCCATCAGCACTCCGACGACCGCGGCGGCTCCGAGCAGCCACTCGACGTGCAGTCCCGTGCCGTAGAACAGGGCGATGACGAGGATGCCGCCAATGTCGTCGAAGATGGCGAGCGCCGTGAGGAAGACGATGAGCCCATGTCCCACGCGCGCCTTCACCAGGGTGAGGCAGCCGATGGCGAACGCGATGTCCGTGGCCATGGGGATGGCCCAGCCCGCCATGGCCGGGGTGCCCGCGTTGATGGCGACGTAGAGCGCGGCGGGCACCACCATGCCGCCCAGCGCGGCGATGAGCGGCAACATCGCGCGAGACATCGTGCGCAGCTCCCCCGCGCTCAGCTCGCGCTTCACCTCCATGCCCACGAGGAAGAAGAACAGCGTCATCAATCCGTCGTTGATGAGCTGCTGAAAGGTGAAGGACGCATGGGTGCCCGCCACCCCGAGCTCCAGGCGGGCGTCGAACAAGCCGACGTAGGACGAGGCCCACGGGGAGTTGGCCCACACCATGGCGACCACCGAGCACAGTGCCAGGAGGATGCCGCTGCTGGCCTGGAGGCGGAAGAAGGCCTGGAGTGGGGCGATGGCCACCCGGAAGAGCGCGGGCACGGGCGCCGGTGCGCGGGTCCGGGGAGAGGGCGTGGTCGAAGGTGTCTCCATGGTGGGGGGCAAGATGCCCGCGCCTTCCCGTGGGCGCACCCGTTTTCGGACGAGGGCCCGCCGAAATGTCACCCGTGCGTGCTAGGGAACTCGGCGGGTAGGGTGAGCCGTTCGTTGATCCACGGGGCGGGGGCATGAG
>NZ_VIFM01000187.1 GCF_006636215.1 Myxococcus llanfairpwllgwyngyllgogerychwyrndrobwllllantysiliogogogochensis | reverse complement strand
ACTCCGCCCCCCGGCCCCCCTGCGACACAGAGCTCACGGCCGTGGTGGGTTGCTCCCGACCGTGTGGCGAGCCTGGGCACTGCAGCGGGTGTGCCGCCATACCCGCTCCCTGGGTTGTCCTGCGCCCACCGACGGACGGAGTGACTTGTGGCGCTACAAATCCCCGTCGCCTGTAGCGCGGAGGGTTACAGCCAGGCCCGGTCCGCGCGTCGATGACCGTCATCGATGGGCTCGATTGGGCCCGCCCGTCCCTCGTCGCTAGGTACGTGATGCCGCCACCCCGCACCGCGAGGAGGGCGAGATCGCATCCCCGCACCCGGGGATGCCCAGCAACGGGGAGCACCATGTTCAAGAAACTCATCCAGGTCCTTGTCCTCGCGAGCGCGGGGTGGAGCGCGGCAGTGGTCGCCGCGCCGCCCCAGGGCGCTCCCGTCGCGCGGGGGCTGTCGAGCCGCGAGGCCATCCAGGACTGGAAGAAGCAGCACGGCAACTGGGGGCGCTGGGGCCAGGAGGATCAGCTCGGCACCGCGAACCTCATCACTCCAGCCAAGCGCAAGGAGGCCGCGAAGCTCGTGCGCGACGGTGTGTCCGTCTCGCTGGCGCACACGCTGGAGACGCGGCAGGCCGCGGACGTCCCCTCACCGCTGGAGCGCCAGATGCTCTTCCACGGCGAGGCCCCCGAGTCCACGTACAGCGCGGACCACCTGGGCATCGGTTTCCATGGCTGGTCCCACACGCACCTCGACGCGCTCTGCCACGTCTTCGACGAGGGTCGGACGTACAACGGCTACCCGCAGTCGAAGGTCGATTCGAAGGGCTGCTCGGTGCTCTCGGTGAACGAGGTGCGTGACGGTCTGCTCACGCGCGGAGTCCTCATCGACATGGCCGCGTTCAAGGGCGTGCCGTACCTGGAGCCCGGGACGCCCATCCACGCGGCGGACCTGGAGGCGTGGGAGCGCAAGACGAAGGTGAAGGTGTCGAGCGGTGACGCCATCATCGTCCGCACGGGGCGCTGGGCCCGCCGCGCGGCGGTGGGTCCTTGGGATGTGTCCTCGAAGTCACCGGGACTTCATGCGTCCAGCGTGGAGTGGCTCGCGGCGCGCGGGGTCTCCATCGTCGCGACGGACGTCGGCCTGGACGTGCTGCCCTCCGGGGTGGAGGGCGTCGTGATGCCCGTGCACGTGTTGCTCATCAACACGCTGGGCGTCCACGTCATCGACAACGCGGACCCGGAGGCCCTGGCGAAGGCGGCGGCGGCTCGCGGACGCTACGACTTCCTCCTCAGCGTCGCGCCCCTGGCCATCGAGGGCGGGACGGGCTCGCCCGTCAATCCCATCGCGACCTTCTGACGGGAGCGCTTCGGGGGCGGGGGCGTCCTCGCCGCCACCCGGGTGGCGGTGTTGTCCTCGCCGCTCGACGTGGCGGCGAGGAACATGGCTTCGCGCAGCCAACGGTGGCCCGGGTCGGAGTCGCGCGAGGCATGCCAGCGCATCACGATGCTGTCCGCGGTCAATGCCAGGGGTGGCGGGCTCACGCTCAGGCCAAAGGCCTTCGCGCTCGCCAGCGCCGAGCGCCGGGGCAACAGGCCGAGCAGCCGCGCACCGCGCAAGAGGTGGGGCACGCTGAGCGCGTGGGTCGTCTGAACGGCCACGCGGCGGCGCAGGCGGAGCCTGGCGAGCGCATCATCCACCGCGTCGCCGGAGTCCGCCCGTCGCGAGACGCGAACGTGTGGAATGGAAAGGAAGTCCTCCAGGGACAGCGGCATGTCCACGCGCACGACGCTCGGGTCGAACACGACCAGATAGCCCCCGGCGCAGAACAGCCGCAGCTTGTGATGGGGGGCCTGCTCCATGGGTGGACCCACGAGCAGGTCCAACGAGCCGTCATCCAGCATCGCCAGCCCCCGCGCTTCCTGGAGCGGAGAGAGGGAGAGGGTGACGCCCGGGGCCTGCTCCGCGACGAGCGCGAGGAACGGCGGCACCAGCGAGGACTCGAGTCCGTCGGACAGGCTCACGCGGAAGTGGCGCTCCTGCGTGGCGGGGTCGAAGGGGCGCTGGGTGAGCACGGCCTGGAGGCACGCGAGCGCATTGCGCACGGGCTCCGCGAGCGCCTGCGCATGGGGCGTGGGGACGACGCCCGTGGGCGCGCGGGTGAAGAGCTCGTCGCCGAGCAGCTCGCGCAGACGGGCCAGGTGGTGGCTCATCGCGGGCTGGCCCAGTCCGACGCGGTGGGCGGCCCGGGTGACGTGGCGCTCGCGCATGAGGGCGTCGAACGCCACCAGGAGATTCAGGTCCAGTCGGGAGAGATGCGCGTGGTCGATGGGCTGCATGGCTTCGCGTCTCCTTGCCAGCCGCAGGGATAACGCAAAGCCGGCGCGGATGCCCGGGAGACGTGGCGCTAGAACGCCAGGTTGAGCTGCAGGGTGATGAGCTGGGAGGTGCCCGCGTCCTTGGGGATGACGACGGAGGCGGCTTCCGCTCCGGCGGCGGCCTCCTGGTGGGCCAGCTGGTATCGCAGCTTGACGGCGAGGTGCGGGGCGTTGACGAACCAGCCCAGCTGCGCCTCCGCGATGTAGAGCAGGTCGTCGTCCAGATCGAAGCTCGGGTTGAGGAAGCTCAGCCGCACGGCCGCGTCGAGCACCTTCTTGTAGAAGACATAGTCGGCCTGAACCCATGCGCCGAAGCTGGAGAAGTTTTGCGAAGCGTCCTGCGGGTCCGTCCGGCTGTAGTACAGCTCGCCGAAGAAGCTGAACCTGCGCGCCTGGATGAAGAGGTCCACGCCGCCGGTGATGAAGCGCCGGTCGCCTTCACGGAGGATCTGGAAGACACCGGACTCCGGGTTGAAGTTCTCCTTCACCTGCGTCACCTCGCCGCCCGCGCCCTGCAGGGTGAAGGACACGTTGAGCGGAGGCGGCTCCTTGTCTCCCGACATGATGTACGGCAGCTCGCCGTAGCCCGGCTTGCCCATGGGCGAGAACGTCGCGCGTGCGTTGAACTGGTACTTGCCGGGTTCGGAGCGGATGGAGCGCAGCGGCGAGCCGCCGAAGATGCCCACGTAGTACTCCAGGTGCTCCATCGTCCCGAAGATGGTCACGCCCTTGTCGCGGCCCGTCCAGTAGTAGTTGGCGATGGTGGAGAACTCGGGGAAGAGGATCTGCTGCGGTCCCCAGGACTCGTGCCGGCTGAGGGGCGTGTACTGCTGCCCCGCGCGGATGCCCACCTCGTCGATGGGCTGGATCTCCACCAGCGAGTCGAGCAGGTAGATGGGCGGGTCCGCCAGCTCCAGCGACGTCCAGAAGCGAATCCACGGCCGGTAGATGTTGCCGCGAAGGATGGGACGGAGGAACGAGAAGGCCGTGCGTGACTCCGCCTTGCCATCCAGGAAGACGGGCTCGAGCTTGTAGCCCGCCTGCAGGCCGATGCCGAGCAGGTAGTTCCCATCCTCCGACTGGATGTGGAAGCCGTTCTTCTCGTCGTAGCCCCCGGTGAGCGAGGGCTTCTTGTCGTCGTCCTTCTCTTCATCCTCGGCGTGGCCCACGGCCGGTACGAGGAGTCCACTGCCCATCGCGACGACGGCCGTCGCCACTCGCATCCAACGCATACCCTGTTCCCCCGAATGAGCGCTGCCCGCGCCTGTGCTCTCACGCGAACCCGAGCGGCACTCTGGGCACGCGACGGGGGGAAGGAAGCGTCACGGCGCGCGCGCTATCGCGGAGCGAACGACCGGGCCCCTTCCGCGACGGCTGACGGACAGCGGCCTCGTTCTCGCGGGTGGGGACTCGTGAACAGGTGTCGGGAGGCGACGCGTGAAGCGGGCGCTGAAGTCCCGCCGCGGAACGAGGGGGGCATGGTCAATGATGCGCGCCCGGCTCGGACGCGAAGGGCCCCTCCCATCCGGCGGGAGAGGCCCTTGCGTGTGGACCTGGGAGCGTGGCTACGGCGAGGGACGCGTCTTCTTGGGCTCGTCGCGCCCCGCACCGCCGGTGCCCTGCTGGCTGGCCGCTCCGGGCGTGGCGGCGTAGAGATTGTCCCCCAGCGAGTTGACGACCTGGCTGATGGCCCGCTGCGAGCGCACGCTGTTGCCCGCCTTGTCGAGCGGCGGCGAGAAGGCGGCGATGGCATAGCGACCGGGAACGACGGCGACGATGCCCCCGCCCACGCCGCTCTTGGCGGGGACGCCCGCCTGATAGAGCCACTCGCCGGTGCTCTCATACAGGCCGTTGGTCGCCATCAGCGCCAGCGTGCGGCGCGCCGTGTCCGGGCTGACGACCTTCTTGCCAGTGACGGGATTGGTGCCGCCGTTAGCCAGCGTGGCGCCCATGGTGGCGAGCTGCGTGGCCGTGACGTTGACGGAGCACTGCCGCGTGTAGAGGTCGAGTGCCTGCTCCCGGGGGGAGCCAAGCACCTTGTAGGAGTCCAGCAGCGCGGAGATGGACTGGTTGCGGGTGTTGGTCTCCGTCTCCGACTTGTAGACCTCCTGGTTCACCGGGAGGTCCGCGCCCGCGAAGTCGTTGAAGTTGTCGCTGAGCTTCTTCCAGCGGGCTTCGGGCGTTGCCGCCGGAATCATGCTCACGGAGGTGATGGCGCCCGCGTTGACCAGCGGATTGCCGGCGCGGTGGTCCTCGTTCATCTCGATGGCGACGATGGAGTTGAAGGGCTGCCCCGTGGCATCCACGCCAATCTTGTCCTCGACCTTCTTGGCGCCCACCTCGTCCATCAGCCGCGCCAGGGTGAATGGCTTGGAGAGGGATTCGATGGGGAAGGGCGAGGTGGCATCGCCCACCGTGTAGACCTTGCCCTCCACGGTGACGAGCGCGAGGCCGAAGAGGTTGGGGTTCACCGTGGCGAGGTACGGGATGTAGTCCGCGTTCTTGCCTTCCTTGGTGCCGCGGAACTGCTGGTGGGCTTTCTGGAGCGCCTGCTGAATCTCCGTCTCCGTGGGCATCGCCTCGTCGCCCTGGGAGGGGCGTGCGGCCGTGGAGGCGGCGTCCGACGGCTTCGTGGCCGTCTTGGGACTCTCGGCGAGCGCGATGCCTGGCCCCGCGAGGGTCATGAGGCACATGGAGAGCAACCAGCTTCTTCGACCACGGAGTGCGAGCTTCATGTCATCTCCTTCCAAGGACAAGGGCGCTCACGAGCGGACACATGACGCCCGGCTTTGGTGGTTGAGGAGTGAGGCCTCGGGGGACGCGCGGCAACTTCGAGAGCACCCGGGCAGGAGAGCCCCCGCGCCCATGCGTCCACGCGTGAGGCCAACGCCCCTCCCCGCCGTCCAGGCTTTGCCGTGGACGTGTGACGGCTACCTTGTCCGACGTCGTGCCGCACGGCGCTCCGCCGGTGCCCGTCGACAAAAAGGAAGGAGCGCCATGGCGGAGCCCATGACCTCGCTGGAGTCCGGAGTCCAATCCCACCTGCTGTCCGCGGTCTTGAATCCCGAGCAGGTCCGACTGGACGTCTGGAACCGCCTGCGGGAGGAGATGACCCGGCTGGAGGCGCGGTATTCGGAGGGACAGGTGTCCTCCGACGAGCGCGTGGCGCAACTGCTGTCGCTCTTCGCGGAGGTGCACCCCATCGAGCGGCTCTTCGTGTTTCCGGGCGAGGCGCGCCTGCTGCGCCTGGCGGAGATGGCGCGCCGACATGACGTGGAGGAGCTGGCCGAAGAAGTTCGGCGGCTGGTGGGGTTGTTGAGCCGTCACAGGGACCGCGCCTGCCTGGTGTCGGAAGTGGATGGCGAACGGTCCGGGGCGGTGGGGGAGCTGGGTCCGGAGGGCTCGCACTACTTCACCACGCTGGTGGTGGATGACATGGAGGCCGAGGACTTCGCGCGGGTCCATCGCGGCATGGTGGATGCGCAGCGCGGGGAGCGGCAGTTCATCTACGAACTGCTCCAGGTCCGCTCGGTGGAGGACGCGCTGATGGCGGTGCTCGTCAATGACGACGTGCAGGCCTGCGTCGTCCGGCAGGACCTGCCCCTGCGCTCACGCTCGCCGGTGAAGCAGCTGCGCTCCACGCTGGAGCCCATCCTGGCGGAGGCGGAGCGGAGGGGTGAAGCGGCGAGCCTCGTGGTGGCGCGCTGGGTGCGCCAGCTGCGCCCGCATCTCAACATCTACCTGATCACCGACGAGTCGCTGGTGAGCCGGGAGCTGCACACCGAGCGCCTCTTCGACCGCGTCTTCTACCGGTACGAGTCCGCGCATGAGCTGAACGTCACCGTGGTGGATGGCGTGCGCGAGCGCTACCGGACGCCGTTCTTCGATGCGCTCAAGCACTATGCCTCGCGGCCCATCGGCAACTTCCACGCTCTGCCGATTGCCCGGGGGCACTCCGTCTACAACTCGCGCTGGCTGCGAGACATGGGGGAGTTCTACGGCCCCAACCTGTTCATGGCGGAGTCGTCCTCCACGGCGGGCGGCTTGGATTCGCTGCTGGATCCCACCGGCTCCATCAAGGAAGCGCAGGAGATGGCGGCGCAGACGTTCGGCGCGCAGCGCACCTTCTTCGTCACCAACGGCACGTCGACGGCGAACAAAATCGTCCACCAGACGTTGCTCCAGCCGGGTGACGTGGTGCTCATCGACCGCAATTGTCACAAGTCCCATCACTACGGGCTGGTGCTGGCGGGGGCGCAGCCTTTGTACCTGGATGCGTATCCGGTGCGTGAGTACGCCATGTACGGCGGCGTGGCGTTGAGCACGCTGAAGGCGAAGCTGCTGGAGCTGAAGTCGGCGGGGCGGTTGGACAAGGTGAAGCTGGTGGTGCTCACCAACTGCACGTTCGACGGGCTCGTGTATCACCCGGAGCGGGTGATGGAGGAACTGCTCGCCATCAAGCCGGACCTGTCCTTCCTCTGGGACGAGGCGTGGTTCGCCTACGCCACCTTCATGCCGTTGGCGCGTCAGCGCACGGCGATGGCCGCGGCGAAGCGCCTGGCGGAGAAGCTGCGCAGCCGCTCCTATCGCGAGGAGTATCGGGCGTGGCGCGCGCGCCGGGGGGATGGGGACCCCGCGGCGGGTGCTCGGGCGATGGAGGAGCGCCTGATGGCGGACCCGGACAAGGTGCGGGTGCGCGTGTACGCCACCCAGTCCACGCACAAGTCGCTGTCCGCCTTCCGGCAGGGCTCCATGCTCCATGTCTGGGATGAGGACTTCGAGCGGCGCGCGTCGGCGGCGCTCACGGAGGCGTACTACACGCACCTCACCACGTCGCCGAACCATCAAATCGTGGCGTCGTTGGATTTGTCGCGGCGGCAGGTGAACCTGGAGGGCTTCGCGATGGTGAAGGAGGCGTTCCAGCTCGCGATGCGGACGCGGGAGCGCCTGCGGGAGGACCCGTTGCTTCATCGCTACCTGCGGCTTTTGGACGCGGAGCAGGTGGTGCCGGAGGTGTTCCGCAAGTCGGGGTTGAATCGCTACGTGGGCCCGGGCTCGGCGGGGGTGGATGACATGACGCGGGCGTGGAGCCAGGACGAGTTCGTGCTGGACCCCACGCGCATGACGCTCTTCACCGCGCTCACGGGGCGCAATGGCTTCGAGTTCCGGAGCAAGGTGTTGATGGACCGGCTGGGCATCCAGGTGAACCACACGTCCATCAACACGGTGTTGCTGAACGCGACGATTGGCGTCACGTGGGGTTCGCTGTCCTTCCTGTTGGATGGGCTGCGGCACGAGGTGGAGCGACTGGAGTTGGCGTTGTCCCAGTCGACGGAGGTGGAGCGCCGGTTGTTCGACGCGAAGGTGCGGTCCATCACCGAGGAGCTGCCGCCACTGCCGGACTTCAGTGGCTTCCATCCGGCCTTCCAGCCGTCAGGGGGCGTGGGAGAGGGAGACCTCCGCGCCGCGTTCTTCCTGGCGTACGGCGAGGAGAACTGCGAGTTCGTGCCCCTGACGGAGGCGGGCGCGGCGCTGGAGTCGGGGCGTCCGTTGGTGTCCACGCGCTTCGTGGTGCCGTATCCGCCGGGCTTCCCCATCCTGGTGCCGGGGCAGGAGGTGAGTCCAGGCATCGTGGAGTTCATGCGGAAGCTCGACGTGAAGGAAGTCCACGGCTACCGGCCGGAGCTGGGCCTGAGCATCTTCACGGAGTCGGCGCTGGAGCGCGTGGCGAGCGGAGGCGCGCGAGAGCTTCCAGAGCCACGGGCCCGAGGCACGCGTCATGCGCCAGGGAAAGGCCCGGTGCCCGCGCCGCACTGAGCCGCCAGCTCAGGCATGCCACGTGAGTGAGGAGTCCACCCTCGTCACGGCGGGGAGCGAGAAGAAGAACGTGGTGCCGAGGCCCGGCTGGCTTTCCACCCAGACGCGGCCACCATGGGCCTCGGTGATTCCCCTGACAATGGTGAGCCCCAGTCCGGCACCTTCCTTGTGCCGGCTCTTCGCCTGCCAGAAGGGCTCGAAGAGGTGGGGCAGGTCGTCGACCGGAATCCCGGAACCTGTATCGCTCACCGAGCAGCGAACCATGTCCCCCCACGGCTCCGCGCGCAGCGTGACGAACCCTCCCATCGGCGTGAACTTGAGGGCGTTGCCAATCAGGTTGGAGAAGAGCTGCAGCACCCGGTCCTTGTCGACGAACACGTCCGACACATGGGGCTCGACATTGAGCTGGAGGTGGACGGAGCGGGCGTCGGCGAGCGCGCGGTGTTGATCCAGCGCCTCCTGGAGCATCGCCACCGTCGACTCCGGCCGTCGGTCCACCGTGAGCTGTCCGCCTTGCATCCGCGCCACGTCCAGCAGGTCCTCTATGAGCGTGGTGGCGCGGATGACGGCCTTCTGGATGGAGTTCAGCGGCCGCGAGTCCGCGAGCCGCTCCTCCGGCGAGCGCTTCATCAACGTCCCCGCGCTCAGCGCGATGACATTCAGCGGAGAGCGCAGGTCGTGCGCCACGATTCTCAGCACCTCGTCGCGAAGGAGCGTGGCCTCCTCGGACTGGGCATGCAGGCTGGCGTTGTCGATGGCGAGCGCGGCGCGGCGGGCCACCTCCTCGACCAGCGCCAGGTCTCTTGCGCCATAACGCCGCCCGGACTCGGACGTTCCCAGGGCGACCACCCCGAGCGTGTGTCCGCGCGCGCTCAAGGGCACGACGATGCAGGACTGGGGCGCGAGTCTCCGCAACATGTCCAGGTGCTGGGGCTCCTCCGCCGACGCCTCCAGCAACGCCAGGGGCACTTCCTCGAGCAGCAGGGCCTTGCCTGACTTGAAGACCTCCGCCAGGAGGTGGCCTCGCCGGAAGGGCGTCTGTGGATACAGGTCGAACATCGCCTCCAGGAGTCCGGACTTCTCCGGCGAGGCGGCAAGGGATTGCCTGCGCAATACCCGTCCACCCTCGTCGAGCAACGCGACGAGGCAGAAGTCCGCGAGCGTCGGGACGACCAGCCGCGACACCGTGGAGAGCGTCGTCTGGGGGTCCAGGGAACTGGCGAGCCGAGGCCCGGCCTCCGCGAGCAGGAGCCAGTCGCTCTCCAGTCGCTTTCGCTCGGAGATGTCCAGGACCTGCGAGATGAAGTGCAGCGGCCTGCCCCGGGAGTCCTGAACGAGGGAGGCCGTCAGCAGCGCGTCGACCAGGTGCCCCTGCTTGTGGAGATAGCGCTTCTCCAACTGGTACGACCCCTGTTCCCCGTCGAGCAACCGCTTCACCACGAGCAGGTCCTGCTCCAGGTCTTCGGGAAAGGTGAGGTCGTGGAACGTCATCTGGAGCAGTTCCTCGCGCGAATATCCAAGGATCTGGCACAGCGCCTCGTTCACGTTCAGCAATCGCCCCTCCAGACTGACCAGGCACATGCCGATGGGCGCGTGCTCGAACGCGGCGCGAAAGAGCTCCTCTCGATTCCGACGGGCCTCCTCGGCCCGCTCGCGAGCACTGATGTCCCGGAGGATGACGACGCGCTGCTTCGTTCCATCCACCCACACGTCTGCCAGGGTGGCTTCCGCCGGGAACACCTCGCCCCCCTTGCGAAGCCCGAGGAGTCGACGGCGCTCCTCGCGCGGACTCACGCTGTCTCCCAGCGGCTCTTGCAACAGCAACCCCATGGGCTGTCCCAGCGCGTCGCTCACGCTGTAGCCGAAGATTCGCTCCGCGCCGGTATTGAAGAGGGTGATTCGCTGGCGCGCGTCGATGGTGATGATGGCGTCGGCCGCGTTGTTGACGATGCCGGAGAAGCGCGACTCCGAGTCGCGCAGCGACTTCTCCACCCCGCGCTGGCTCGCGTCCAACAGGGACAGGGCCTTCGCGTTGCGCGCCAGGATGGCCAGGAACGTGGCCACCGTGACGAGCGCGAACACGGAGGTTCCGAAAGGGGCGGAGTGAAGCCCCAGCCGCTCGCTGAACAGCCGCAGCCCCCAGACGATCAGCGGAATGAGGATGGTCGCTGGCAGCAACCTGCGCGCCATGAGGCCGCCCGCGTCATCCCGGAGCAGCACGCCCATCAGCCCCTGCCGGGGATGCACGGAGAGCACGCCGAGCGCCAGCATCAGGAACAGGAGCGCCGTGTGCAATGCCATGGGTGAATAGCTCCCGAGCCTGTCGAGCCCGGGCAGGAGCGTGAGCGGAGCATCCTCCAGGTACACGTAGCTGATGAGCGCCTGCGCGGCGATGAGCACGACGAGCAGCGCCAGGGGCCGGGCGGGATGCCAGCCTTCTCGTGTCCTGACGTGAAGCAGCAGCAGGGCACCACCCATCAAACAGAGGCTCAGCGCCGTCAGGGGAGAGGGGCGACCCGGCGGGCTCGGTGACAACCTGCGCAGCGTGTTCGCGAAGAGGAGGCGGTCGATGCCCAGGTCCGTTCGTGCCACGTACTGGACGAGCACGAGCCCTCCGAGCAGGAGGACGAACAGGGCCATGGCCTGTCCGGTCGTCCGTCTGAGGCGGTTCGTCGGCTTGTCGCGCAGCAGCCAGAGCGCCATGCCCACGAGGAGCAGGCCCAGGGCCGTGTTCGGCATCATCATCCCGGCACCCGGCAGGGTCACCACGCGGGTAAGCCGCTCGCTGGCGAGGGCCCAGCCGACCAGCGCCGTGGTCGTCACCAGGACGGCCATCAGGCACACGGCGGGGACCAGCCAGTCGAGCACCCTTTCGATTGGGTGCGGAGAGTCACTGGGGCGCGCTGCCGTCATGGGGCCGCGGTGGGTTCCGTCGCGAGGTCCGTTCAAAGGGTGCGAGCGTGGAGTTCACTCACCGCACCCGGGATGAAACTTCCATCCAGAAACCTGGAGATGCCCCGGCGCGAGGACCAGGGCGGGGCCCCGGTCAATCCACCGCCCGCCTCATCGAGTGCCCGCCTCGGGTGGCTCCTCCTGGGAGTGGGCCTCCCAGCGAATCCAGCGCAGGTCCCTGACGAAGAGGGTGTAGAGGACGGGGACGAGCAGCAACGTCAACACCGTGGCCACGGTGAGCCCGCCAATCTGCGCGTAGCACAGCGGTTGCCACAGCGGGCCGCCATGCAAGGCGAGTGGGATGAGGCCCAGCACGGTGGCGGCCACCGTCACCAGCACGGGCCGCAGGCGGTGCACTCCCGCGTCGAGCAGTGACTCGCGCAGGGACTCGCCGCGCTCGTGAGCCTCTTCGATGTAGTCGAAGAGGACGATGATGTGACTGACGATGACGCCCATCAGGCTGATGATGCCCAGGAAGGCCATGAAGCTGAACGGCGCGCCCATGATGACCAGGGACACCAGCGCCGCCGCCGCGCCGAAGGGCAGGGCCGCGAAGACGACCAGCGGTTTGACGGCGTTCTTGAACTGGATGACGAGCATCACGTAGATGGCGACGATGAGCATGCCCAGCACGACGACCATGCTGGAGAAGCTCTTCTTCTGTTCCTCCGCCTCGCCGCCAATCTCCATCGTGTAGCCGATGGGCAGGCTCTTCTGGAGTGCATCGAGCCCGGGGCGCGCTTCCTTCAGGATTTCCGACGCGAGGACGCCCTGTTGGGGAAAGGTGGAGACGGTGATGGTGCGGAACTGGTTGCGGCGGCGGATCTTCTCCGTCTGGAGCGAGTAGGTGACGACGGAGACCTGCCGCAGCGGGACTTTTTGAGGCCCCGTGCGGGAGCTGACGTAGAGGTTCTCGATATCGCCCAGCTGGGCGCGCTCCTCCGCGCGGAGCCGGGCGACGATGTCGATTTGATGAATCCCCTCGCGAAGCTGTCCCACCGTCATGCCATTCATGGCGACGGCGGAGGACGTGGCCACGTCCAGGTTGGTGACGCCCGCGAGGTTTGCCCTGTCCGGGTCCACCTCCAGCTTCACGGAGAACGTGTCACTGCCCCAGTCATCCCGGGTGCGAGCCGTCCCGGGGACGGAGCGGAAGAGGGCCTTGGCGCGCTCGGCGATATCCCGGAGCAGGGAGATGTCCTCGCCGGAGATGCGGATGGACACGGGGATGCCCACGGGCTTGCCGGTCTCCAGCTCCCGCACGTCGATGCGCGCGCCGGCGATTCGCCGTGACAGCGCCTCCTGGAACAGTGGCACCAACACGCGGGTGTCTTCCTTGTCTCGGACCTGGACCACGAGCTGTGCGTAGTTGAACTGTTGCAGCTCGGGCGCCACGGAGAACCAGAAGCGCGGCCCTCCGCCGCCGATGAACTCCGTCACCGACTCGAGGATTTCGTGGGGCGGGTCGTCGCCCTTCGCGTGGGCCTTGCCGTAGTCCTCGGCCACCTCCTGGAGGATGCGCGTGGCTTCGCGGGCCGTGTCTCGCGTGGCGGTGAGCGTGGCGTCCTCGGGCAGCCAGACGTCCACGTAGGACAGATAGGACAGGTCCTTGGGGAAGAAGGCGGACCTGACGCGGGTGCCCACCAGCGCGCCCGCGATGAGGATGACCAGGGCCACGCCGACGACGAGGAGGCGGTGGTCGATGGCCCAGCCGACGACCTGCTGGTAGCGCATCGTGAAGCCCCGCGTGCTCCGCTGCCCGGGCGCCAGCTCCGCGTGGGTGGGCGCGCGCAGGATGGTGGAGCCCAGCAGCGGGATGAACGTCATGGAGACGATGCGCGAGGCGACCAGGGACAGGGTGAGGACGATGGGCAGCGTGCGGATGAAGCGGCCCGTGTCCCCGGGCAGCGCGAGGAAGGGCAGGTAGGCGGCGATGTTGGTGAGGGTGGCGAAGAGGATGGCGGTGGCCAGCTTCGTGGGCCCGAGCCATGCGGCGATGCGCGGCTTCCAGCCCATGGACAGGGAGCGTTTGATGGCGTCGCTGGCGACCACGGGGTCATCCACCAGCAGGCCCAGGGCGATGATGAGCGACGCGATGGAGATCTGCTGGAGGTCCACGCCGAACACGTGCATCAGCCCGAAGGTCATCGCCAGGGTGATGGGGATGGACAGGGCCAGCAAGAGCGCGGTGCGCCACTCCCAGAAGCCGATGAGCGCCACGAGGACGACGAGGATGATGGCCTCGTAGAGCGACGACATGAACAGGTCGACGTTCTCCTTCACCTGGAGCGGCTGGTCCGACGTGCGACGGATGACGAGGTCCTCGGGCAGGAGTCGCTGGACGTGTGTCAGCTCCTCGCTCACCACCTTGCCGAAGTGGTCGATCTGCTCGCCGGGCCTCATGTTGACGGCGAGGGTGATGGCGCGGTTGCGGACGAAGTGTCCCTGGGCGTCTCGCGCGTCCAGGTAGTTCAGGAAGCGGGGCGGGCTCTGGTAGTCGCGGCGCACGTCCACCAGGTCGCGCAGGTACACCGGGGAGCCGCCGCTGGGGGTGGTGAGGATGTCACCCAGTTGCGTCTCGCTGGTGAGCTCGCCGGACGGGTCGATGGTGATGCTCTTCCCGCCAATCTCCAGGATGCCGCCGGGCGCGGTGATGTTGCGCGCGGAGATGATGTTGGCGAGCCCGGACTGGTTGACGCCATAGGAGGCGAGCCGCTCCTGGGAGTACTCGAGATAGATTTTCTCCGGCAGCACGCCGCTGCGGGTGACCTTGGAGACGACGGGCAGGCGCTGGAGGTGACGCTGGAGGGTGTCCGTGAAGTCGTCGAGCTGCCGGTGGGTGTAGCGGTCCCCCGCGTTCTCCGTGAGTCGCGCCCGTGCGTCCTTGGGTGAGCGCACGACGATGGGGCGCCACACGTCGGGGTGGAGCTCGGAGAGGCTCAAGTGGTCCTGGGCGAACGCGCGCAGGTGTTCCAGCAGCGCCGGGTCCTCCAGCGACGTGGCCATGTCCACGCCGATGAAGCCGGGGCTCTGGATGAGTCGGGCGTCGTCCGTCTCTGGCAGGGTGTCGAAGAACCTGCGCGCCTGGTCTCCCAGCCGCTGCATGGACGTCGCGTTGATGGCGGGTGGGAAGCTCACCACCACCGTCGCACGGGGAGCGTCGGAGGCCGCGGCGGAGCGCACTTCCTCGATGGCCCGGGCGATGGCGCGTGAGCGCAGCTCCAGCTCCACGTCGTTCGCCTTCGGGCTTGCCACCGTGAGCATCAGCGTGGCGGTGTCGCCGAAGTCCTTCAGGAACTGCACGGGGCCGGCGCCGCCAGGCAGGTCCCGTATCGTGTCGAGCCGTCCCTGGATGTCGTCGAACTCCTTGGCCCGGTCCGTCACGTCCTCCTTCAGCGTGACGTAGACGACGGAAAGGCTGGTGCGGCTGATGGACTCGATCTTCTCGACGCTGGCGTTCTCGGAGATCTTCTGTTCGATGCGGCGGGTGACGAGCTGCTCGATCTTCTCCGCCTCGGCGCCGGGCCACAGGCAGGTGGCCACCGCGACGCGCACGGCGATGACGGGGTCCTTCGCCTTGGGCATCTTGAAGTAGCCGTAGACACCCCACGCCAGGGTGAAGGCGAGGAACACCCAGGCCACCTGGCGTTTCTCCGTGAAGTAGCGCGCGGTGTTGTGCTTGTGGCGCACCAGCGCTTCGTCGCGAGCCCGCTCCGCCTGCTCCGGAGTCGGAGGTGTCCCGGGCCCGTCGGTGGGGGCGCTCAAGGAATCACCTCGACCGCTTCACCGTCCGACAGGAGGCTGGCGCCGGTGACGACGATGCGCTCACCGGCCTGGAGCCCTTGCTTCACGGGGATGACGTTGCCCAGGTACTCGCCGAGCGTCACCTCGCGGGCTCGTACCAGGGCCTTGCCGTCCTGCTCCTGGAGGATGAACACGGCGAAGCCGTCCGGCTTGCCGGGCGCGCGGACGATGGAGGACAGCGGCACGAGCAGCTCGGGCTGGAGTCGGGCGGAGCCTCCATCGCGCAGCGACAGCGCGGCCACCATGCCGGGCTTGAGTCGCTGGTCGGCGTTGGGGATGGAGACCTCCACGGCGAAGACGCGACTCTTCGGGTCGGCGGAGGGGGCGATGCGGGAGATGCGTCCCTCGAA
Source organism: Myxococcus llanfairpwllgwyngyllgogerychwyrndrobwllllantysiliogogogochensis (assembly GCF_006636215.1). Classification (GTDB taxonomy): domain Bacteria; phylum Myxococcota; class Myxococcia; order Myxococcales; family Myxococcaceae; genus Myxococcus; species Myxococcus llanfairpwllgwyngyllgogerychwyrndrobwllllantysiliogogogochensis. The sequence continues at coordinate 7,737 of NZ_VIFM01000187.1, read as the reverse complement.
CTGCTGGCCGGGGAAGGCCTGGGTGATGACGGCCTGGGGCGCACCGAGTCGGACATTGGGCAGCAGGGTGTCCGGGACGCCGAACACGACGCGGACGGTCTGCGTCTCCGCGACAGAGAAGGCGACGGTGCCGGGCGCGGCCAGGGCGCCGACCTCCACGGCGCGCTTGAGCACCACGCCCGTCAACGGCGAGCGCAGCTGGGTGTCGTCGAGCGCCGTGCGGGCTTCGTCCACGCGAGCCTGGGCGACGGCGGCGGCCGCCGCGGCGCTGTCTCGCTGGGTGCGTGCGGCGTCGAGCTGCGCGGGTGTCTGCACCTCGGCGTCGACGAGCTTCGTCGTGCGGTCGAAGTTGATCTGCGCCTGTTCCTGGGCGGCACGGGCCTGGGCGAGGGCCGCGCGGGCTTCGGTGAGCTTCTGCGAGTAGTCCGTCTTGCGCAGCGCCGCCAGCTCCGTGCCCTCGCGGACGTTGTCGCCTTCCTGGAGGAGGCGGGGGCGGCCGTCGACATCGCGCACCTTGGCGATGGACTCCACGTAGCCACCGACCTTGAAGGCCAGGTCCACTCGGGTAGCCGGCTGAATCTCCGCGGAGAAGCGCGCGTTCGCCGTCGTCCCGGCGCGGCCCACGGTGGCGATGCGCACCGCGGTGGGAGGTGCGGGCGGAGGCTGACTTCGTCCGCAGGCGAGCCCGAGCAAGGCCCACCCGAGGAGAGTGAAGGCCTGGAACGACATCCTCATGGTGCGGGCTCCTGCGATGCGGCAAGCGTGTTGCGTGAAGGACAGCCCCGGAGGACCGGGGCCATCTCGTGGGAAAGCTCACCACGCTGAAGCGGCGTCTCGGGTGTGGGTACGGGGTGGTGGGCGTTGCGTGTCACGCGCTCGACAGGGATGAGCGCGGGGATGCTCAGAGGACGACGAGCAGCCCGAGTGAAGCTGTCGGGTAGACCTGCCGCAGCTTCAACTCACCGGCGGTGACGCGAAGGGCGCGAGTGTCCGTGAAGGTGAACCCAGGCCCGCCGCGCGCCGTCAGTCCGAGCCGCCCGGCCCCCGGCCGCCACATGACGCCCACCGCCGGCTCCAGGAACGCCGTGGTGCTGGCGCCCTGCGACGGGCCCTTGCCGGAGCGGGCCACGAACTCCTCGAAGCCCGCGGTCACGCCCACGAACGGACGCAGCGCCCCATTCGCGAGCGTCAACACCGTGTAGCGCGCGTCCGCGCCCACCGCGTAGTTGAGCTTCACCTCGCCCAGCTCCGCCCCGTCGAAGCGCGTCCTCACGCCCACCGTGTTGCCCCACTGGCCCGCGCGCGTCATCAGGCCGAAGGAGAAGGGCCCGTCGAACGACGGCGAGATGTCCAGCCGGATGCCGTACATGGACGCGTCCAGGGCGGGAGGCTGGAACTCCAGCAGCACCGCGCCTCGCCGCTCCCGCTCCTGCGGCGGAATCCGCTCCCCGGCGTCATCGGCCAGGGCCGGCGCCCCCAGCAATGCCACCGACGCCAGGACCGCCTTCAGGGCTCCTCGTGACTGGATTCGCATCGTGCTCTCCTCTTAGTCATTCGACTAAATTAGTTACACGACTAACTAAAACCGGGCTCGAGGGATGTCAAGGCGACCGGGCAGCCGGGGTGGGGCACCCTTGCGGGTGGGTGTGTGGCGTCCTAAGGGGGGACAGATGGCCCGTCCACGCAGCGGAAAGACACCGTCCAGTCCTCCCCCGGAGCCGGCGGCCCCGGGCGTGCCGGATGCGCGGGAGCGCCTCATCGCCGCGAGCTCACGCGTGCTCGCGGAGCGTGGCTACGACGCGACGACGGTGAAGGAGGTGGCGCGCGTGGCGGGGGTGAACCAGGGCCTGGTGCACTACTACTTCGGCAGCAAGGACGCGCTGCTGCTGGCCGTCACACGCGAGCACAGTCAGCAGTACGCGGAGGAGCTGCGCCAGTTGCGGGAGGAGACGCCGCTGGAGCAACTGGCGGACACGAGCTTCGCGTGGGGAGAGAGTCACCTGCGCGAGTCACCCGCACAGTTCCGCCTGCGCTATGAGCTGTTCGCGTTGGGGCTGCGCAATCCGGAGCTGACCTCCGCCGTCGCTGAGCTCCAGGCCCAGGGCGACATGGAGGTGGCGCGGACGGTGGCCCTGTACCGGGGTGGGGACGCGGCGAAGCCGGAGCCCACCGACATGCACTACGCGGTCATCATCAAGGCCTGCTTTGATGCGCTCGCGCTCCAGGCGCTGTTGGATCCGAAGTTCGACGCGGCGCCCATCTACGCGCTCTTGAAGCGCATGGTGCTGTCGAGCGTGGATGGACCCGGGAGCGCGAAGCCCGCGCGGCGAGGGACCAAGGGGCAGGCACGGCGAGGGAAGACTCCGGCTCGCCGTCGTCGGGTGCCTCGGCCGCCTCGCTAGAGGGCGGTGCGTTGTCCTGGCGTGAGGAACCTCACGCGTCGGTCTCCGCGAAACGCGGTGCGTACGTCGGCCTCGGTGGAGAGGGGCTCGAAGGTGCCGTAGTGCATGGGGATGATGAGAGAGGGGCGGAAGTACTTCCGGATGGCGAGCGCCGCGGTGCTCGGCCCCAGCGCCCAGCGTCCACCACCGGCGGCGAGCAGCACGATGTCCGGATGGAAGAGTTCCTGGATGAGCGACATGTCGCCGAAGAGCCAGGTGTCTCCCGTGTGGTAGAGCGAGCGCCCGTCCGCGAAGGTGAGCACGTAGCCCAGTGGCCTGCCCCCGGGCTCTGTCGAGTGCATGGCGGGCACGGCATGGACCTGCACGTCGCCGATTGTGAAGCCACCGCCCACGTTGACGCTGTGCTGCTGCGCCTCGGGAATCTTCATGGCTCGCAGGTGCTCACCCGTGGTGACCACGAGGGCACCTGTCACGCGGGCCAGCTCGGGGACATCACCGGCGTGGTCACCATGTGCGTGCGTCACGAGAATGGCCGCGGGTTTCTCCTCGGCGTAGCGGGTGAGTGACTTCCACTCGGTGGGGGTGCTCGGGTTGTCCGTCAACCAGGGGTCGATGAGCAGGCGCGTGCCTCCGGGCGAGATGACCTCGAACGCGGCGTGGCCGAGCCACGTCACGCGAAGTCCGCTGGAGGGTTCGAGGGTGGCGCTCACGGTGGACGTGGGCCGGGGCGCCGACGCGGCGAAGGCGGGCATTGCCAGCGTCAGCGAGAGCAGCAAGCACGGCATGAAGGGGTGGGGGCGGCTCATCGACACTCCTCGGTCGAACGGGCTCGCGACCGTGGAGGCGCGAGCCGTCATGGGGTGCACCGAGGAATAGAAGGGGGACGGCGTGCGGGGCTTGGGCGTTATTGACGTTGAATCGCGCGCGCGTACTGGCCCGGAGTCATCCCGACGATGCGTCCGAAGTGGCGGTTGAGCTGGCTCTGGTCATAGAGCCCGACCTCCGCGGCGACGGTGCCCGCGGCGAGTCCTTGTGCGAGCAGCGTCCTCGCCCGGGCCACGCGCAGATGCGTGACGTACTCGTGCGGTGGAAGTCCCAGCTCTGAGCGGAACACACGCAGCAGATGGAACTTGTTGAGTCCCACCGCGGACGCGAGCGTCTCCAACTCCACGTTCAGGGTGAAGCTCGCGTGCAGGTACTCGCGGGCGCGTGACACCGCGGCGCGGTGTGGGGCAGGGGAGGCCGGGGGCTTCGTCTCTCCGTACTCGGTGAGCAGGGCCTCGAGTGTCTCCGCCACCAATGATTCGCACTCCAGTGTGTCCTGCGTCCTCCGGGCCAGTGCGTCATGGAGCGCGAGGGCCGTGAGTTCCGTGCGGCCCTCGCCCTGGGACAGCGCGGTGCGCAGATGGGGCGTCGCCGCGAAACCCAATTGGAGCGAGGCCTGTCGCACCAGCGCCGGCGAGAAGGCGACGGACTGCGCGGTGACAGGCGCGTGGACTCGCTCGTCGCGGTGAACCTCGCCCGGCTCCTTGAGCTTGATCCGACGTCCGGGGCCATGTGTCCAGGTGCGCTTGCGGTACCAGAAGTCGAAGGCACCCGCGTACGTCACGGTGAGGCCGTAGGCCGTGGAATGTCCCGTCCACAGGCGGGTGTCATTCTCCACTCGGACGACTTGCACCTCGGGAACCGAGAGAGGGCGCCAGGTGATGACGGTGGCGGGGCGCGCGTGTGGCATGGTGTTTCGTCCTTGATGCTTTCTATCTCACGTTTAGGGTGCTTCACGAGGTAAGGGGCGTCGTGACAGTCGGGGGGGCGCGCTAAAAGCGCTGAACCGGGCCTTTTCTGGCGGCCTACCGGGCCGGAGGATGGAGACATGCCAGGAGCCACAGGCGGTCAGAGCGTGGGGGGCGCACGCATGGGGACGGATGCGGAGGGCGCGTTGCGCGCGGTGCGGTCGCTCGTGGAGCTGGACGAGACGGAAGAGGCGGCACAGCTCTACGAGGAGCTGGGGGCCTCGCAGCGCGAGCGACTCCGAAAGCAGGCGGCGCAAGGGCCGGCCAAGGAGCGGCGAGGCCTGGTGGAGGTGCTGCGCCGCGCGCGCGACTTCCTGGGTGCCGCGCGATTGATGGATGGCAGCGGCGACGACGCCGCGGCCGCGGACCTCTACGTCCAGAGTGGTCAGTACATGGAAGCGGCGGAGGCGTGGCTGCGCGCGGGAGACTCCGAGCGAGCCGCCGCGGCCTTCGAGCGGGGCGGAGCCCTGGAGCGCGCGCTGGAGGTCTATCGCGGCCTGGGGGCGCGGGAGTCCATGGCGCAGTGCCTGGTCCGGCTCAAGCGGCTCTTCGACGCGGCGGACCTCTACCGTGAGCTGGGCCAGCCGCACGCGGAGGTGGAGGCCCTGGGCGGCGTGACGCCCGAGGACCCTCGCTACATCGAAGCGGTGCTGCGCATGTGCCGGCTGCTGGACGTGGAGGGCTTCACGCACCAGGCGCTCGCCGTGCTGGTGGACGCGTTGGCCAGCTCCGAAGTGGCGCGCTCGGAGCCCGCCATGGTGACCGAGCGGGCACGGCTGCTGCGGCGCATGGGGATGAACGCGGAGGCGGAAGCCGTGCTCGGCCGACGCAACGCGACCAGCGCCACGCCGGTGGCCAACGGCTATCGTTTCCTCAAGGCCATTCCCATTTTCAGCGAGCTGACCCTGGAGGACATGAAGGACCTCTACCGTCAGGCGCGGCAGGTCGTGCTCGCGCAGGACTCGGTGGTGCTGGAGAAGGGCGAGCCGGGGGTCGGGTTGATCGTGCTCCTGGAGGGGACGGTGGACGTCTTCAGCGGTCCGGAGGCGGACGCCCGTCAGCTCAACTCGCTGGGACCGGGCGCGTACCTGGGAGAGATTTCGCTGGTGCAGGACGCACCGGTGTCCGCCCACGTGCGGGCACGCACGGCCGTGCGCGCGCTGCGCATCAGCCGTGTCGCCTTCGAGCACTACCTGGACACGCACGAGGCCGCCGCGCTGCGCATCTACCGCCTCTTCACCCAGAACCTCGCGGAGCGGGTGCGTGCCCTGAGCACCTGACGTCGCGACGGCACGGCGTCACTTCCAGGCGCAGCCCTTGATCTTCTTGCAGAAGGCCGAGTTCGTGGCCTTCTTGCAGTCCATGGCGATGCCCATGCACATCTTCGAGGCGTACGAGTAGGAACAGCCGGGCTGGCTGTTGCAGAAGACGCTCGAATACACACCGCAGAAGGTCGCCTTCCCGGTGCACTGGCCGCCGCCTTCGTTCGCCGCCGTGTCCTCCGCGGCCTTCTGCGTCCCGTCCTTCGGGGGCGACTCCTTCGCCTTCCCGTCCGCCGAGTCCTGGGGCGCGGGGGAGGCGGGTTTCGCCTGGGTATTCTTGTTTTTTGTGTCGGAGGAGGGCCCCTCCGCGCTGGCGGGAGCACAGGCGAGCAGCACCGCGGTCGCCAATCCCATGACGAGTCCCAGCCGCTCTGCGTGGCGAAGCATATGCCGTCCTTTCGGCGCGGAGCCCGGTGGCCCCGCCGTGGTTTGAACAGGCCAGTGTAGAGGACTCCTTCCGGGCGTGGGGGTGGTGGCGTGCTCGGCGGCCTGCCTCACCCAAGGGGGTGGGTCCTTTTCGCGCGACTGTCATCGACGGGGATGGCTCGCGCGGATAACATGCTGGGCTTCATGGCCAGGCAGGATGGCGCCAGCGAAGATCCCGACCGGGGGCGGCGCATCGGAAAGTACGAAATCCTCACCCGCCTCTCGATGGGCGGAATGGCGGAGCTTTTTCTCGCCTTCACCTCGGGACCGGGCGGCTTTCGAAAGTTCGTCGCCGTCAAACAGATCCTCCCGGACATCAAGAAGGACGAGCAATTCGTCCAGATGTTCCTGGATGAGGCGCGAATCACGGCGGCGTTCTCGCACGCGAACATCGGGCAGGTGTTCGACCTGGGCGAGGACGGCGGCGAGCTGTACCTGGCCATGGAGTTCCTGCCCGGGCAGAACCTGGAGCAGGTGGTCAAGGCCTCCACGCGGCAGCAGTACGGGTTGCCGCTCGGCTTCATCGGGCGGGTGATTCGCGATACCTGCCTGGGGCTGCACTACGCGCACCACTTCACGGACCCCTCCGGGCGTCCGGTGTCGGTGGTGCATCGCGACGTGTCTCCGAAGAACGTGATGCTCACCTATGACGGGGTCGTCAAGGTGATCGACTTCGGCATCGCCAAGGCGCGCGGCCGGCTGGGCCGCACGCAGGTGGGCACGGTGAAGGGGACCAGCGGGTACATGTCCCCGGAGCAGGTGCGTGGCCAGGGGATGGATGGCCGCAGCGACTTGTTCTCCGTGGGGGTGATGCTGCACGAGATGCTCACCGGCCAGCGGCTGTTCAACGGTCCGCACGAGGCCGCGGTGATGCTGCAGATCGTGGAGGCGAACGTCGTCTCGCCCCGCGCGGGCAACCCGGACATTCCGGAGGCCCTGGACGCGGTGGTGATGCGCGCATTGTCGCGCGACGTGGCGCAGCGCTTCGCGAGCGGCCGGGAAATGGCGCGCGCCATCGAGGCGGCGCTGGGGCCGGAGCTGTTCGACGAGGACGGCATCACCGAGGTGATGGGCGCGCTGTTCCAGGAGAAGCGCCAGAAGACGCGCACGCTCCTGGAGCTGGCCAGCAGCGCCGAGGACGCCCGGGTGAGCGAGGTCGCCGGTGCGCTGCAACAGGATGAAGTGGCCGAGCCCGGAGCCGCCACGCGGGTTCCCACCCCGCGAGCGAAGGTTCCGCCAGCAGGGCCCTCTTCGACGGCGGTGCAGAGCCGCACGGACGTGAGCAGCGCGCCCAAGCCGGTGCCGCAGCGACGTCCAGCGGCGCCGACGGATTCGGAGCTCTCCACCCGCGTGGGGGTGGGCAGCGCGCCCAAGCCGACGCCGCAGCGCCGGCCCGCCACGCCGACGGACCCGGAGATACCGACGCGCGCGGGTGCCGGCAGCGGGCCCAAGGCCGTGCCGCAGCGAAGGGCCGCGTCCGAGCCCACCTCGGCGACGCCGCGCAAGCCTCGGCTCGCCCTGGAATCAGGGCTCTCTCGTACGCCCCGGCCCCGACCCGAGGAGTCCGCGGAGGATGCGGAGTCTCTCGACGAGCCGAGCGACCTCTCGACGCAGCAGTTCCGCACCCGTCCGCCGCGTCCCGGAGCGAATCAGGCGGGCGCGCGAGCGGGGCGTGGCGCCACGCGAGGTGACGCGGAACGCTCGGACACGCCTCGGCAGACGCCCGTCGCCAAGCCGCCGTCGCGCTGGATGGGGCGGCTGGTGATGCTGGTGGTCCTGGGCGGGTTGGGCTGG
>NZ_VIFM01000186.1 GCF_006636215.1 Myxococcus llanfairpwllgwyngyllgogerychwyrndrobwllllantysiliogogogochensis | reverse complement strand
TGTATAAGCCACACTCCCGCGGTGGCTGCCCCGGCCCCGGCTCCCGCCGAGACGCCCAAGCTCCAGGTGCCGGTGGACTACTTCAAGCTCGATAACGGCTTGAAGGTGGTCCTCTCGCGAGACACCACGGCGCCCAAGACGGCGATTGGCGTCTATTACAACATCGGCTTTCGCATCGAGCCGAAGAACCGCACCGGCTTCGCGCACCTGTTCGAGCACATGATGTTCCAGGGCTCGACCAACCTCGGGAAGATGGAGTTCATCCGGCTCATCCAGAAGAACGGCGGAGTGCTCAACGGCTCCACGCGCTTCGACTTCACCAACTACTTCGAGATTGTCCCCTCCAACGCGCTGGAGACGATGCTCTGGGCGGAGGCCGACCGGATGCGCGGTCTGGAGGTGACGCAGGAGAACCTCAAGAACCAGCAGGGCGTGGTGTCGAACGAGGTGAAGGTCAACGTCCTCAACCAGCCCTATGGCGGCTTTCCGTGGCTGGACATGCCGCAGGTGGCGAACACCAACTGGTACAACGCGCACAACTTCTACGGCGACCTGAAGGATTTGGAGGCCGCCACGCTGGACGACGTGAAGTCGTTCTTCAAGACGTACTACGCCCCGAGCAACGCCGTGCTGGTGGTGGTGGGCGACTTCGAGCCGGAGCAGGTGAAGGGTTGGGTGAAGAAGTACTTCGGACCGCTGCCCACGGTGGCGCAGCCCCAGAAGCCGGACATCTCCGAGCCGCGCCAGGAGAAGGAGAAGCGCCACGACAAGCCGGACAAGCTGGCCGAGCGCCCGGCGCTCGCGGTGGGCTACCACATGCCCGCGGTGGGCACGCCCGAGTACTACGCCATGGCGCTGGTCGACGAGGTGCTCCTGAAGGGCAATGACAGCGCGCTCTACCAGCAGCTCGTGCAGAAGAAGGGCCTGGCGGGTGAGCTGCAGGGTGGGGTGAACGAGCTGGGCAACCAGTGGAACTACAACGGGCCCATGCAGTGGACCGCGTATCTGTTCCACGACGCGAGCACGTCGCCGGAAGCGATTCTGAAGGAGATTGACGGCGTGGTGGCGCAGCTTCAGGAAAAGCCCATCGACGCGGCGACGCTGGCGCGTGCGCGGGTGAAGGCGCGCTCGCGGCTGTATGAGCACGTGGAGTCGTTCCTCGGCTTCGGCCGCGCGGACCTGCTGGCCTCCTTCGCGCTCTTCTTCGACGACCCGGAGCGCATCAACCGGCTGGAGGACGAGCTGATGAAGGTGTCACCGGAGCTCATCCAGAAGACCGCGCGTGAGTACCTGCGCCGTGAGAACCGCACGGTGCTCACGGTGACTCCCGCCCCCACCAAGGCCCAGGCCCGCTGAGGACATGCGACCCATGAACACGCGCTCACTTCGCAGCCGTCTCGTCGCTCCCGCGCTGATGGTGTTCGGGCTTCTGCACGCGCCCGCCATCGCCGCCGCTCCCGCCAAGGAGGCCCCTCCGGCTCCCGCGGCGCCCAAGCCCTTCAAGGTCCCCGTCCGCACCGAGTTCAAGCTCGACAACGGGCTGGAGGTCTCGCTGCTTCCCTATGGCGACATGCCGAAGGTCGCCATCCAGCTCGCCATCGACACCGGCAACATCCACGAGAAGTCCAATGAGGTCTGGCTCGCGGACCTGACGGGCAAGCTGCTGGTGGAGGGCACCACCTCCCGCACCGCCGAGCAGGTGGCCCAGACGGCCGCCGGGCTGGGGGGACAGCTCAACGTCGGCACCACGCAGGACCAGACGTTCGTCGGCATCGAGGTGCTCTCCGAGTCGGCGCCCCAGGCAGTGGCGCTCATCGCGGACGTCATCCAGAGCCCGGCCTTCCCTCCGGCGGAGGTGGAGCGGGTGAAGGCGAACCTGCTGCGGGACGTGGCCATCTACCGGAGCCAGCCGCAGGTGCTCGCCGACGAGCTGCTGGCGAAGGCCGTCTATGGCGACCATCCCTATGGCCGCATCTTCCCGACCGAGGAGATGTTGAAGGGCTACACGCGGGAGGGTGTGCGCGCGCACTACGACGCGAACATCGGCGCGGCCCGCTCGCGGCTGTACATCGTCGGCCGGTTCGACGCGGCCTCGGTGGAGAAGGCGGTGCGCGAGGTGTTCACCGGCTGGAAGCCGGGCCCCGCGCGCGTCCAGAACCCGCCGACGCAGCAGGTGGCGAAGTCGGTGCAGTACCTGGACCGGCCCGGCTCGGTGCAGTCCACGGTGCGCGTCGCGGTGAAGGCGCTGCCGCCCGCCAGCCCCGACTACGTCCAGCAGGAGGTGATGAACACGCTGCTCGGTGGCTACTTCAGCTCGCGCATCACCGCGAACATCCGCGAGAAGAAGGGCTATTCGTACTCGCCCTACAGCGAAATCTCCGTGCACGTGGGGGATGCGTCCTGGGTGCAGAACGCGGACGTGACGACGGCCGTCACCGGGGAGTCGCTGAAGGAGGTGCTCAAGGAGGTGGACACGCTGCGCAGGACGCCGCCCTCCGCCGACGAGCTGCGCGAGGTGCAGAACTACCTGGCGGGTGTCTTCCTGCTCCAGAACTCGTCGCGCAACGGCATCATCAACAAGCTGCGCTTCGTGGACCTGCACGGACTGCCGGACTCGTACCTGCGCGACTACGTGCAGACGGTGATGGCCGTCACCCCGGAGCAGGTGAAGCAGATGGCCACGAAGACGCTCACGCGTGAGTCGATGACCATCGTGGTGGTGGGTGACCTGAAGGTCGTGAAGCCGCAGCTCAAGGTGCTTCCGCCGCCGGTGCGCTGACGGTGTTGGGGACGGAGGCCGAGTCCAGGGCCTCCGTCCTGTCCGTCAGAGGTGCTGTTTGAAGTAGCGCATGGTGTGCTCCCACAAGCGCTCCGTCACCTGCGGGTCGGAGTACACCATGTGCGTCATGCCGGAGAGCGGCAGGAACTCGTGGGACTGGCCCGCCCGGAACAACGCGTCCGACAGCTTGAGGGCGTGGAAGAAGAAGACGTTGTCGTCCGCGGTGCCGTGAATGACGAGGAGCTTGCCCATGGGCTGGCCCGCCTTCACGTGGGTGAGCAGTGAGCTCTGGGCATACGCGTCCGGGTGCTCGTCGGGCAGGCCGAGGAAGCGCTCCGTCAGGTGCGTGTCGTAGTCCCGCCAGTCCGTCACCGCCGACACCGCCACCGCGGCCTTGAAGACGTCCGGCCGGGTGAGCACGGCGAGCGCGGACATGTAGCCGCCGTGGCTGCCTCCTGTGATTCCCACGCGGTTCAAGTCCAGCTCGGGGACCTCCGCCGCGAGCGCGCGCAGCGCCGCCACCTGTTCATCCATCAGCACCTTGGGGAAGTCGTACTTCGGCTTGCGCAGCTTCGCGTCGGCCGTCGGCGAGGCGCCGCGTCCGTCGAGCCGCACCACGAGGAAGCCCTGGTCCGCCATCCACTGCGCGGTGAGGTGCGACGCCATGCTCTGGCGGACCATGGCGGTGCCGGGGCCCGCGTAGATTTCCACGATGACGGGCAGCTTCACCCCGGGCTTCGCGTCGCGCGGGCGCACCAGGGATGTCGGGAAGCGCTCCTTGCCCACCTGACGCACCTCCAGCCGGGGCTGGAAGGGAGGCTCCTTCGCGATGGAGGGCAGCTCGCCCACGCGCGTGCCGTCCGCCTTGAGCACCACGGTGCTCCGCATGCTCTTGGGGCCCTCCGACGTCACGACGAGCAGCCCTCCCCGGGGGGAGAGGCGGGCCGACTCCAGCGCCGGGCCTCCCGTGGTGACGCGGGTCGGCTTGTCTCCCTTTCGCGCGCGCCACACGTAGCGCTCCGCGGAGTTCGTCCCTCCGACGAAGTAGACGGTCTCCTCCTTCTCCACGTAGCCCACCAGTCCGCCGAAGCCCGCGTCAGGCGGGACGAGCGAGCGCACGAGCTTGCCGGTGGCGTCGCGCAGCTCCAGCTCGGGTGCGCCGTTGCGCTCGGTGCCCCAGAGAAAGCCGCTGCCGTCTTCCAGCCAGTGGGGGAAGGTCTGGTCCAGCTCCAGCCAGGCGTCGTCCTTCTCCACGAGCAGGGGCGTGGTGCGCCCGGTCTTCACGTCCACGGCGAGCAGCACCTCCTCCGTCTGGTGGCGGTTCTGCACCAGCAGGGTCAGCGGGCCCTTCGCGGGCCAGCGCACGGTGGCGAGGTAGGGGTACTTCTCCGCGTCCCAGTTCACCCACGTCGTCTTTCCGCCGGTGACGGGGATGACGCCCAGCCGCACCCTGGCGTTGGCCTTGCCGGCGCGAGGGTAGGAGAGCTGCTGCGCGCCCTGCGCGGGGTTGCCGGTGTCCGCGATGGAGAGCTTCTCCACGCCGCTCGTGTCCGACTCCGTGTAGGCCAGGGCCTTGGCGTCCGGGCTCCACCAGTAGCCAGAGAAGCGATACATCTCCTCCTGGGCGATGAACTCCGCCAGCCCGTGTGTCTTCTCCGCGGTGCCGCCCTTGGTGACGCGGCGCTCGGTGTTGGTGGCCAGGTCCAGGCGGTACACGTCGTGCTCGCGGACGTAGGCCACCTGGGTGCCATCCGAGGACAGTCGCGGGTCGATGACGCCCGGTCCCGTCTTGAGCTCGGTCACCTTTCCGGACGCCCGCTCCACGACGAACAGCTTGCCGGACAGCCCCATGAGGAGCTTCTTGCCGTCATCGGACAGGGTGTAGTTGGAGAACCCGCGCGAGTTCATCCGCATGCGCTCCCGGCGCGCCTTCTCCTCGGGCGTGAGGGTCTCCTCGGCGCCTTGCAGGAGGCTCTCGGGCGTGAGCAGCTCTCGCGACTGGCCGGTGGCCACGTCGAACGCATGGAGGGAGAGCGCGTTGGAGGTGGCGGAGTTGCGCAGGAAGAACAGCGTCTGCTCATCCGGAGTGACAGTGGCGCCCACGGGACGGCCGCTGTTGAAGGAGCGTGTCTCCTGGAGCTGGCGGAAGAAGCTGGTGGGTTTGGGGACGGACTCGGGCTTGGGTGGGGACGGGGGTTGAGCGAGGACGGGTGCGCTCAAGAGGACGAGTGCGGTGAGGAGGATTCGCATGGGGGTGTGGGGAGCCCTCGGCATGACGGCTCTGAGTCCGTGGAAGATGCCATGGCGATGTAAACGGGACATGAAGCGCTTGTCGCCATGGGGAGGACCCGTGGCGTTGGGGATGCGCTGTTGACCATGACAGTCCCATGGCACTCGCGCCGGGCCGGGCCGCCTTGGGCGCGTCATCCCCCGACGTTATGCTTCAGCCATGAGTGAGCATGCGTCCCGAGTCATCGTCGCGCGGCGGTTGTCGCCAGAAGGCTTCGCACCGTTTGGCGACGTGGTCTCCGCGGGGCTCGCGCCGGGGGCGCTGGCGAATCAGGGGACGGCGGTGCGGTTCGACTGGTCCGCGCGGCTGGAGAACGCGCGGGACTCGGCGAAGCCGAACCTCGCGGTGTTCCGCTCGGTGCACCAGGGGCTGCCCTTCACGGTGAAGCTGCTGGAGCATCATCCGTATTCGAGCCAGGCGTTCCTCCCCATGCGGTGCGAGCGGTACCTGGTGTGTGTCGCCCCGAGCGCGCCAGAGGGTGGGCCGGACGTGGAGAAGTTGGAGGCCTTCGTGTGTGGGCCGGGGGAGGGCGTGAACTACCACCGGGGCGTGTGGCACCACCCCATCATCGCGTTGGATGCGCCGGCGGAGTTCGCCATGCTCGCCTGGGAGGACGGGAGCGAGGGGGACTGCGTGGTGCGGCAGTTCGCGGAGCCGTCGAGGGTGCGGGTCCAGGTCGACGACTGAGGCTATCATCCGGCCTCCCTTGGGTTTTGGGACTGGAGGCTCCGGATGGGACAGCAGACGGATGTCATCGTCGTGGGCGGTGGGCTCGCGGGGCTCGTCGCGGCGACGGAGCTCGCGGACGCGGGCAAGCGCGTCACGGTGGTGGACCAGGAGGGTGAGCAGAACCTGGGGGGACAGGCGTTCTGGTCCTTCGGTGGGTTGTTCCTGGTGGACTCGCCGGAACAGCGGCGCATGGGCATCAAGGACTCGCATGCGCTCGCGCTTGAGGACTGGATGGGCACCGCGGCGTTCGACCGCGAGGAGGACCATTGGCCCCGGAAGTGGGCGGAGGCCTTCGTCGACTTCGCGGCGACGGAGATGCGCCCGTGGCTGCATGCGCAGGGCATGCGCTGGTTCCCCGTGGTGGGCTGGGCCGAGCGCGGTGGCTACGGCGCGGTGGGACACGGCAACTCCGTGCCTCGCTTCCATGTGACGTGGGGCACGGGGCCGGGAGTGCTCGCGCCTTTTGTCCGGCGCGCGCAGGCGGCGCGGGAGAAGGGGACGCTGACATTCCTGTTCCGGCACCGGGTGGACGAGCTGCTCGTCGAGGCGGGGGCGGTGGTGGGGGTGCGAGGGATGAAGCTGGTGCCCTCGGACGTGGAGCGTGGGGTGAGCAGCTCACGGGAGACGGCAGGGGACTTCGAGCTGCGGGGCTCGGCGGTGGTTGTCACGTCGGGAGGCATTGGCGGCAACCACGAGCTGGTGCGCAAGAGCTGGCCGGAGCGCATGGGGCCTGTGCCGAAGTTCATGGTGCAGGGTGTGCCGGCGCATGTGGATGGTCGGATGATTGCGATTACGGAGGCGGCGGGTGGACGGCTCATCAACCGCGACCGCATGTGGCATTACACGGAGGGGTTGAGGAACTGGAACCCCATCTGGCCTCGGCACGGCATCCGGATTCTTCCAGGGCCCAGCTCGCTGTGGCTGGACGCGACGGGCAAGCGGCTGCCGCCGCCGTTGTTCCCGGGCTTCGACACGCTGGGGACGCTCGAGCACATTTTGAAGACGGGGCATGAGTATTCGTGGTTCGTGTTGAACCAGTGGATTTTGAAGAAGGAGTTCGCGCTCTCGGGCTCCGAGCAGAACCCGGACCTCACGGGGAAGGATTGGAAGGGCGTGCTCAACCGGGCCGTGGGCAAGAAGGCGATGGGGCCGGTGGAGGCGTTCAAGGAGCACGGCGCGGACTTCGTCGTGGCGAACGACTTGCGGACGTTGGTGGAGGGGATGAACGCGAAGACGGAGACGCCGGTGCTCGACTTCGCGACGGTGGAGCGTGAGGTGCTCGCGCGGGACAGGCAATTGGACAACCCGTTCGGGAAGGACTTGCAGATTGCCGCGATTCGACAGGCGCGGGGGTATCGCGGGGACCAGTTGGTGCGCACGGCGAAGCTGCACCGCATCCTGGACCCGAAGGCGGGGCCGCTCATCGGCGTGAAGCTGAACGTGCTGACGCGCAAGACGCTGGGAGGGTTCGAGACGGACCTGTCGGGCCGGGTGTTCGGGACGCAGGGTCAGGTGATTCCCGGCCTCTACGCGGCCGGCGAGGTGGCCGGGTTCGGTGGAGGAGGGGTGCACGGGTACCGGGCGCTGGAGGGCACGTTCCTCGGCGGGTGCATCTTCTCGGGGCGGGCGGCGGGCAGGGCGCTGGTGAAGACTGTGTAGACCGTGTGGGGCCCGCGGCGGTGTCTCCGCCGTGGGCCTGTCAGGCGGTGTCGTCTGGGAGGAGGGTGCGGAGGAGTTCGTCGTCGTGGCTGAGCGGGCGCCAGCCGGCGGGTGGGGGATTGGCGAGGAGTGTGGCCGTGACCTGTCGAGCACGCTCTTTGTGCGTTTCGGGCGTGAAGCCAATCCACGAGGCGAGCATCATCGCGGCCTCCAGGCGGGCGTCGTCGTCCAATCCCGCGGGCCAGCCGTTGGGAAAGCTCTCCGACAGCTCGCGCACGAGCTGTCCTCGCATCAGGCGTACGAGCTGATGGCTGCGTTCGGCTTCTTCGACCAGTCCACTGAAGACCTGCACTGCGCTGAAGCGGCCCTTGCCGAGCATCTCCGTCAACTCGACCAATGAGATGGCGGGATGTGCGTCGGCGAAGGCTGTGAGTGACGTGTAGCCGTGCTCACGCACGCACTCATACAGACGCGCCGGCCAGTTGCCATGCCATGAGTCCCCCGCGCTCATCGCCTTCGCCCCGGGGTGAATTCCATGGGGATGTTATAGCGCTGCATCTCCTTCGCGACGAGCTTCAGGATGGAGTCGCGCGGCAACATCCTGCCCGCTGCGAGCTCGGCATCGCGCAAGATACCCATGATCATCTGATTCCATTCATGTGGCCAGGTGCGGCCCAGTCGCCAAGCACCACCGCCGTGAATGGCCTCGTGATGGGAGCGCTCCAGTCTCACGCAGAACTGGTCGATGTTCATGTCTCCCGTGAAGCCGCGCTTCTCGAACCACTCCCGGTGCTCTTGCGGCAGGACGTGATGTTTCGGCGCCTCGGACATGCCGGCCCCGGTCCTGTTCGTCACGTGCATGCCGCGCACCTCGGGTGAGTCTCCCAGTGCCTCACGCACGCCCTTGGGCAGTTCCTGGTTCGCCTGCGCCATCCACACGTGTCCCGCGCTGGTGCGGACCGCCGCGCTCACGACGGGCGCGGAGATGACTCCCGCCTGGACGAGCCTTCGCATCATCTCCACCCACTCGGCGGAGACGACGAGTTGTTGGCCGGCCATGATTCCGCCAGGGCCCATCACCAGTCGCGCTCCCAGCGCGACGGGCGCAGCGGGCGGTAGCCTGGGCAGTGACATCTTCAGCGCGGAGACGAGCGCGAGCATCTCGATGAACTGTGCCGTCGCCACCACTTGTCCTGTGCGCTCCATCGCCATCCGCGCACCTTCGCGAATGGAGTGGAACTCATGGGTCAGTTGCCCCATCAGCACGGGCATGGCTGTCGCCGTGGCCTCCACGCGCGCCTGCTCCCGCGAGGCGAGAGCGCCCAAGGCCGGCTCCAGCAGGTTCCACACGCGGTCCATGTCCACGAGCAACTGCTCCACGCTGTAGTAAGGGCATTGCTGGAGCACGACGCTCACGAGGTTCAGGAAGTCGAGCCAGGTGGCAAGCAGCATCGTGCCGGACAACGCGGCCTGGAGCCGAGGGCCCGTCATCCGGAGGATGCCAAGCTCCATGGCCGCGTCTCCCACCAAGCTGGATTCAGCCGTGAGAGAAGTGATGCTCCCGAGTGCCCCACGAAGCCAGGGCAACTGTCTTGCCCCGTGGTCGAAGTAGCGGATGAAGTGCCTGCCATGCCCACCCAGCTCTCGCGTGCTCGTGGCGAGCCTGGAGATGGCTCGGGCCGTGTCTTCCGTGGAGCTCCGCACTTCGTCGACGGCGGCCAGGACCGCTTGTCGTGTCAGTGCGGCGTTCTGCTGCCCACCACCCACGGCTCCTGACACGGTGTTCGAATCTGTTCCACTCTCGCGACGCCGCACGGCGTCCGAGCCCAGGCCCATCGAGGCGGGTGGAGGCCCGTTCAGCGCTGTGCGACGTGCATGGAACGCGTCCAACTCTCTCTGGGATGAGGAGGACTGGGAAGCGCAGCTCGTGGTCAACAGGACTGCGCTCAACATCAGGGCAAGAGTGCGCATGGGCACTTCGACCCTATCAACTCGGAACGACACGCCTCCCTCCGGCCGAGCAGCGCACGCGGTTCGCGCCGGGCGTCAGTGCCCTGGGGTGATGCCCTCGTGCTCCCGGCAGAGCAACTGGCTGTCCTCGCGCGACAGCGGGTCCTGCGTCAGGCCGCAGCGGAAGCGCCCCGAGCCTTCTCGCTGGAAGTGCTTGCAGGTGCCGCACGCGCCGAAGCTGCGCTGGGCATTCGCGGCCTGCAACGCGCGCAACAGTTCCGTGAGGGACTCATCGAGCGCCGCGCCATCACCGGGCAGCCCCGAGAGGGCCCGCTTGAAGAGCTCGGGTGGCAGGGCCTGCTTCAGCACCGCGCGGCCGGCTTCCGTCAATAGGAGATGAATGACGCGCCGGTCCTCCGTATCCGCCTGCTTTCGCAACAGTCCCTTCTCCTCCAGCAGCAGGAGCGTCTGGGACACGGTGCCCTTGGTGAGCCCCAGGTACTCCGTCAGCGCCGCGGGCGTGTTGCTGTAGCGGTTGCACGACTGCAGATAGCGCAGCGCCTGCAGGTGCACCGGCTGAAGCCCGTGTGGCAGCCCCGCTGCCCGTTCCTCCGTACGGAGCAGGTTCCCGAGTCGCTCGAGCAACACGTAGAGGCGGTCGGCGGCCATGGGCACAAAGGTATCGTGTCGATACCGACTTGACAAGCAATGAGGGCGGGTGCATTTGGTATCGAGTCGAAACAAATCGACCTGCCACACAACCCGTTGTCCCCAGGAGCACCCCATGACGACGCCCCTCATTGCCCCTGTTGGCCCCGCGAATACGCCTGCAGCCGCCGAGCCCACGCTCGCCGCCCTGAAGGCGAAGTTCGGGATGGTCCCAAAGATGTTCTCCACCTTCGCCCACTCCCCCGCGGCGCTCGATGCCGTGGCGGGCTACTTCAACGCGATGGGCGGCGCGAAGCTGTCGCCGCGTACGCAGGAGGCCATCGCCATCGCGGTGGCGGAGCTGAACCGTTGCACCTACTGCCTCTCCGCGCACACGGCGCTGGCGAAGGGGCACGGAGTGAAGGCGGATGAGCTGACGGGCTTTCGCACCGGCCGGTCGGTGGACCCCCGCGAGCAGGCCATCCTGGACCTCGCCGTTGCCATCGCTCGCACGAGGGCAGCGGACGTGGGCCCGCAACTCGCGCAGGCTCGCAAGGTGGGGCTGAGCGACGCGGAACTGGTGGAGGTGGTGGCCGCCGTCGCGCAGAACGTGCTCACCAACTACCTCAACGTGGTGGCCGGCACCGAGGTGGATTTCCCCCGCGTCGCCTGAGCCGTCACTCACCGGGCGCTGGCAGGGTCGCGGCGCCCGGGGCTTCCGCCACGTTGAGTCTTTCAAGCTCGCGGTGCAAAGCGCGTCGCCCGTGAAGCCAGACCTGTATGCTGATGGAATTGACGCACTGCGAGCGCCGCTTTGCTTGCCATCGGGACGCAGGTCCGTTGTTTCCGAACGTACCTGATGCCATGTCAGGTCTCTCCTCGAGTGGTCCGCACCCGTGAGCGCATTGCCTCGACGGCGAGAATGAGGTCAGGCCTCGCGAGCGCGGACGAGTCGCCAGGCGAGAGACGAGACCAGACCGGCGAGGGCGGCCTTGAGCAGCCCTCCAGGGATGAACGGCACGAAGCCCTTGTGGAAGGCCGTGGCGAAGTCGAGCGAGGCCACCACGTGGAGCCAGCACACGCCGATGACCAGGATGACGAGCTGTCCCCCGAGGAAGAGGGGCACCGCTGTCCTCGGGCGCCGGTCGTAGGCTCGACGCGCCGCGAGCCCCACGAGGAAGGCCGCGGGGAGGAAGCCCACCAGATAGCCGCCCGTCGGACCGACGAGCGCCCCCCAGCCGCTGGCCGCCTTCGCGTAGAAGGGCAACCCCACCACCCCCAACAAGAGATAGGCGAGTTGCGCGGCCACGCCACGTCCAGGCCCGAGCGCGGCGGCCGTGAGGACGACGGCGAGCGTCTGCCCCGTGATGGGCACGGGTGAACCCGGCACCGAGATGGCGACCTGCGCGAACAAGGCGGTGCAGAGCGCCGCGCCGAGGACGAGCGCGGCCTCCTGGGCGCGCGTGCGCACGAAGAGGTCTGCCAGGACGCGGTTCGGTGGAGGACTGGCGTCCGCGCTCACCGCCGACCCACCAGCGAGGAGTGCGAGCCGCGTGACGACGCGGAGGGGAGTGGAGACACGGACCGATGCTCGGTGAGGACGGACGGCGATGCAAGGAGGCGAAGCGTTCCGCGCCCGATGTTTCAGGGCGTGCAACCCGAGGCGAGGGGCACCCTGGTCCTCTCGATTCGGGGCGACGCGTTTCTTATGGGCCCGCGGCGGGCCTACTTGCCGTAGCCCGCGCTGCGCACGTCGGTCAGCTTGCCGTCGGTGAAGACGGCCACCTGCATCAGCCGGTTGGGCCCGAAGTTGTATGTCCATTCCTCCACCTGGACCGTCACGGTCTGCGTGGTGGAGGACTCCTCCTTGCCTTCGCGCACCCTGTTCCGCGTGGACGTCGACTCCTCCCGCGTGTGCTTGCTCATGGGCTCCCCGCACTTCATGAGCGCATCGGACTGAGAGGCGCCATCCGAGATGAGCTTGTTGCCACAGCGCAGGGTCGCCGCTTCACCAGAGAAGGGCACGATGAGGCAGGCGAGGACGAGGCCAGCGAGGAGGGTTCGCATGCGAGGCGGCTCCAACAATCGGGGGTGCGCGACCGACGCATGCGCCCGGAGGATATTCACGGCCGCGCGGAGATTTCGCGCGAGGCCGAGCTTCGCCCCCGTCCCGTCATCTTCTTCGGCGTGGTCCGAGAGGACGCTCCCGCCGGCTGGAGATAGCCCTGCATCAACGCGCACAGCTCGTCGAGGAACGCCTCATTGGTCAGATAGTCGGGACGGTCCGCCACCGCCTTGATGCAGAGCGTCTCCACCGAGTGCACCAGGACGAAGACCGCCATGTCCAGGTCCTTGGGACGCAGCTCCTCGGCCCTTGGCGCGAGGAAGGCTCGCACCAGGCGGAACAGCCGCTGCTCGTGCGGGTCCACCTGCCCCAACTGCCGCATCCTCGGCGCCAGTTCGTGCAGCACCTGGTGCAGCCGGGGGTTCTCCAACTTCGTGGTTAGCAACTGGCGGACCAGCGCCCGAATCGCCTGGGGCAATGGCTGGCTCGCGAGTCGCACCAGCTCCGCCTCGAAGCCCGCGAGCGAGCGCGTGCGATGCCGCTCCATCACCGCCATCACCAATCCCTCCTTGCTCGGGAAGTATTGGTAGAGCGAACCGATGCTCACCCCCGCCTCGCGGGCGATGCGGTTGGTGCTCGCGGCCTCATAGCCATTCTTGACGAGAACGCGAGCCGCCGCCGTGAGGATGGCCTCACACGTGGCCTGAGCCCGGTCCTGATGGGGCTTCCTCCGACGGGAAACAGGGGGACGGCGCGGCATGACTCCTCCTCCACGAATGTGAGCACCGACGCGAGTTGCGAACGTGAGTCCTAGCTCACATTCTGGACCCATGCACATCGCTTCGACATCCCCCGCTGTCTCCCCCGCGCCCACCTCGGGTCCCTTCCCCTACCAGGGCCGCCGAGCGCTCATCACCGGCGCGTCCTCTGGTATCGGCGAGGCCTTCGCCCGCCTGCTCGCGGCGCGGAACATGAACCTGGTCCTCGTGGCCCGCTCGGAGGACAAGCTGCGCGTCCTGGCCGCCGAGTTGATGAAGCAGCACGCCGTCCAGGTGGAGGTGCTGAGCATGGACCTCAGTCACGAGGGCTCCGCGCGCCAGCTCCATGGCCAGTGTCGCGAGCGCGGCCTGCACGTGGACCTGCTCATCAACAACGCCGGCTTCGCCACCCACGGCGCCTTCGAGGCCGTCCCCCTGGCCCGACAGCATGAGCAGGTGATGCTCAACGTCACCGCGCTCGTGGACGCCACCCATCTGTTCCTGCCGGACATGGTCGCCCGAGGACTCGGAGGCGTGCTCAACGTGGCCTCCATCGCCGGCTACCAGCCCCTGCCGTACATGGCCATCTACGGCGCGACGAAGGCGTTCGTCCTGTCCTTCACCGAGGCGCTCTGGGCGGAGAACCGCGAGCGGGGCGTGCGCGTGCTCGCGCTGTGCCCAGGGCCCGTGGAGACGTCCTTCTTCGACGTGGTGGGCACGCGCCAGGTCGCGGTGGGGCCGACCGCCACCGCCGAGCAGGTGGCCCTCGCGGGACTCCGAGGCCTGGAGCAGGGCAGGCCCTCGCTCATCGCCGGCTGGCGCAACTGGTTCCAGGCCAACATGCCCCGCTTCGCGCCGCGAGCCTTCACCGTGCGCGTGGCCGCTGGGATGCTGAAGCCCCGTGACGTCGCCGCGCTTCCCGCTCGTTCCGTCTAGGGCTGACGCGGACGCAGCCGCAGGCGCAGCAGTTGCTCGTCTCCACGGTCGATGACCTCGGAGACCTCGAACACCTCGCCCGCCACTTCCACCCTCTGGCCCGCGCGCACGCGCACGTGCTGCTGCTCTGGCGGAACGACTCGCGAGTCGTAGATGAAGAGGGCGGCGGTGGGCTCACGCGCGCCCGCATCGGTGTCCTCGGGCCAGAAGTTGCCCGTGGCCAGACTCAGGTGCGGCGTCACCTGGAGCGGGCCGTGATTCTTCGTCAGGGTGATGGTGCCGGGCTGCTCCGCCGAGGAGGGCGCCACCGCGGGCGTCTCACGCGCGCACCCGGACAGCACCAGCCCCAAGGCCAGTGCCAGTCCGGTCCACCCGCGTGTGCCCGGCGCCCGTCGAATCACTTCGTCGGGTTGCTGTTGGCGTACTGGAAGGACTCACGGAACTGCGCCTCCGTGAGGACGATGTCCGGCGTGCCGGCGCCCCACGGGTTGCGCAGCGTCACCGTGCCCGCCTTGGTGTCCACACCCGAGACGAAGTACTCGTGGTCCGCCACCAGCGTGCCGTTCTTGTAGAGCGGCTTGTCGGTGCCGTCCGGCAGGTCGATGCCGAGGAACTTGATGTCGTCGTGCGTGCCCGCGGTGATGGCCTCGCCCGCGTTCAGCCGCTTCTCCAGGTCCGCCAGCGTGGCACCGCCGACGTCGAGGCTGCTGCTCTTCTTGCCCGTCATCGCCTCCATCGCGTTGGCGCTGTTGCCGTGGACGATGTTGGGGTAGCCGCCCTTCCACTGGGCATAGGCCTTCTCCACGAGGGCCGGCCACAGCTCCGCCTTGCCGTTCTCCTGCGGCGTCGCGGCGTAGGCCGGGTTGCCACCGGAGTTGAGCGGCAGGTCCGGGGTGACGGTGATGGTCACCGGCTTGCCCTTGTCCTGGAAGGTGACGTTGTAGTTGCCGGACGCGTCCGGGCCCTTGACCATGTTCTCGATGAGCGCCGGGTTGGCGCGCGCAATCGCGCCCATGGAGGTCATCAGGTAGCAGTCACCAATCTGCCCCTGCTGCACGTCGTTCCAGTGCGCCTTGGTGCCGTCGGTGCCCGCCTCGAAGACGCTGCCGTTCTTCACCGGGCCGTAGGTGACGTTGGTGTCGAGCGCCTTCGGGTCCTTCGTCTTGGGGCTCTCCGCGCCGCTCGCCTGGCTCGTCTGGCCGAGCGCGGCGGCGAACTGCTCACGGCGGCTGGGCGGAAGCATGCCGTCCTGGGTCCGGGCGCTCGCCCACGCGGGCTGCTGCTCACGGACTTCCTGCGTCTTCGCCTGCGGCCGGACCGTCTCGGTGGCCTGCGGGACGGGCTGGGTGACGCGGGACCCTTCATTCCCAATCTTGAAGCTCATGGATGCTCCCCCTCGAAACAGCGGAATCTGAAGATGGACTGTCGCCCCCCAAGGGCGTCAGTGGATGTCTGGATTGTCGCGGCGGCGGCGCCAGAGTTGCGTCGCGCCCGCACTGTGCGTGTGGCACTCAGCGGACCTTGAGGTGGATGGCGGGCTCCTTGCCCTCGGCGCCGCTGACCTCGAGGATCTCCAGCGAAGCCCCGTCCACTTCCACCACCTGGGACGCATGGACACGCACATGGTCCTGCTTCGAGGGGGACGTGCGGGTGTCGATGATGAAGAGGCCCGCGGTGAGCTGCTTCTCGCGGCCCCCCTTGGCCTCCACCTCCTCGGCCCAGAAGTTGCCGCTGGCGAGGCGCAGGTGCGGCTTCTCCGGCAGCGGAAGGGGCCCCTGGCCCTTGATGAGTGTGATGGTGTCGGATGCCATGACTGTTTCCCCCGTTCGTCAGGGCGCGCGGCCCGCACGCAGCGGTCCTCGCGCTGGATGATGTCCGTGGACGCTACCACGGGCCCCTGCGCGGGCCGTATGGCCTTGACTGTGAGTATGTGTGGTTTGGGGTAGCCTCAGGGTGCGGTGCGTCATGCGTGGGGCACCGCCCGCCTCAAGGTGCGGAGACCTTCAGGTGCTTGCGTGAGTAGTCGATGAAGGCACGCAGCTTCGGCATCGCCTGGAGGCGACTGGGGAAGTAGAGGAAGAGGCCCGGCGTGTCGGGGCAGAACGATGCGAGGACGCGTTCGAGGCGACCTGCCCGGAGGTGCTCGGCCGCGAGCGGCTGGGCCGCATAGGCGAGCCCGAGTCCCTTCGCCGCCGCGTTCAAGTTGAGCGCGGAGTCATTGACGATGACGGTGCCCTGCACCGCGATTTCCAGAGGCTGTCCCTTGCGCTGGAACTGCCAGCGGTACAGCGAGCCGTCGCCGGAGCGGTAGTTGATGCACGTGTGCGCGCGCAGGTCCTCGGGCTTGCGAGGGCGGCCGTGGCGCTCGAAGTAGGCGGGGGCGCCGAACACCGCGAAGCCGAAGGGCGGCGTCAGGCGCACCGTCACCATGTCCGCTTCGACGAGTTCGCCCAGCCGGACGCCCGCGTCGAAGCCCTCGTCGACGATGCGGCTCAGGTGGTCCGCCGCGTGGATTTCAATCCGCACGTCCGGATGGGCGGCACAGAAGCCCGCGAGGATGGGCTCGATGACGTGAGGAATGACGGCGCGAGGGATGTTGAGTCGGAGCAGGCCGCTGGCCTTGCCTCCCAGCGAGCGCGCCGAGTCGAAGGCGGCGAGCAGTTCGTCGACGGCGGGTGTGGCCCGTTCGAGGAAGCTCCTGCCCGCCTCGGTGAGCCCGACACTGCGAGTCGTGCGCGTCAGCAACGCCACGCCCGCGCGAGCCTCCAGCGCGCGCACAATCTGGCTCACCGCGGAGGGAGAGATTCCCAGCTCCGTCGCCGCCGCGCGGAAGCTGCGCAGACGCGCGACGCTCAACAGCGTCATCACGCCGTCGAGCTGGTCCTTCTTCATTGTGAAGCCCGGGTGCATGACCTGTGCTGGTTAATGTGGATTATCCAAACAGTCCAGCGTTGCTACTCGTGAGGGCCTCACCAGGATTTTCCTTGAGAGGTGACGATGACGACGCGGGATTCGAAGGACTCCGTGCGGTTGGAGCGGAGGACGTTTCTGACGGCGGCGCTGGGGAGTACGGCGGTGCTCGCGGCGGATGTGGCGTGTGGCTCGCCGGTGGGCATGGCGCCCATGACTGGCAGGAGGCGCTTCGAGAACAAGGTGGTGCTCGTCACCGGCGCGACGTCCGGCATCGGCCGGGCAGCGGCCATCGCCTTCGCGGCCGAGGGCGGCAAGGTGGCCTTCTGCGGTCGCCGGGAGAACCTGGGCCAGGAGGTGGAGCAGCTCATCCGTCAGGCGGGCGGTGAGGCCACCTACTACAAGGTCGACGTGAGAGATGCGGACGCGGTGCGGACGTTCGTGGACACGGTGGTCCAGCACTACGGCGGGCTGCATGTCGCGTTCAACAACGCGGGCATCAGCATGGCCAAGGGGCTGCACGACATCTCCCTGGAGGAGTGGAATGACCTCTCGGACACCAACGTGCGTGGCGTCTTCGCGGCGATGCGAGCGCAAATCCCTCACATGCTGAGCGCGGGAGGCGGGAGCATCGTGGTGACGTCCTCGGTGCAGGCGTTCGCCACGCGCAAGGGAAGCTCGGCGTACACCGCGAGCAAGCGCGCGCTGGTGGGAATCGTCCAGGCGGCGGCGCTGGAGTACGGCACGCTGGGCATCCGGGTGAACGCGCTCTGCCCGGGCACGGTGGACACACCGCTGGTCCGGCGGCAGATGGGCGCGGAGAACATGCCGGAGGAGCAGTTCCAGGAAGCGGCGGCCGCCTGGGCTCGCGTCAACGTGCATGGACAGCAGCGGCTCGCCACGGCGGCGGAGGTCGCGGACGCGGCGCTGATGCTCGCCTGCGACGACCATCCCTATCTGACGGGCTCCGCCTTCGTCATCGACGGCGGCATGACGCTGGCGCTGTAGGCGCGGGCTGTCAGCGGGTGCACGGCGGCGCGACATCGCGCTTGCCGTGCCCGGTGACGAGGGGGTTGGCTGCCTCCATGCGCATCCGAGAGACAGCTTCGATGAAGAGACCCCGCGCGCGATGGGCCCGAGGCTCGGGCACCGGGGAGGGCTAGTCGCGTGGCGACGGTGTCCCTGGAGGACGTGCGCAAGGTGTATCGAGGGGGCGTGGCCGCGGTGAAGGGCGTGACGCTGCACATCGCGGACGGTGAGTTCGTGTCCCTCGTCGGCCCGTCCGGCTGTGGCAAGTCCACCACGCTCAACCTGATTGCCGGACTGGAGGAGCTGTCCGGCGGCACGCTGCGCATCGACGGCGAGGTGGTCAACGGCATGTCGCCGAAGGAGCGCGACATCGCCATGGTGTTCCAGAGCTACGCGCTCTATCCGCACCTGGACGTGGCTCGCAACCTGGCCTTCCCGCTGGAGGTCGCCGGGCTGTCGCGCGCGGACATCGAGGCGCGGGTGCGTGAGGTGGCCTCGGGGCTCGGGTTGGAGGCGCTGCTGTCGCGTCGGCCGAAGGAGCTGTCCGGTGGGCAGCGGCAACGCGTGGCCCTGGGACGCGCGCTCGTGCGACGGCCGAAGGTGTTCCTGTTCGACGAGCCGCTGTCCAACCTGGACGCCGCGCTGCGCACGCAGATGCGCGGTGAAATCAAGAAGCTGCACGAGAGACTCCAGGCCACGTTCATCTACGTCACGCATGACCAGTCGGAGGCGATGACGCTGTCGGACCGGGTGGTGGTGATGAGCCAGGGCGAGGTGCAGCAGGTGGCTCCGCCGCGCGAGCTGTATGACGCGCCCGCGAACCTGTTCGTGGCGGGCTTCTTCGGCTCGCCGCGCATCAACCAGGTGAAGCCCGGGACACTGGGCCTCGCGGCCGAGGACGTGGTGCTGGGGCTTCGTCCCGAGCACCTGGTGGTGACGGCTCAGGGCGACGAGTCACCGGGGGCGCTGACGGGGCTCGTGTATCTGGTGGAGCCCATGGGCGCGGAGAGCTGGGTGACGGTGGACGTGGCTGGTGAGCAGCTCGTGGCCCGTGCACCCGGTGACTTCCGCGCCGCCTCGGGCACCCCCGTGTCCCTGCGCTTCGATGCCTCGAAGCTGCGGCGGTTCGACGCGAAGACGGGGCGTGCGCGGGCTTCGGAATAGGTGCCTGGCGCAGCTCACCCGGTTGACGTCGAGCGAAGGGGCTGTGCCTGGTGCAGCTCCAGGACGACGTCCCCTCGCTCGTTGATGACCGCCAGCGAGCCATCCCCTCGAATCACCCGGGATTGCCCATTGTAAAAGGGCTCCACCGCCACGAAGCGAGTGGCATAGAGAGGCTCGCCGGCCCTGTCCACATGGTGCCACCCACGAAGGTCCCTCGCCCGCGCGAAACCCTTGTGGAACACATCCAGGTCCTCGAACCTGTGGCCGTTCAACGGTCGGCCATCCCGGTCAATGTGCAGATGCAGGCCAGAGTCCTCTCGGACGACCGCGAAACCCTCGCGGAAGTCTCCGGCGTAGCCGTACCGCTCGCGATAGACAGGGCGGGATTCTTCGTCGAAGTGGAAATAGCGTCCCTGGCGCTCCCTCACCGTGCAGCGACCTTCCTGGAAGTTTCCGCACCAGGAATAGCGCGCTTCCGTCAGCGCGGAGCCATCCACGCGAACATGGAAGGCGCCCTCGGGAGACTCGACAGCGGCCCGTCCTTCGTAGAAGCCAAACGTGCGCTGGAAGCGATGTGCATAGGTCGCGCGTCCGGTGAGGTCGATGTGGAACGCGCCAGTCTCATCGCGCACCGCGGCGAGCCCTGGTGCATGGAAGGAGAGCACTTCCGTGAAGCGGACCGAGTAGAGCGGCAGATTGTCCTGGATGTGATGGGTTCGCTCTGGCGCGACGCGGGTCCGTGTCCAGTCGCTCATCGCGCCGCCTCGGCGGGTTGGCGCATGTTGCACCCTTTGCACAGAGCATGGTCCTGATAGGTGGCCAGCAGTCGCTCGTAGGCGCTCCCGGACCAGATGTCGTGCAGCGTGGCTTGATGCAAATCGCCGAATGCGCCGAGCGTCCTTCGCTCCTTGTCTGGGGCACAGCAAGGGTCGAAGCGACCGAGCGCGCTCACCCAGGCTTCTTTCCCCAGGAAGGGGCAGCGTGCTCCTGGCGCGAGGTCCACGACGGCTGCGGGGTCGAGCCTGTGGAAGTTCTCCAGGAGCACCGTACTGCCATCCGGCAGGGGATTCTCTCGGGCCGCGTTGATGGCGTCGCGAACGGCTTCATTCCACCGTGAGATGGAGTCCGGGCTTCGACGGAGCGAAAGGGGCTTGAGTTGCTCGAAGTGGGCCCACAGATGATGCCCCTTCACGCGATTGACCCCCAGGCTGGCCGCAAGTCGAACGATGTCGGCCAGTTCCCCTACGTTGGTTTCGAGGAAGGTGAGCTGGAGCGTCACCCGGCACGAATGCCCTCCGTTGCGGACATGTTCATCCCGGACGGCGATGAAGGCCCGGACGTTCTCCAACACTCGCTCCCAACGAACCCCCGGCATCACCGCTTCCTGGGTCCGCTTCGAGGCTCCATTCCACGAAATCTTCACATCGGAGGTGATGGGGACCAGCCGCCGCGCCCACTCACGCGCGCCCCTCCGGGGGAAGGTTCCATTGGTAGTGAGGTTCAGCAGGACGCCGTGCTCCATGCACGAGTCGATGAGGTCGTCGAAGTGCGCGTACAGCAAAGGCTCCCCCATGGTGGACGGAATGACTTCACGCAGTGGGGTGTCCCTGCTGTCCTCCAGGATGCGGCGAAGCAGGTCGATGGGCATGCGCCGTTTTGGAGTGCCCGCCCGTTCGCGTTCTTGTTGGGTTTGGCTGTAGGGCGAGTGCTCTTCGCACATGATGCAGTGGAGGTTGCAGTCGTCCGGGTTGGTGTCGAAGGTGATTCTCCAGGGACCCGGCCGCGTGGGAGTTCGTGCCGCACGCTGTTGCCGGATGACGCCCGCGTACAGGGCTTCAATTTCCTGGGCGTGTTCCCGCATGTCGGGCACATCGCCGTGCTGGGACTGAAGGTACCCTCGCGCCCCAAGACGATGCGCCAGGTCGGGCTCATCGACCATGCGTTGCAAGGCCCGTGCGAGTGATGCGGGGTCTCGATGCGAAAAGAGCAACCCATTCAATCCATCCTGGACGTACTCACGCATGCCACCGGTGTCCGCGGTGACGACCGGGACACGAGCTTGGAGAGCTTCGTGGATGACGAGCGGAGAGTTCTCCACCCAGATGGAAGGCACCACGATGGCATCCACGTGGTTGAAGACATCGCTCACGATGTCCGCATTGCGGTACTCGGGACGCCATTCCACCCGAGAGGACAGGTCTCCTGGGAGCGAGCGGGCGATGGCTTGGAGCGCCCCTGTGTTCGCTCCGCGTGGTCGGCCCCAGATGCGCAGCCGGACCCTGCCCTGGAGCCGACCAAAGGCTTCGAGCAGTTGGTGGATGCCCTTGGCTGGGATGTGCGTGCCGATGTAGCCCAGGACGAAATCTGGCTCAGCCCTCCTCTGGCGATTCCGAAGACGCGAATGGTCGAAGCCATAGTCAAGGTAGGTGAGCTTCGAGGCCGGAATGCCGAACTCGTCGCGGAATCGCGAGAGCAGATAGCGGGAAGGCGCGATGAAGCGGGCAACGTCAGAGACTCGCTTCCGCACATGCTCCATGCGGCGGTGTACCCAGCCCTCCCAATAGTGAAGGTCCTCTTCCTGCTCTTCGGGTGCGCCCGAGATGTAGCGGGAATAGCACCGCGCGGCGCACTTCCGGTCCTCCTGCCCATCGCATGACGCCCAAAGGTTCGAGGGGTCTTCGGGATGCATCTGCATGAACTGCCCACGAGGGCACATCAGCCAGTAGTCATGCAGGGTGTAGACGATGGGAACCTGCTGGGTGGCTGCGACCTGAATGAGCGAGGTGGAAAGGTGGTTGAGGTGACCCACATGGATGACGTGGGGCCTGAAGTCCTCGACGACCTCCTGGAAACGCTGGTCGACCCCCGCGTGCTGGTAGCGGTCTCGGCTGTTGGGCATGTTGACGAGGTGGAGCCGGATGCGCGGGTCATCGGGGTCCGACTCGCTCGACATCACGTAGTCTGGCGCGAAGGGGTTCTCCTGGCGCGTGAACACTCGAACTTCATGTCGGCCCGCCAATGCGTGTGCGAGAGCCTGGGTATACACCTCAGAGCCCGCGTTGAACCGCATGGGATAACCATGGATGACTTGCAGAATGCGCACGGCAGCTCCTTCCGGGTGCCGCCGGCATTGCGCGTGGCCCTCAAGCCTTACTTCGGGCAGTGCGTGGGGCGCGAGCAGGGGTCTTCGCCGGCTTGACGGACGACCCGCACACGCTCGTCATGAGCGACCACCGACCCAGTGGTTGTCGTGCGAGTCGGATACCAGCCCAAGGCTACGCCGGTGAGAGGCGTTGCCTCGCTGTCGGCATGGATAGATGTTGTGTTCCGGATGGTTCTGGCGCGCGCAACGCGTCAGGAATTCATGAGGGCACGCCCGTCAGGGCTGCAGCGAGAAGCTGTCGTTCTCGATGCTCAACTGCTCGCGCTGGCGGTCATGGACGATGATTCCAGTGAGCGGGGCCTCTACGTTCTCGAAGTCCGCGAAGCGCAGCTCCAGGGCCTCGGCGTGGGAGCCCGCGCGGAACAACAGGTGCTCCGCGTGGCGCAGGTGTTCGTCCACCACCACCGGGATTCCATAGAGCCTTCCAAACGGTGGCTCCGCGCCGACCTCGCACTCGGGAAAGAGCGGGGCGAACTCGGACTCCTCGGCGAGCCGCAGGTTCTTCGCGCCCGTCACCGCCGCGACGCGGTCCAGGTTCACCGTGTCCGGCGCGCTCACCACGCAAATCCACAGCGAGTCATCCGAGCGGAGGATGACCGACTTGGCCACCTGGAAGCCGCTGACATGCAGTGACGCCGCGAGCGCCTGCGCGGTGATGGCTCGCAGGTGCGGCCTGCGGTCGAAGGGAACGTTGTGACCTTCCAGGTACTGGATGATGTTCTCCGGAATCATGGCGCGGCCTCCCTCGTGCTCGCGGAAGAAGGTGCGCCCGCTCGCGTCCGCGCACCACGCCCACTTCCGCGCGCGCCCGCCTCACGAGCCGCCGCTCCGGCGCCTTGCTCCCTCGCCTCGTCCGCCCGGCCGATGCGCGCGGCCCCACCTCAGGCGTAGACCTGACTGCCTTCCAGCGACAACTCCAGGCGCCGGTTGAGCTGCTCCAGCCGGTCATACCGCTCACGCAGCAGGTCGCGGTACGCGCGCTGGTCCGTGTGGGAAATCTCGGTGAGCAGCTCGAGCAACGCCGTGTCCAGCGCCTGCTTCAGCTCGCGGGCTTCCACCGCGGACAGTTCCAGCAACATGCGGCACCTCCTGTCGCGAATGTTAGGCACTCCACTCCGCGCGAGCCTCCCCACCC
>NZ_VIFM01000185.1 GCF_006636215.1 Myxococcus llanfairpwllgwyngyllgogerychwyrndrobwllllantysiliogogogochensis | reverse complement strand
CCCCCGGACCGCCCCAATCCCCTGTCATCGACTTCCCCCTGAAGTGAATGCTTGGGGAGTTGTCGTCCAAACCGGGGCGGAGGTGGAATTAAACCGAGTTAAATCCGCCGCCCCGCCCCCGACGCCACGTCACGCGAAGTGCTCGCGGAAGGCGCGCGGGTTGGGCCCGTCACCGCTCCGCTCGTACACCGCGAACACCACGCGCCTGAAGGCGCCGGGCAGGGCCGCCAGGGCGAGCGAGAAGGCGTTGGCGACCTCCACCGGCTCGTTGCGGAAGACGCCGCAGCCCCATGCTCCCAGGACGAGGACCTCATGGCCCTGGTGCGCCGCCACCTGGAGCACCTTCAGCGCCCGCGCGCGCAGCACCTCGTGGATTTGAGGCCGCAGGCCCACGTCCACCCGGAGCGCCTCGCCGGCATTGGGCGCGGGCGCGGTGAGCACGGAGAGGCAGAAGGGCCGCTCCAGCAGCTCCAGCGAGTCGCCCCGGAAGAACGGCACGTCCGGCGAGTAGATAAGGTGGTCGGTGTACAGCATCGAGCGCTCGGCGCGATTCGCGTCGTAGTAGCCCCGCTGCGAGAGCAGGCACGGATAGAGCGCCGAGCAGCGCGCCAGGTCCTCCTCCTGCGCCTTCGCGCCGCCCAGGAAGCCGCCGCCCGGGTTCTTCGCGGAGGCGAAGTTGAGCGCGGCGACCCGCGTCTCTCCTTCCTCCTCCACCAACCGCCGAGCGGCCTGCCCCGTCTTCTCGCCCGTGACTTCGATGTGGAGGTCCGGACGCTCCAGTCCCGGCTCGAAGGGAGGGAGCCGCCCGAAGTCGTCGGGCCGGTACAGCAACGTCCCGCTCACGGCGCGCGCCACCAGGTTCCCCAGCGAGACGCTCCGCCCCGAGGGCGCCTCATACGTCCCCAGCTCCGCGATTCGCACCGTTTGCCGCGCAAGCTCCTTCAACGACATGACCCGCTCCTGACAGACCTCCGCCGCGAAAAGGCGGCGAGACTTCGTGTTAATTACACACGAACCCTATCAACCCGTCCTGACAGGTGTCGCGCGACGGGGGGGAACGAGCCGCCGGCCCCGGGGTGCGCCAGGGCCGGCGGTGAGGCGGGGTGCTACTCGCAGCCGACGCGCTGGGTGCGGCTGACCACCAGGTTGTCGACCCACGTCTCGGAGGCCGACGGCCCCTGGGGATGCACGAAGCCGTAGCCCACCCAGAAGTTGTTGAAGGAGCGCATGCCGATGTCGGTGAAATCGTGGGCCAGCGCGCCGTCCACGTAGACTCGCGCGTTGCCGTGGGTGCTCGACGCGGTGGGGCGGCGCACCTCCCACTCCAGGCAGACCCAGCGGCCGGTGGACATGCCCAGGTTGACGGGCGGGCCCTGACGATTCCAGCCCTGCCCCGTCCTCGCGGACCAGTCATCGAGCGCGAACCCCGTGTCCCGGATGACCTGCAGCTCGATGCCGCCGAAGTCCGAGTTCGTGTCGGAGAAGAGGACGAAGTAGGTGCCCATCTGCCCCTGGTCGCCGGGGAAGGCGTTCATGAACACGTGCGCGCGCACGAAGAGCTGCGTGTCGAACGGAGGGATGCTCTTCATCCACCGCCCAATCGCCTCGCCCTCGTTCTGCTTCTCGTCGATGCCGTCCTCCGTCACGACGTGCAGCGAGCGCGAGCCGGTGTGGGGCTTCGTGCCGTCCGCCTCGATGGTGGCGTGCTCGCGGCCGACATCCCAGCCCGCGGAGCCGTTCTCGAACGTCTCGCAGAGGATGGCGCCGGTGGGGCAGGACGCGTTGCCCGTGCCGCCGTCGCCCGGGTGGCTACCGGCGTCGGTGCCCGAGTCGGTGGGATTGGAGCCTCCATCGCCGGGCTTGTCATCGTCATCACCGGAGCACGCCGGCATCACGCCCCACGCCAGCAACGCGATGGGCAGCAACAGAGTGACTTTGAAACGCATAGGGTCCTTCCAGGTTCGGGCGCGAGGCCCGGCCATGTCTGACGGAGCGCCCCGCGGGGCCGGGGCTCGCTCTGGGGGTAAGGAGGCGTGGCGGGCTCCCCGGGCCGGCGCCAACCTCCGAGCGAAACAACTACCACTCCGAGCGCGCCCCCGGCAGCGGGGCCCGGCCGACCCAGGAGCGCGGCGGGCGCCACGTGCCGTCCACCCGCCCGCCTGCCCGGCGACACCCGGTGCCCCGCATCGAAACGGTGGCATCCCCTCCCGGGAAGGTGCAGAACTGCGCGCCTCGAACCCCCCACGTGAGGAATGCGCTCCCATGAAGCTCTACTACTCGTCCGGTGCCTGCTCCCTGTCCCCGCACATCGCCCTGCGTGAGGCGGGCCTGAAGTTCGACCTCGAGAAGGTCGACCTGCGCGGCAAGAAGACGGAGACCGGCGCGGACTACTTCGCCGTCAACACCAAGGGCTATGTCCCCGCGCTCCAGCTCGACAACGGCACGGTGCTGACGGAGGGGCCCGCCATCGTCCAGTACATCGCGGACCAGGCGCCCGAGGCGAAGCTGGCCCCCGCCAACGGCTCGCTCGAGCGCTACAAGCTCCAGGAGCTGCTCAACTTCATCTCCACCGAGATTCACAAGGGCTTCAGCCCCCTCTTCAACCCGGCGTTTCCCGACGAGGGGAAGAAGATCTACAAGGACCGGCTCGCGGTGCGCTTCAAGACGCTGGACGAGGTCCTGTCGAAGAACACGTTCCTCATGGGTGAGCAGTTCACCGTCGCGGATGCGTACCTCTTCACCGTGCTGAACTGGGCGAAGCCCGTGCAGGTGGACCTGGAGGCGTTCCCCGCGGTGAAGGCCTACCACGCGCGCATCGCCGAGCGTCCCCACGTGCAGGCGGCGCTGGCCGCCGAAGGCCTCAAGAAGTGATTCCGGCCTTCGTCAAGCTGCTCGTCTCGGACCTGACGCGCTCCCTGGCGTTCTACGAGGCGCTCGGCTTCGAGCGCACCCAAGCAGAGCCGCCCTTCGTCCGCCTCCAGTGGGCGGGCGCGGTGGACGTCTACCTCGTCGCGCCTCCGACGCAGTTGCAGTTGGAAGGCCGGCGGGGACTGGGCGTGCTCGTGGGCTTCCGCGTCGAGGGCGCAAGCGGCCTGGACGAGCTGCTCCTGCGGGCGCAGGCGCAGGGGGCCGTGGTGGAGGGTCCCGCCATCCAGCCGTGGCACACCCGGGAGGTCATCGTCACCGACCCGGACGGCTACCGGCTCAACTTCATCGAGCCCGCGTAGCGCCGCCTGACCTGGAGGGTTTGCAGAGGCCCTCCAGGAGCAGGTCCATCATCAGGGTCGCGGTGCGCATCAGTGGACGCATGTCGATCCACTTGTCCTCGGGCCCCATCACCAGGTGCAGCGCGACGAGGCCATGCAGGCCGCCCCAGAGCGCCTGACTCACCAGCTCCACGTCCTGGTGCTCGGGCCTGAAGCAGTCCGCGTCCTTCGCCTCCTGCACGGACTGGCGCAGGAAGGCATAGGCATCCTGCTCGGGGTTGCCCTGCTCCGGGCCGTCCGGGCCCGTGGTCCCCACTTCGGCCGGGCGCCGCTCCATGAAGAGCAGGCGGTAGGTGGTGGGGTACTCCTGGGCGAAGTCGATGTACGCCCGCCCCATCTTCCGCAGGCGCTCCACCGGGTCCTTCACCTTGGCGACCTTGTTGAGCACCTCCGCGAAGCGCAGGAAGTCATGGGCGCACAGCTCCTGGATGAGCGCGGCCTTGTCCTTGAAGTGCACGTAGATGGCGGTGGCGCTGTACTCGATTTTCTCGGCGACGCGCCGCATCGTCATCGCCTCGTAGCCCTCCTGGACATAGAGCTCGCGCGCCGCATCCAGGATGCGCTGCCGCGTCGCCTGCTTCTCCCGCTCTCGTCGCTCCTTGATGCCCATGGTGCCTCTCGAGTGCCGCTATGCCGCGCCACCGGCCGATGCGACGGAGCCGGGCAGCGGGGACGCAGGCCCCTCGCTGGCCGGTGCCTCGCCCTCCCGCTCCACCTCCGGGGCCAGCAACTTGTACACCACCGGCGTCACCACCCGGGTGAGGACGGTGGAGGAAATCAGCCCACCGATGATGACCCACGCCAGGGGTGAGTAGAGGCTGCTGTGCTCCAGCGCCAGGGGCAGCAGGCCCCCCAGGGCCGTCAGCGTGGTGAGCAGGATGGGCAGGAAGCGCGTCTCGCCCGCCTGCTCGATGGCCTCGTCCACGGACAGACCCCGCGCGCGCAACTGGTTGGTGAAGTCCACCAGGAGGATGCTGTTCTTCACCTCGATGCCCACCAGGGCGATGAAGCCGATGGAGGCGGTGAACGACAGCGTGTTGCCGGTGAGGAACAGCGCGAGGATGCCGCCCACCAGTCCCAGCGGAATCACCGACGCGACGATGAGCGTGCTGCGGAACGTGCGGAACTCCAGCACCAGCACCGCCAGCACGCCGAAGGCCGCGATGATGCCGGCCGCGGACACGCCGTCGAAGCTCTCCTGGCGGCTCTCCAGCTCTCCGGCCGCTTCCAGACGGTAGCCCGGCGGCGGCTTCACCTCCGCGTCCAGCCGGCGCAGCACGTCCTGGATGACGTTGTCGTTGATGTAGCCGGTGGCCACGCTGGCGGAGACGGTGACGGAGCGCTCGCCGTCGTGGTGGGTGACGCGGTTGGGGCTGGCCTCCAGGCGCACCTGGGACACCTGCATGAGCGGCACCTGCGCGCCGGTGACACTGGCCACATGCAGGCGCTCCAGCGCGCCCAATGCCGGCCACGCGCCGGACTCCAGTGGCATCCGGACGAGGATGGGATGGTCCTCGCCCGCCTCGTCGCGGAAGGTGCCCGCCGGCAGCCCCGCGAGCCCGAAGCGCACCGCGCGCGCCACCTCCGCCGCGGGCACACCCAGTTGCCCCGCCTTCTCCCGGTCCACCTCCA
Organism: Myxococcus llanfairpwllgwyngyllgogerychwyrndrobwllllantysiliogogogochensis; assembly: GCF_006636215.1. GTDB lineage: Bacteria > Myxococcota > Myxococcia > Myxococcales > Myxococcaceae > Myxococcus > Myxococcus llanfairpwllgwyngyllgogerychwyrndrobwllllantysiliogogogochensis. The sequence continues at coordinate 18,343 of NZ_VIFM01000185.1, read as the reverse complement.
CCTGGAGGTCCGTGCGACGCGTCTGCACCGGATTCTTCACGTAGAGGGTGCCCGGCGTCGTCTCCAGCACCTGCTGGGTCCGCGCGGCCAGCGTGCGCAGCGTCTCCAACTCCGGCCCCACCAGTCGCACCGCCACGGGCGCTTCGATGGGAGGCCCCTGCTCGAACTCGCGCACCTCGATGCGCGCGCCGGGGTACGCGGACAGCTCCGCGCGCAGGCCGTCGAGCAGCGCGGGCGTCGTCTCCGAGTCGTAGTCCTGGAGCTGGACGAAGAGCTCGCCCACGTTGGGTCGCTCCGCGCTCGGCTGGACGTTGTAGTAGACGGACGGATGGCCCCGCCCCGCGTTGGCGGAGACGGAGACGACCTCCGGCCGGCGGCGCAGGGCGTCCTCCACGAAGCGCACGGCCCGGTCGGTCTCCGGGAGGCTGGCGCCCTCGGGCGTCTCCACCTTCACGTAGAACATGGGCGTGCCGGCCTTCGGAAAGAGGCTGAAGCCCACCACCGGCACCAGCGCCAGGCTGCCCACGAAGAGCGCCGCGGCCACCACCACCGTCACCACCGGCCGCGCCAGCGCGCGGTGCAGCAGCGGGCGGTAGCTGCGCTCGATGAAGTGGTGGAAGAAGCGCAGCACGCGGTTGCCCTCCGGGTGCTCCCCCTCCGAGAGGAAGAGGCTGGCCAGCAGCGGAATCACCGTGAGCGACACCAGTAGCGAGGCGAGGATGGTGAACACCACCGCCATGGGCAGGCTGCGGATGAACTGACCGGACGTGCCGGGCAGGAACAGCAGCGGAACGAAGGACAACACCAGCGTGGCGGTGCAGCCCAGCACGGCGAGGCCAATCTGCGACGTGCCCTCGATGGCCGCCCGCACCCGGCTGCGCCCCATACGCAGGAAGCGGGCGATGTTCTCCACCACCACGATGCTGTCATCCACCAGGAGCCCCAGGGCGATGACGAAGCCGACGATGGAGAGCTGGTTGAGCGTGAAGCCCGCGTGGTGCAGCGCCGCGAGCCCCAGGGCCAGGGACAGGGGAATGGACACCATGACGATGAGGCTGGCCCGGAAGCCCAGGGGCAGGAGCGTCACCAGCACCAGGGCCAGCGCCAGCGCGAAGTCCATCGCGAAGCCGCCCAGCCGCCGCTCCACCTGGAGCGACTGGTCGAACCCCGTCTCCAGCCGGACACCCTTCGGCAGCTCCCGGGCCCACTCGCGGGCGACCTCGAGCGACGCGTCCCTCACCGCGAAGACGTTGCCGCCTTCCTTCTGCGTGACGCCGACGAAGACAGCGCGCTCGCCGTTGAAGCGGCCCAGGTGCACCGCGTCCTGGTCCCGAAACGAAACCTCCGCCACGTCCTGCAAGCGCACCACGCCCGCCTCGCCACCGGACACCACGGTGGCGCGCACCTGTTCGAGCGACGTGTACTCGCTGCTCGTCTTCACGTTGAAGCGCCGCGCGCCCAGGTCCACGCTGCCCGCGGGGACGTTGAGGTTGGCGCCGCCGAGCGCTTGCAGCACCCGCTCCAGCGACACGCCCACGCGCGCCAGCCGCTCCGGGTCCACCGACACGCGCACCTCCTGCTTCGTCGCCGCGAAGACCTCCGCCTTCTTCACGCCGGACACATGCGTCAACCGGTCCGCCAGGGCGTCCGCGTGCCGCTCCAGCTCCCGCGCGGAGACATGAGGCCCCACCAGGGCGAACTGCACCACGCTCACGTTCGCCGCGCTGTGACGGAGGACCTCCAGGCGCACCAGTCCCGAGGGAAGCTGAGGCCGCGTGGCGGTGACCTGCCGCAGCACCTCCGCGTGTTTGTCATCCGGGTCCGTGGAGGACTCGAACTCGATTTCCAGCTGCGCCAGCCCGTCCTCCATCTGGCTGCGCACCTCCTTCACGTCATCGAGTTCCTCGAAGGCCTCCTCGAGCGGGTCCACCACGAGCTGCTCGAGGTCCGACGGGCTCGCTCCGGGGTACACGGCGATGAGCGTGAAGCCCGGCATCGGGAAGACAGGGTCCTCCGCGCGGGGAATGGACAGCGCGCTGGAGACACCCAGCGCGACCAGCATGGCGAACACCACCAGGGTGAGCTGCGGGTTCTTCACGGCCGCGGTGGAGAGCTTCATCGCGCCTCCACCACCGCCACCGCCTGGCCGTCGCGGAGGAAGGCCACGCCATCCGTGACGACGTGGGCGCCCACGTCGGGCCCCTCGGACAGGGCCGCGCGGCCGTCCTCGTTGGAGAGGAAGGCCACCCTCACGCGCTGGCGCCGCGCGCTCCGACCATCCGGGTTCACGATGAAGACGCTGGCCACGTCACCGTCCCCTTCCAGCAGGGCCTCCACGGGAATGAAGCGCACCGTCTGCCGCTCGGACGGAAGGACCCGTGCCTTGGCGGAGAGGCCCGACAGCAGTCGCGGGGAGGGCTCGGCGCCACCTCGCTCGTCGGCGCCGGCCACGCGTGCGGGAACCTCCTTGGGGAGTCGCAGCTCGAGCTCCACCTCCGCCGTGCCCAGGCCCGGCGTGGCGGCGCTGGCAATCTCGCTGACACGCGCCAGGAACGTCCGGCCGGGGTAGGCGTCGAGCGATACTTCCGCCGCGTCCCCTTCCCGCACGCGCACGACGTCGCGGTCCGTCAGGCCCACGCGGACGACCCAGCCGCCATCTTCGCTCGCGAACTGGAAGAGGGCCTGGCCGGGGGACACCACCTCACCGGGCTCCACCAGCCGACGGAGGATGCGCCCGTTCGAGGGCGCCACGAGGGTGGCCTGTCGCTGGTTGAAGGCCGCGGCGCTCCAGGCGGCGTCGGCGACCTCGAAGGCCGTGGTGGCGTCTTGCAGCTGCGCGCGCGTGGCCACCTGGGCCTCGTGAAGTTGCTTCGCGCGCTCCAAATCCCGGGCCGCCTTGTCCCTCCCCTCGCGAGCCTGGGCCACCTGAGGGCCAATCTCCGACGGGTCCAACGCGGCCAACACCTGCCCTCGCGTCACCGACCGACCCTCGTCCACGGCGACCTGCCTGACGATGCCACCCAGCTTGAAGGACAACCGCAGCTCCTGCTTCGCGGCGAGCACCCCGCTGGCGCGCACCGGACGGGTGACCTCCTCCGCCACGACGGGCACGGAGCGCACCTGGACGGGCGCTTCACCGGAGGAAGCAGGCCCCGGAGCGGCGGTGGCCGGGCGCGAGCACCCCACCAGGGACAACAGCCCCACGACGAGGATGGCGAAGCCGCTCATCCACGCGGCGGACAGGGTCAACGACGGGGCACGCACCATGACGGCGACTCCCTCCCGCCTTCATCGAGGCAGGCAGACACCCCTCCTCATCGCGAGGCCGGGTTTACACAGGACCATCACTTAACGCCGTTAACTAAACGAGACAAGGTGGTTAACATAACTTCATAAACCTCCATCGGAGTCTGGACGGAGTGCCCCCATGGCGAGCGGCGGCCTCGCGTGTGGCGCGTCGCGGGCGCGACCAACCCCCTCCTCACCTGCTCGCCTTCGCATGCGACCAGGCCGTCCGCCCCACGGACAAGCACGCTGGAGGGAAGAGGCGAGGGCCGCGCGAGGCCCGCACCGAGGTGTACGGTGACATGTCGTCCGGCACGCACAGGGCCGGGCCTTCGCCGCACATGTCTTCCCGCGTCGCCTCACTCCTCGAACACGTCCGCGCGAACGCGGAGAACCGGCCCGGCATCTACCGGATGTTGGGGCCCTCGGGCGAAGTGCTCTACGTCGGCAAGTCCGTGCGGGTGCGCTCGCGGCTGCTCTCCTACTTTCGCGCGGAGCCCGGCGACAAGGCGGCGGACATCATCGCCCACGCGCATCAGGTGGAGTGGGAGCACACGCCCAGCGAGTTCGCCGCGCTGCTGCGCGAGCTGCGCCTCATCAAGTTCCACCGCCCCCTCTACAACGTGGAGCACAAGCGAGACCGGGGACACTGCTTCCTCCACCTCACCAAGGAGGCCGTGCCCCGCCTGCACGTCGTGGGGCGCGTCACCGGCGCGAGCGGCGACTACTACGGCCCCTTCCAGGGCCAGGGCGCGGTCTCCGACGTGGTGCGCGCGGTGAACGACCTGCTCGAGCTGAGAGACTGCGCGGCGGACACACCGATGCGACTGGCCAACCAGGGCCAGCTCTTCCCGCTGAAGCAGGAGCCCCTGTGCATGCGCGGCCAGCTCTCCCGCTGCCTCGCGCCCTGTGCCGGCGGCTGCACCCATGCCGAGTACGACGCCCGCATCGCCCAGGCCCGGGCCTTCCTGGAAGGCACCTCCGACGTCCCGCTCACCCTGCTGCACGAGCGCATGGCCCTGGCCGCCCGGCGCCTCCAGTTCGAGTACGCCGCGGAGCTGAGAGACCGCGCGGAGCGCCTGAAGAACCTCCGCGAGTGGATGGTCTCCCTGGGCCGGACGATGAAGCGGCTGTCCTTCGTGTACACGGTGCCGGGCCACGCCGGAGAGGACCGCGTCTACGTCCTGCGCCGGGGCAGCGTGCGCGACGAGCGTCCCGCGCCGCGAACCCCCGAGGAGCGCGAAGCCCTGGAGGCCCGCGTCCGGGAAATCTTCGAGCGCCCCGAGCCCGAGACGCTCGGCCTGCGCGCCCACGAGGCCCAGGAGGTGATGCTCATCGCCCGCTGGTTCCACCTCCACCCCGACGAGTTCGACCAGGCCACCGCGGCGCCACCGACGCACACGTGAGCCAGGCGCGCACGCCCGGTTCGTATGTCTGCGTAGGACTCCACGCGGGGACGAAGCCAGCCGCCTCGGCGGGTATGTCTCACCTCGCGTGACGAGCGCGCGTCAGGGCCAACGGCTATGACTGCGCCACTTCCTTCAAAGGGGGAGACAATGAAAGCCAGGCTCTCGATAGCCACCCTCGTGGCCGGCCTGCTGGCGTCGTCGGCCGCATGGGCCGCCGTCACCGTGCGCTATTACAACCGCGACTCGCGCGACTACACCTGGACGGCGGTGTGCAGCGGCGTGAAGACCTCCGTCTCATTCGGCAAGAGCCAGACGGCCTCCGTCACCATCCAGGGCTCGAGTCCCTGCACCATCCAGACAGACGGGGGCAACGTCGTCCTCAAGGGCGGCGAGGACCTGGACATCAAGGGTGGCCGCATCATCGTGAAGTAGATGACCCTACATCCCGCCCAGACCCATGAACCTTAAGCCCAATTATATCGATTTTTAGCTGTATCCGACGGGATTTAAGACTCCGGGCCGTTGAATCTGGCCCACACCGGCCCCATACTGCATTGCGTCAGTCTTCCTTGGGGTGACGCGATGAAGAAGTGGTTGGCACTGGCCCTGCTGGTGGGAGTGGGCGTGGCGGGCATGTTGGTGACGCCGGCGGCGCAGGTGAAGCAAGGGGGGCCCATCAACCCAGCGGACACGGCGTGGATTCTCACCGCGACGGCGCTGGTGCTGTTGATGACGCCGGGCCTGTCCTTCTTCTACGGCGGCATGGTGCGGCTGAAGAACGTCGTGTCCACGCTGCTGCAGAGCTACATCGCCATGGCGGTCATCAGCCTGCTCTGGGTGGTGGTGGGCTTCAGCCTCTGCTTCGGCGACAGCATCCACGGCATCATCGGCGACCCGCGCACCTTCTTCATGTTCAGCGGCGTCGGTGGAGAGACGCACCCGGACCTGGCGCCCACGATTCCCCTGATGCTGTTCGCGCTGTTCCAGCTCAAGTTCGCCATCATCACCCCGGCGCTCATCACTGGCGCCTTCGCGGAGCGGGTGCGCTTCAAGGCGTACGTGCTCTTCATGGTGCTCTTCACGCTGGTCATCTACGCGCCGCTGGCGCACTGGACGTGGCACCCGAAGGGCTTCCTGCGTGAGTGGGGAGTGCTGGACTTCGCGGGCGGCACGGTGGTGCACATGTCCGCGGGCTTCGCGGCGCTGGCGGGCGCGCTGGTGCTGGGCCGCCGGCAGGTCCATCTGGAGAACGCGTCGCACACGCCGGCCAACCTGCCCTTCGTGATGTTGGGCACGGGCATGTTGTGGTTCGGCTGGTTCGGCTTCAACGCGGGCTCGGCGCTGTCGGCCTCGTCGCTGGCGACGCTGGCCTTCGCCACCACGAACACGGCATCCGCGGCGGCGATGCTGGGCTGGATTGCCTTCGACTGGCTGCGCGGCCGCAAGCCGAGCGCCATGGGCGCGTGCGTGGGCGCGGTGGTGGGCCTGGTCGCGGTGACGCCTGCCGCGGGCTTCATCACCGTGGGGCAGAGCATCATGGTGGGCCTGGTCGCAAGCTTCGTGAGCAACGCGGCGGTGCACCTCAAGAGCCGCACGTCCATCGACGACACGCTGGACGTCTTCCCCTGTCACGGCCTGGGCGGCGTGGTGGGCATGGTGCTCACCGGCGTGCTGGCCAAGGACGTGGGGCTGCTCTACGGCGAGACGAAGACGTTCTTCATGCACATGCTGGCGCTCGCGCTGGTGTCCGCCTTCTCCTTCATCGGCTCCTATCTGCTCTACAAGCTGGTGGACCGCATCGTGCCCCTGCGCGTCACCCGCGAGGCGGAGGAGCAGGGCCTGGATTTGAGCCAGCACGGCGAGACGATGGGCGAGTCGACCATCGCCCCCGCGCCGCGCACCGCCCCGAGCGAAGCGCCGTCCGCGCCTCCGGCGACCGCGACGACGCAGGGCTCCACGGAGCCGCTCCCCGCTTGAGCGGAGCAAGCGCGCGAGCCCACGCGCCGCGACTGTTGACCACCGGGTGCGTGGGGGTGAGTGCCTCCCCTTCGCACCCGGGTCTCCGTACGGTGTCCGACGCTCCCGGCACATCCCGTGGGATTGCGCGCGGGCGCGCCTCCTAGGCTCCCCTCATCGCGAGCGCCCACGTGAGGCACTGCGCCGCGAGTCCCGGGGGGACACCATGCGCCACGGTATCGCGGTCCATGCCGCACAGGCCCTGCTGCTCGTGGGTCTGCTGACGCACCCGAGCGACGCTCGGGCCTCCGGGCCGCCGACGCGCGAGGAGTACTTCCGCTACGTGCCCCTGGCCTATCCGCGCATCGTCCGGCAGACGACGGCCAGCGAGGCGCTCTCGCTCTACGGCGACACGGCGGACCCGTCCTACCGCGATGAGACGCCGCGCGACGGCATGGACGACAACCGGTTCCGGGTGTTGCAGGCGCTGGCGGTGCGCTTCGCGCCCATCCTGGTGAAGAACACGTACACCTTCCCCATGGACCACAAGGCCTTCCGAGATTTGCCCGGCGGCCTGTTGTTGAACCTGGACACGTGGGATTTGGCGAAGCCGGGCTCGGTGTTGATGCGCAGCGACTCCATCAACTTCTCCTCACTCGGCCATCACTGTCCCGAGGACGGCGCACCAGAAGTCGCGCTCCAGACGGAGCAGTCCGGACGGGATGCGCGCGACGACTGCCGCCTCATCGCGCTGCTGCGGGAGTTCCACCCGGACCACCCCACCATTCCCCGCCTGCGACAGGACGCGGTGGCCGCCGAGCAGGCGCCCTTCACCGTGATGTACTTCGACTTCCCGGGCTTCGACCCCTCGACGTGGCATGAGGCGTACGCGAGCCCCACGCCGGATGAGATTGCGCGCCGCTACCAGGGCACGGAGAAGGTCTACGCGCATCCGTTCCTCTCGGAGGTGCGCGACGCGAAGCACGGCCTGCGCGGCTACGAGCTGCTCATCCAGTACTGGTTCTTCTATCCCTTCAACGCCGGGGGCAACAATCACGAGGGCGACTGGGAGCACGTGAGCGCCGTCATCTCGCCCCTGTCCGCCGTGGAGCGCCCGCTCACCGAGGACGAAATGCGGCGCATCCTCGCGGGCGGCTTGGCCGCCGACGGCCCGGACCCCCTGGTCCTCAAGCGCACCGAGTACTTCTTCCACCGCAACTCCATGGTCTTCGACTTCGCGAGCCCCAACGCGTACCTGCCGCGCAAGCAGTGGGAGGAGCTGGTGGACCTGCGGGGCGAGGACCGACCCGGCGAGAAGAAGCTGCTGGCGCGGGTGCGCAGCTACGTCTGGGCGGACGAGAAGGAGACCCGCATCAACACGCATCCCATCGGGTACATCGGCGCGGACTCGAAGGGCCTGGAGCAGTTGCTCGCCTCCCCCGGCCCGCACGCTCGCGAGTCCCACGCCACGTATCCGCTGCCCGGCGTCTTCAAGGACGTGGGCCCCGCGGGCTCCACGGAAGCGGTGCCCAAGCACTTCGACCACCAGGAGTACCTGTCGGACCCGAAGCGGCCGCTGCCCGAGGACGTGGTGCGCTACGACATGGCGGAGCGCATCGACCTGGTGCCGGACTGGGAGCGCGTCTACGACCTGGCCATCGACGACCCGTCGGTGCGCCGCGAGTGGTCCTGGCTCATCCTGCCGCTGCGCTGGGGCTACCCCTCCGCCGCCTCGCCACTGGCGGGCATCGTCGCGCACTCGGACATGGGCAACCTGTCCATCACCGGCCCCGCCTTCAGCGAGGGCTGGAACCGGCCCGCGCCCAACGCGGGCTTCGTCCGCTACGCGCCCGGGGAGCTGCCCTGGTTCTTCCCGCTGGACGTGCAGGACGACTTCTCCAACAACCTGGGCTTTCTCAACGGCCCGGTGGCCATCCTCATCAGCCTGCCGCCGTTCGACTTCCTCTACCGGGTGGTGGGCCTACCCATCCGCGCGCTGGTGGAGAACCACGAGCCCGTCTACACGCCGCAGAAGCAGTTGCCCCGGCGACGCGTGAGCGTGGAGGCGGGCATCAGCATCGGGCTGCTCGACGAGGACTTCGCCGCGCTGCTGCTCAATGACCGGCAGCTCGCCGAGTGGGGGCCGCAGTTGCTCGCGCTGGACCCGACCATCAGCGAACAGCCGTCCCGGTTCATCCAGCCGGTGGTGGACACGGCCATCTCCCCCACGCTGAAGGTGAGCTTCTATCTGGGGGACCGCTTCACGTCGGAGAACACGCTGCTGCACTCGCGCAGCGACGTGGGCATCGACGTGCCGCTCGCGGGCGAGGAGAGCCTCTTCCGGCTCCGCGCGAAGCTGAACCTGTGGGAGTACGCGGGCAGCATCCGCTACAACATCCTGCCCGGCGGCTTCCAGCCGTACGTCAAGGTCGGCTACGGGCTGACGTGGTACCGACTGGAGGAAGGCAACATCAACGGCGTGGGGATGGCCAATCCCAACTCGTACTGGATTCGCCTGCCCGGCTTCTTCCGCAACCTGTGGCCCAACACACTGCATCTGGGCGCGGGCCTGGACGTCATCCTCGTGAGGGGCTTCTTCCCCGGGCTGCGCGGCCTCGATGGCGGCCTGCGCGCCGGCTACGTGTTGTCCCGCCACGAGCTGGGCATCCGGGACCTCACCGCGCCAGACTCGCTGGCGGGCGCGGTCACCGAGCCCGTGCACGTCTACCGCAACACCTTCGAGCTGCTCGGCACGCTGAGCTTCTGACGGCGCTACCGGGCCCCGCCCTCGTCCGCGATGGGCACCTCCAGGTCCGACCTGGGTCGCGCCTCGTCCTCTTCCCGCTCACCACCGCCGAGGCCCAGGGTGAGACCGACGACGAGCGTGGCGTGGAAGACGTGAATCGCCTGCGACTCGCTCGGGGGCGGCAGGCCCGTCAGCGCGAGCAGGTCGGAGAAGCGCCGCGTCGTCTGACGGCCCCACGCCAGGTCCGTGCCCACGGTGACGCGCGAGTGCCGCACGGGGAAGTAGACGCCGGTGGCCACGTGGTACAGGTCGCTCGTCCCCAGCAGCGTGCTGGTGTTGGGCAGATTGATGGCGGCGCTGAAGTCCGTGTGGACGCTCAGGTAGACGCGCAGCTTGTCGCCCACGCGGTGCTCCGCGCCCAACGCCGCGTTGACCACCGGCTCCAGGCCGTAGAAGACGTCGCTGCTCAGCACGCGCTCGGGGCCCTCCACGGGGATGGGGTCGCTGTCGAGGATGCGGAACACCGGCACGCGCGCAAAGACCTCCACCGCCGCATGCAAGGTGGTGCCACCAAGCACCCGACTGCCGCCGAGCCCCACGGACAGCGGACTGCGAAAGCGCGCGGGCGTCCCCGGTTGGAAGTTGGAGACCCGCGCGGGCCCCTCCAGGGGCAGGCCCTGCTGACTCAGCGCGCTCGAGCCCGACCTCACCGGTGCCGTAGATGCCCAGGCTGGGCGTCGTCACCGTCAGGCCCATCGCCCACCGCTCCTCCTGGTAGCTCACGCCGATTTTCGCCAGCAGGCGCAGGTGTTGGAGTCGATAGGTTCGGCTCACCGTCGCGAGCAGTTCGCGCCCGTCAGCGCCGGACCCCTGGGAGATGGCCAGGAAGTCCGCGTGCTGCTGCCGGCCCGCGAGGAACGGGGTGATGCCCACGCCCAGGGACTTGCTCAGCGGATACGCCCAGCTCACGCCGGCCCACAGCTCCTTCACGCCGTGCTCCAGCCGCACGTCGGAGGACAACTGCGAGAGGCCTTGAACCCCGACGAGGTCGGTGCCGGTGAAGTCCTCCCGCCGCGTCAGCAGCGTCTCGAAGCCCTGCCGGGTGAGGAGCGCATAACCCATGCGCGCGCGGCCCAGCCCGTGGAAGCGCAGCGGGCCCGCGATGAAGGCGGGCAGCGCGTCGAAGCGCGAAGTCGTCAGGTCCTTGCCCGGCCCCAGGCCGTTGACGAGCGACAGGCGTGAGAACTCGAAGACGCTGCCCGTCAGCTCCAGCTCCAGCGTGCCCACCAGCACGAGGGCGCCGGGGTTGTAATAGACGGCGCTGATGTCCGCGGGGTCTCCGAGCAGCGCGCCGCCAAGCAGCCACGCCCGGTTGCCGAACTGACGCGTCCAGTAGTGCGCATCCTGGGCCCACGCGCTCCCCGCGACGAGCCAGGCCACGAGCAGCAGCCATCCGCGCCACGGCGTCCTCATCAACCCTTGTCCCGGTCCACCCCCGAAGGGGGGCAAGGGGCGCGAGCATGAGGTCCACACCCCGTCCGGCCCATGCGACTCCAGTCGCAACCCCGTGTCGTCCAGCCCCCTTCACCCTGGGGCCGTGCAATCGAATGCCGGCTCGGACGATAAGAGGGCCATGAAGACTTCTGGACGACCTGGCACCGCGCTTCCCAGGGCCTTCGCGCTCGCCGCCCTGCTCGTGGCGGCCTCCGCCTCCGCGTCCATCATCCGAGGCGTGGGCTACCGCGAGCTCGCCATGAAGGACCCGGTGAACGGCGGGCCCCTGCGGGGCGTGGTGCTCTATCCCTCCACGAAAGCCTCCAAGCCCTTCCCGGTGGACCTGCTCCAGCTCGACGCGGGCAAGGACCTGCCGCCCATCCCCGGACGTCATCCGCTGGTGCTCATCTCGCACGGCCACATGGGCACGCGCTGGGGACACAGCGACCTGGCCTCGGCGCTCGCGCGCAAGGGCTTCGTCGTCGCGTCACTGGACCACGCGGGCAACACGCACAACGACGGCGCCCGCTCGGGCACGGACGAGGTGTTCCTGGGACGCGCGTTGCAGGTGCGCACGCTCCTGGACTCGGTGCTCACGGACGCGGTGATGGGCCCGCTCGTGGACCCATCACGCGTGGGCGCCATGGGCTTCTCGCTGGGCGGCTACACCGTGCTCCTGCTCGGGGGCGCGTCACCGGACTTCGGCAAGCTTGGGCCCTATTGCGAAGACGCCGCGCACGCCAGGAGTGTCCTGTGCACCGAGATGAAGGCGGTGCGCGCGGTCCGCCCCGAGCTGCGCGGCGGCACGCGGGAGCCTCGCATCCGCTCCCTCTTCGTCATGGCGCCCGTGGGCGTCTTCTTCGACGAGGCCGGACTCAAGGACGTGAAGGTGCCCGTCCGGTTGTACGCGGCGGAGCAGGACGAGGTGCTCGACGGGGTCGCCCAGGCCCTCCGCGTTCGCGACGCGCTGCCCCAGCAGCCCGAGTACACACAGGTGCCCAAGGCCGGGCACTTCGTGTTCCTCGCGCCGTGCCGGGCGGAGATGGCGAAGCACACCCCGGAGATTTGCGTGGACCCTCCGGGGGTGGACCGCGTGAAGCTGCACCGCGAACTCAGCCAGGACGCCGTGCGCTTCTTCAGTCGCACGCTGACGCCCCCCGCGAAGTCGCCGTGACTCAGCTTCCCTTCTTCGCCGCGGGAGCGCGGCCCTTGCGCGCGCCACCTCGCGCCGCGGGGGTCTCCGGCATGGGGCCGGTGTTCGGAGAGGTGGCCTCGCCCTCGGTCGCCTTCGGCCGGCGCTTGATGCGACGCGGCGGCAGCAGCTCCGGCTCTCCCGGCACCTTCTGCGCGAGGAAGATGGCGGCGTCGAGCTTGTAGAACGTCCTCGCCCGGTACCACGCCAGCGCGGCCTCGTTGTTCTCCGCCACCTCCAGCACCAGGTGGGTACAGCCGCGCGTGCGGGCCAGATGCTGGAGCTGATCCAGCATGAAGCTGCCCACTCCGCGCCCCTGGTATTCCGGGTGCACCGCGAGCTCCTCCACGAAGAGGGGCCGCATGCCGCGCTTCTCGAACCAGCGGGGGTTCACCCAGTTGTCGTCGCCCGTGGCCTCGAAGGCGCACTCGGAATAGCCGACGATTTCGCCGTCGACCTCATAGAGCAGCTGCTCTATCCACTCGGAGGTGTAGACCTCCATGAAGCGGCGCTTGGAGCGGGGGCGCTGGTATTCCACCGTCTCGCGGTTGACGTCGCGGAAGACGAGCTTGAGGAACTCCCAGGTCCGGTTGAGGTCCCGGCGATGGATGCGGCGGACGCGGACCTCGAGCAAGTCCTTGGGGGGCGCGACTTTCGTCATACAGGCTGCTTCCTTAGCAGGCTGGCGGAAAGCCACCAGGGGTTCTCACCGCTCAAGACAGCCTCCGTCCGGAATCCCGCCTCGGAAAGGTTGCCTCATGGTGGGGTGGGAGGATGGAATGGGGTGGAACACCCCTGAGAATCCCGTGCGAGCCACAGCCCCATGAATCGACCGTCCGACGGTGACCTTTCCATCGATACGGTCCTGCGCAACACCTACAAGGTCCTGTCCATCCTGGGGCGCGGAGGAATGGGCTCGGTGTACCTGGCCCAGCACCTGCGCCTTCCGGGCAAACAGGTCGCGGTGAAGGTGCTGCGCGGTGGAGACCACCTCACCGCCGAAATCTTCGCGCGCTTCCGTCGCGAGGCGGAGATCGCCTCCCGGCTGGGCCACCCCAACATCGTCGAGGTGCTCGACTACGACACGCTGGAGGACGGCACGCCGTTCCTGGTGCTGGAGTTCCTGCGCGGAGAGAGTCTCCAGTCGCGGCTTGAGCGCGGGCGGCTGCCGCTGCACGACGTCTACTCCTTCACGCGGCAGATGGGCTCCGCGCTCCAGGCCGCGCACGGGGCGGGCATCGTCCACCGCGACTTGAAGCCCGCCAACGTCTTCCTCGTGCCCACCGACTCCGGGGGCGTGGTGGGCGAGCGGCTCAAGCTGCTCGACTTCGGCATCTCCAAGGTCCTCGACTCCGGCACGGTGCAGACGCAGGAGGCGATGCTCATCGGCACGCCGCAGTACATGTCGCCCGAGCAGGCTCAGGGCCGCAACCGCGAGATTGACGCCCGCACGGACATCTTCGCGATGGGCTGCATCGTCTACGAGATGATGACCGGCACGCCCGCCTTCGGCGCGGGGGGCATCGCGCAGATGATCTTCCGCGTCGTCTACGAGCCGGCGGCCCCGCTCGCCCCGTTGTGTCCGGAGGCCCCCGCCCACGCCATCGCCGCGGTGGACAAGGCCCTGTCCAAGCGCATCGAGGACCGCTACCCGGACATCGCCTCGTTCGTGGAGGACCTCACCGGCAGCCCCCTGCACACGCTCAGCCCGGCCGCGGGCTCCCACGCCTCGCAGCCCCGTCCCACCGGCTCGCCGTCCGGCATCGCCCTGCCCTCCGAGGGCCCGCCCTCGCTGTCCAACACGCTGGCGCCTGGCAGCGTCCGCAAGGGCCCCGACACGGGCCGCATGGGCTTCGAGGACACGATGGCGCCGGGCAGCTCCGGGAGCAGGGGCGTCGTCCAGCCCGCCGCGCCCGCGGGAGCCTTCGCCTCGGGAGGCACCGGGCAGATGGGCATCGTCCATGCCTCGGCGCCGGCGGGGGCCTTCGCCTCGGGAGGCACCGGGCAGATGGGCATCGTCCATGCCTCCGCGCCTCAGGCCGCGCCCTTGATGGACCCTCCGGGGTTGGACCCCACGCTCATCTCCCAGCAGGCGCCGTCCGTGCCGCCGCCCGTCGCGCCCCAGAGCTACATCACGCCGTCCCCCACCGTGCAGCCCGGCTCCGTGCAGCCCACGAGCGCCGCCGTGGTCCACTCCGTGGCCGCGCAGTCCTCGCCGGCGCCGAAGAGCCGTGCGCCGGTGGCCGCGCTCGTCGTCGCCGCGCTCGTCGCCGTGGCCGGAGGCGGCTGGTGGTTGACCCGGCCCCAGGTGCCCACGCCGACCGGAGGCACCACGCCTCCGCCAGTGCAGCCCGTCGCCACGGGCACCCAGGCCACCACGGGCACCCAGGCCGCCACCCCGCCCGTCGTCGCCACGGGCACCCAGGGCACCACGGGCACCCAGGGCACCACGGGCACCCCGGTGGCCCCTCCGCCCAACGGGACGCAGACGGGCACGCCGACGCCGCAAAACCCTCCTCCGGACGACCCGGCCGGTGTGGCGACGAAGAATCCGCCCCCCTCCACGCGTCCTTCCACCCGACCCGAGCCTTCCGAAAAGCTGTCTGACGAGCTGCGGCAGCTTTTGGCGGATGGGGAGCGTGCTTTAAACGGGGGAGACACCGCGGAGGCCATTCGTCTGGCACGAAGCAGCCAGCGGAGGGAACCCAAGGTCATCCCACTGGCGTCCTACTCGCTGCTCACCCGGGCCTTCTGCCGTCAGGGAGATTTGAGCAACGCCAAGGCCCAATGGCCCAAGGTCTCCCGGCCGGAGCAGCCCCGGGTCCGGAAGTTTTGCAAGCAGCACGACATCGAGTTCTGACACATGGCGCCGTCCGGATGGGACGGGCCCCTGCCTCATGAGGTGAATCGCTTGAGAAACCTGGTCGCGGTATTCGTCACCACGCTGTTGCTGGGGGCTTCCGCAAGCCTCGCGGCGGCCCCCGTCGAGGCCGGCAAGGTCTATTCCGGCGCCGAGGGAGAGGAAGTGGCCGTCGTCCCCCTCACCCCGCGCTCGTCCAAGAAGTTCATCCTGCGCGTGCAGGGCACGGGCTCCGATATCGACGGCAAGGTGCTGCCCTTCGAGCTCAAGGACTGGAGCACCAACAGCAGCGAGCAGCACAACTACACCACCCAGTGGCGCGGCCGGGGCTACACGGTGCTGTACATGCGCAACTCGAACTACGAGCTGTACGTGCCGGGGCGCGGCAAGGAGATTCGCGTCTCCTTCGACGAGAAGCGCACCAAGGCCCTCAAGTCCGAGGAGGTCTACAAGCAGCACCAGAAGCAGCAGGAGGACGGCACGCTGGAGAAGCTGATGGCGTTCGACCGCAAGGGCGAGATGGCGCGCCACGACAAGGACTACGGCGCCGTGCTCCAGGACATGAACAAGTCCTGCGGCACCTCCGTGGCGGCGAACATCGACTGGAGCACCATCACCGACGACCAGCTCAAGGAGCTGAGCATCAGCGGCTACTGTGAGCCCTCGCTCAGCGTCCTGAAGGAGCTGTGTGACGTCTCCAACGTCGCGAAGCAGACCGTGAAGGAGAAGGTGAAGCAGGTGAGCTGCCGCCTGGGGGCGAGCCTGGAGCCGAAGTTCGACGCCCAGCGCCTCATCTGGACCACCTCGAAGGACGCCTCCAATCAGGAGACGTTCGCCAAGAAGTTCTACAAGACGAACCTTTAGTCCAAGAGACCCTGCGATGAACTTCCAGCGTATCGCCGCCGTGGCGGTGTCCTTCGCCTGTAGCGCGTCCCTGGCATCCGAGACCCTCCAGCCCCCCTGGGGCAAGGAGGAGAACCTGGGCCAGAAGATGATCATGGAGTCCACTTCCATCTGCACCGATGGCAAGGGGCACTACGTCGTCGTGTCTCCCGAGGAGGAGCGCGGCGGAGACCAGCTCTACTACGGTGACGGGAAGACCTTCTTCCTGGTGCCGTCCCTGCCGTTCACCTCCGGGACGAGCTTCCTGGAGCCCCGCTTCTTCAACAAGTCGGCCAACCCCAGCTTCCGTGGCCAGGACTGGCGCGTGGTCTCCGAGGTGGAGCTGGACCGCAAGGCGAAGACGTGCGCCGTGCGGTGCGGCGAGAAGAACATTCCCCTCAACCTCATGGAGGCGGTCCCGGGCGCGGAAATCCTGCGCAAGGCCGCCTACGCCCCCAACCCGCAGCAGTTCGCGCCGTACGCGCTCCTGCGCGACACGAAGGGCAACTACTACTTCGTGGACAAGGGCGCGCGCACCACGGACCAGAAGAACTACCGCGTCTTCATCGGCCCGCGTGGCGCGCTCAAGCCGCAGAAGATGACCAACGTCATCTCCGACTCGGAGGGCGAAATCTTCTCCACCAAGAAGGGCGACCTCCGGCTGGTGCTGGACAAGGCGAAGACGTCCGTCTGGATTGAGAACACGAAGAAGTCGCTCGAGCTGCGCCAGGTGCCCGTCGAGGAGAACCTGCCGCTCATCTACAACGACCTGGGTGTGTACGAGGGCATTCGCCTGGGCACCCCCTGCGACGACCAGTAGTCGCTGAACGTGCCCCGGGGGCTGGATTCGCCTCCAGCTTCCCGGGGACACACGGCGCGGGTCGAGGAGCCGACGTCCGTCCTCCCCGTGGAACCGTGGCGAGGTCCCGGGTGCGTCGTTAGGTTGCCGGCCCCGAACCGGAGGCTGGCCCATGCGTCCCGAGGAAACCCGATTCCTTCAGCAGTCCATCGAAGCGGCACGCCGTGCCAGGGCGCGCGGGGACCAGCCCTTCGGCGCGGTGCTGGTGGACGCCCAGGGACAGGTGCTGCTGGAGGGTGAGAACACGGTGGCGACGCAGCGGGACTGCACGGGCCACGCGGAGTCCAACCTGATGCGGGACGCCACGAAGCGCTTCACGCCGGAGGTCCTCGCGGGTTGCACGATGTACGCGAGCACGGAGCCGTGTGCCATGTGCGCGGGCGCCATCTTCTGGGGGGGGCGTGCGCCGGGTGGTGTTCTCCCTGTCGTCCGCGGAGTTCGCGAAGCTGGTGGGCACATCCCGGGGCGGGCTCGCCATGTCGTGCCGGGAGGTCTTCGAGCGGGGCAGCAGCCCCACCGAGGTGGAGGGCCCCATCCCCCTGAAGGAAGCGCGCGACGTCCACGCGGGCGCCTGGGACTGACGCGGGGGCCCGTGCCGAGCTTGCGTGGTCCGCGCGGTTGCGGGAGCCTGACGCCGCCGCCGTGAACCTGCCCCGCTACTTCATCCCCCACGCCGCCACGCCGCCGGAGCCCGTCCAGTCGGACGCCTCTGAAATCGCGCACGTGGTGGACGCCTTCCGACTGGACTCGAACCACGCCCTGGAGCCGGAGTGGCTGGTGGGCCTGGACGCGCTGGGCGGGGTACACGTCGTTCCCGCGAGCGAGCGAGGCCGCCTGCCCGCTTCCGCGCTCGCGCAGCTCACGCACCACGAAGTCGCCTCCGGACGCACGCCTCGGCGCATCGCCGCGCCGGAGCTGTTCTTCTTCTCCGTGGAGCTCGTCGAGCACCCCGCCGACGCCGAGGGCTTCAACGACCCCGTGTACCTCTACGGGCACCTGTCCGGCCCGTGGCCGGGCACGTCACCGCAGCGCGTGCCGGGGCAGCTCACGGTGACTCGGGGAGACGTGCTCGCGGGGCTGACGCAGGGCGCGGCCGACGCGTTCCACTACGCGCAGACGATGGAGAGCGCCGCCGCGCCGCGCGGCTACGTGGCGCTCCTGCCGGGAGACCGGCCGG
Organism: Myxococcus llanfairpwllgwyngyllgogerychwyrndrobwllllantysiliogogogochensis; assembly: GCF_006636215.1. Lineage (GTDB taxonomy): Bacteria > Myxococcota > Myxococcia > Myxococcales > Myxococcaceae > Myxococcus > Myxococcus llanfairpwllgwyngyllgogerychwyrndrobwllllantysiliogogogochensis. The sequence continues at coordinate 483 of NZ_VIFM01000185.1, read as the reverse complement.
ACGTCATCGCCCAGGGCCAGGGGCTGGTGCTCGCGTGGCCCTCGGTGCCTCCGGAGCTCCAGATGGGCAATGCCTCCAACGGCCCCATGGTGGCGCGGATGCTTCACGATGTTCTCACCCAGCTTCAGGAAGATGCCGGAGCGAATCGTGGACCGGAGGCGCTGGCCCGGATGGAGCTGCCCGTGCCCAGCCGCGCCATGGCCATCGCCGAGCTGGAGCTGCGCGGCTACGAGGTGAAGGGTGACGTGGCCATCCTGCGCCGTCAGCACCCGGGCCTGCTCACGCGCATGGCGGAGTGGCTGCGCGCGGAGAAGGTGAAGATTCCGCTGGAGGCCGCGACACCCGCGTTCCTGGAGCTGGCCCGTCAGGCCCTGGCCGCGCTGCCAGGCTGGCCCACGGAAGCGGAGCGCGCGCTTCGCTCACGGGTCCGCGCGGGAGGTGGCTCGCCCCCGGTGTCGGCGCCGCGAGTGACGAGCCCCGTGC
>NZ_VIFM01000184.1 GCF_006636215.1 Myxococcus llanfairpwllgwyngyllgogerychwyrndrobwllllantysiliogogogochensis | reverse complement strand
GCGGGGATGTTGGAGGGGTGGGAAGTCAGAGGGGAGAGGAGCGAGGGAATGGGTGACGGACCGAAGCGGCCGGCGACATATGAGGACCTGCTCGCACTGCCGGAGCACATGGTCGGGCAGATAATCGACGGGGAACTCATCGCCATGCCTCGGCCGGCGAGCCCGCATGCGAGAGCGAATTCTCGTCTGTATGGCGAGCTTTACGGGCCCTTCGAGCGGGGCCGAGGAGGACCTGGAGGGTGGTGGTTGCTGGTGGAGCCGGAGCTGCACTTCGGCCAGGACGTCCTGGTGCCAGACTTGGCGGGCTGGCGTCGGGAGCGGATGCCGGAGATGCCGAACGTGCCGTATTTCACCCTGGCACCGGACTGGGTCTGCGAGGTGCTCTCTCCGTCCACGGGGGCGCTGGACCGGGTGAAGAAGAAGCGCATCTACGCCCGAGAAGGCGTGGGCCATGTCTGGCTGGTGGACCCAAAGGCGCGGACGTTGGAGGTGTTCCGCCGGGAGGGCCGTCGCTGGGTGGAGCTGGGCACGTACACAGGGGACGAGCGCGTGCGTGCCGAGCCCTTCGAGGCGTTGGAGTTGGAGCTGGGCATCTTGTGGCTGCCGGAGTCGACGCCGAAGACGCCCTGAGGCTCAGTGCATGACGCGCTTGCTGGAGGTGTCCACGGCCTGTGCCGCTGTGTGCTGGCGCATGAGGAGGTCGCCCACCGTCTGGAGCACGTGGGTGGTGGCGCCCTCGGGGTCCCTGAAGAAGTGGGGCGTCCAGAGTCGGACGAGCTTCCAACCCTGGCCCTCCAGCACGGCGGTACGGAAGAGGTCCCACTCCACGCGGTCGGCGGCCTTGGGGTAGCGCGTGCCGTCGCAGAGCAGTCCCACGGTGACATCGCCTGGGACGGTGGGGTGATGCAGGGCCACGTCCACGCAGAAGCCGTCGTTGCCCCAGTTCACGTCGGAGGAGATGAGGTGACGCCGCGCGAGATGTGACGCCAGTGCGCGGGCGAAGGTGGAGCCCGCGTCGGTCTCCCGCTCGCGCACGACGAGCTCTCGTGGGGCGGAGGGCTCGGACGTGGGCAGGGCGTCTTCGCGAGAGTCCTCCGCGTGGGCGTGGGCGATGGCTTCCGCGAACTGGAGATAGGCGAAGAGCAGCCAGCCTCCGTTGGGCTGACGTCCGGCCTCCACCGGAGGCAGGGCCGTATAGGCGTCGCGTGGAATCGAGGTGACCAGGTGCACCTGCTGGCGGGCGCGGGTGACGAGCACGTTGAGGCGCCGTCCTCCGCCCGCGCTGCCGAGCGGGCCGAAGCGTCGGTAGAAGCGGCCCTGTCGGTCCGGTCCGTAGGTGGTGCTGATGATGAGGTGGTCTCGCTCGTCGCCCTGGACGTTTTCGAGGTTCTTGACGAAGAGGCCCTCGAAGGAGCCGGCGCCTCGGCGGGTGCGCGCGGTGGCGAGCCGGGCCGCGAAGGTGGCGTCCTCCGCCGCCAGCTCGTCGAGGACGTCGGTGATGGCGTCGCGCTGTGAGAGGTTGAAGCAGGCGATGCCGATGGACGGAGGTTCAGCGCGTGCGAGCAGCTCCTTCACGAGCTGGCCCACGGCGCGGGCCTCGGTGTGGTTCACCCGCTTCTCGTAGGTGCCGCCCACGGGCAGCAGTCGCAGGGGCGCGTGGGGTGCGCGGTGCGAGGGATGCGCGGGGATGGCCTGGAGGCGCTTGTCGTAGAAGTGCTCGTTGCTGAAGGCGATGAGGTCCGCGTTCTGCGAGCGGTAGTGGACGTCGAGGTAGCACTGGTCGATGTCCAGGTTGAGGGCGGCGGAGAGCAGGTCTTCCACTTCGGACTGCTGGTCCTCGAAGAGGCCCTGCTCCGTTTCGGCCTCGGTGTCCTGGCTCTGCACCACGGCGGACTCGAAGAAGCGCGTGGGAGGAAGCTGCTTCGGGTCTCCGGCGATGACGACGCGCTTTGCACGGGTGAGGACGGGCAGGGCTTCCTCGAGTCGGCACTGGGAGGACTCGTCGAAGATGACGACGTCGAAGATGGGTTGGCGCGGGAAGATTTGCGCCACCGTCTGCGGGCTGGCCATCCACACGGGGCGGGCGTCGAAGAGCGGGTCTCCTCCTTCGAGTGTCAGGCCAGTGGCGATGACCTGACGCACGCGCATGGCGCGCTCGCCTCGGAGCATCAGCCGACGGCGCAGCTCCGCGCCCTGGCCGTTGAGTCTTCCTCCCGTGGTCGCGAGCAGACGCTCCCGTTGGCGCTGCGTCCATCGGTGGAGGATGGCGTCGCGAACCAGACCGCGCTTCTTCTCCTCGAGGACGCGGTAGCGGGCCTGGGTGGCCTGGGTGCGCTCGGCGTCGACATGTTGGAGGGCGGGGTCATCGCGCAGTCGTGAGGAGACTTCCGCGGCGAGCGTGGCCTTGAGCACGGCCGTCCAGCCGGAGTCCGCGTCCACGCCCTGGCGCGCCAGGGATTCCACGGCGGGCTCCAGCGTGGGCGGCATGCCGGACAGCAGCGAGCGCATGCGCAGCATTCCCTCCACGGTGGACAGACGGGACTGAAACGCGGAGGCGATGGGGGACAGTTGGGCACCGGCGCGCAGCTCGCGCGAGCGGGTGGAGAGCCACGGAGCGCGGAGGAGTCCGGTCTCGGCGAGTCGCTTCTCCAGCTTCACCACCGCCGCGCCTCGTGCCGGGGACTGACGGAGGCCCGTGAGCAGCGATTCGCGCGCGGCGGCATCTCCCGTCAGGGCCCGGCGCACGGCGTCGCGGCACGAGGCGAGCAGGGGTGTGCTGTCCAGCGTGCCCAGTACATCGAAGAGGGCGCTGTGCGTGCGCAGGTCCCGAGACAGCAGCTCATCGGGAAGGCTCGTGGAGGTGGAGCGGGAGATGCCCACGGCGGCGGAGCCCGGCTCCACGCTGGAGTGGGCGAGGCCCACGGCGGAGGAACTCGGAGCAATGGAGGGTGGAGGGAGGCTCGCGGCAGTGGAGCCCTGCGCCATGATGGGGTGAGAGACGCTTGCGGTAGCAGCGCCCTGCGCCATGGTGGAGTGAGAGCCGCTCGCGATAGCAGCGCCCGGCGCAAGGGTGGAGCGGTGGAACTCGCTCAGCAGCGCGCGTGCGCGGGCGCCCGTGAGGAAGCGGCTGACGCGCTCCGCGGGGTCGGCACCCAAGGTGAGGCCAAACTGCTGGAGCACCTTGCGAGCGCCTGCCTTCCGCGCAAAGCAGAAGAAGGCGTACCACTTGCTAGCGATGCCCAGGTACGCGCCCAGCGTGGCGAGCGCCGTGGACAGCACGCCCAGGGACTGAGGCTGCTCGCGATGAATCAGCGCGAGCTCCGTGTCGAGAGGCCCCTCGGCGAGCACCTTGACCTGGGGCGCCAGTCCGTCGAGCTGGGTCTTCGCGGTCCGCACCGAGTCCGCGGAAGCCGCGCTCCAGTATGAGAGGACCTCTGGGCTCGCGGCCTCCAGCAGCGGGGCGAGCTGCTCGGCGAAGGTGGCGCGCGCGATGCCCTCGGCTTCGGGCTCCGCTCCAAATGACGGGATGTGCGGGGAGGCGAGGGCGTCGGCGTCGCGGGCCGCGTTGACGGTGGTGCTCAGCCGTTCACGGTAGGTGGCCAGCGGCGTGGCGAGATACGTGGCCAGGTCCACGCCCAGGGCTTCGCGCCAGGGGTTGTCCGGGTAGCCTTCCTTGAGTGCGCGCTCGAGGACTTCGCGGGTCTCTCGCTCGCGCGGAGTCACGTCCGCGAGCCGGGCGGAGGTGAGGGAGGCCGTGGAGGGAGTGAACTCAGCGGGAGTCTCGAGGGAGAGCCACTGGCCCACCAACTCGTGGAAGGAGGGCGCGGTGCCGCCCGCGGGGCGCTCGGAGAGGGCGCGCTCGGCGGTGGTGAGTTCGTCGTGGAGGGTCTGGAGCTCATCGTCCACGCGCGACAGCTCCTTCGTCACGGCGGCATCTGTCCGTGCTTCGGGCAGGGTGTCGAGCTGCTCGCGGATCCCCATGTAGAGGTCTCGCTGGTCCCTCTGCGCGTCATGCACGACGGCGCACAGGTTCCCCAGCCCCAGGTGGTCCAGACGGTGCTTCACGACGTCGAGCGCGGTGCGCTTGTCACAGACGAACAGCACCCGCTCACCCCGGGCCAGATGGTCACCGATGGCGTTGGCGATGGTCTGCGACTTCCCGGTGCCAGGAGGGCCGTGGATGACGAGTCCCTGGCGGCTGCGCGCCAGTCGCACCGCGCGGGCCTGACAGGGGTCCGCGACGGTAACGAGTCGCTCCTCGGCGGCGAGCTTGAGGCCCTCCAGGTTCCGTTCTCCGCCGCCCGTGTGAGCTGACTGCCCGAGTGACACATCCACGCGCAGGAAGCTCTCCAGCGGTCCGGAGACGGGCTCGCCGTCCACGAGGGCGCGCATGTCGTCCACGAGGCTCTGGTTGGACAACGGGTACAGGCCGAGCACGGCGCAGGGGAGGATGGAGCCTTGCGGGCCGCCGTCCTCGTCCGTGCGAGGCACGGCGGTCAGGAGCGTGTCGGCAGTGAAGGTCGCGGGGGCTGGCAGCTCCAGGGCCTTGGAGACGAGGGCGACCAGCTCGTTGACCTCGCGCCACGGCTCAATGCCATCGTCATCGGCGAAGAGCTCGCCGAAGCGCTGACCTGTCTGCTGTTCGAGCCAGGCGAGGAGCGCGGTGTTGGGTGCGACGCGGTCCACGCCTTCTTCGGCCCCCGCCAGCTCGATGGAGGGCGCGCGTCCCTTTTTCAGGGTGATGCGCACGGGGACGAAGGCGATGGGCGCCAGGATGCGCCGGGTGCCGAAGCCTCGCTTGTCCTTGGCGCTCGGGGGCAGGTGCAGCAGCGGGAAGCCGACGTGAAGGACATGCGCTCCGGTGTCCTGCTCGAAGATGCGAGCATCCTCGACGATGGCGGCGAGCTTGCGCAGCAGGGCCTGTTGTTCCTCTTCCGCGCGAGTCTTCGTGGGGCTCTCGTCCTCGGAGTCCGAACCGGTCGTGAGGTCCGTGGTGTCGCCGGAGGTCGTGAGGTCATCCAGCGAGGTCCCGGTGCGAGACGTGGAGAGGGCCTCGGCCCGAAGGGGCGGAGCCTCGTTCAGGTCCATGTCGACCTCCGCCGTGGCTCGAGTCGCCGCGAGGTCGTCCGGAGCCTCGGGGCTCGGGCGCGCGCGCTTCTCGCTCACGGAGGCCTTGGGTCCCGTGCGTGCCGTGACAGGGGATGCCCGGAGCGTGTCCGGAGGCTTCACCGCGAGTCGGGCCGAGGCCTTGTCCCCGAGCAGGGCGGCCAGCACCGCGTGGGGTGGGGTGCCGTCGAGCCGGCTCAGCACGGACAGGTCCAGGCGCTGCCGACTGTGGTGGGGGCGACAGTTGATGCTCGGTCCGGACGCGAGCGCGGCGTACAGCCGCTCGAGCATCTTCTCGAGGACGCGGTTGCGGGACTCGGACGACACGGCGGTACCTCTCTCCAGAGGAGGGAGGTCGCTGTCTACCATGGGGCCCGGAGAGGGGCCTCAGTCCGTCAGTGAGGCGGCGAGCGAGCGGGCGGCGGCCTCCAGTGCCTCGGCCGGGAGATGATCCGCCGGGGCGGCGTCGAACACCGCGCGGCCCCACAGGCGCTGAGGCGTGTCTCGGAAGCGAGGCACCAGGTGCAGGTGGCAGTGGCGCAGCACGTCGCCGATGGCGAACGCATACGCGTGCTCGGCGCCGAGGACCGCGCGTTGGGCGCGCATCACCCGCGCGGCGAACGCGCCCAGTTCGCGAGCCGTGGCGTCATCCAGCTCGTACCAGGCACGTGCATGGTGCTCGCTGGAGATGACGACCCAGCCGGGAACGGGACTGGGGCCCGCGACGCCATGCAGCACCAACCCCGGGGCCCGGGCCAGGATGCCGCCCACGGGACGGTGCTCGCCGCGAGCAATGGCACAGCCGAGACACGGTTCATTCACATCCACCATGGAGCCACCGTAGCAGTCGGTTTTCGCCGGGGAAGCCGCGTGCGGAGGCGCATCGCACCAGGGCGGGTCGCATGGGACCCGCTGAAAAGTAAGAGAATGGGAGGGGTGTGATGTGATCCCTAGGGGTGCGGTGTATCGGTTGTGGGAGGGGTGTGAGTGCGACTGTCGCCTGCTTGACGTGAAGGGGCCGGGTCGGAGAGTGTCCGCCCCACGCTCTTGGGGGCGTGAGAGCTCAAGCAAATCTTTTCAAGGTGGGGATGATGAAGAAGCATCTGGTCATGGCCGTGGTGCCGTTCTTGGCGCTGGGGTGCGGTGATGATTTCAAGGATGAGAACGGGGACGGCATCGCCGACGGCATTCGTGAGCCGGACAGTGTGACGGTGGTGACGCCCGCGACGCCGAAGGGGACGGTGTCGGGCCAGGTGTTGAGCACGGACCTGAAGCCGCTGTCCGAGGCCTCGGTGGAAATCACCATCGGCAGCTCGGCGGATCCGCTCGCGGGGACGACCGATGCGAAGGGCAACTTCGAGTTCAAGGACGTCCCAGCCGGCTCCCAGGTGCTGCTGACGTTCACCAAGGCGGGCTATGCCACGCTGCGCGCGAGCTCGACGATTCCCTCGTCGGCCGGCAACGTGCCCATCAACAACGCCAACGTGAGCTTTGGTCCCGTGACGCTGACGCGGCTGGACGGCTCGCTGCGCTTCCTGCTGGTGACGCCGCAGGGCCGTCCCGCGGCGAACGTACGCGCGACGCTCGAGGCCTCGCCCGCGGGCACCACCATCCTGTCGAACACCGACAACACCACCCGCGTGATGAGCACGGTGGTCGTGGAGGCGACGTCCGACGACCAGGGCGTGCTGAACTTCCAGGGCATCCCGACCGCGCAGGAACTGGCGCGCTATTCCACCCCCGGCCAGCTCGGCACGTACAAGCTGTGGGTGTCCGCGGTGGACTCCAACAGCGACGGCGTGCCGGAGACCAACGGCTACGTGGACTCCTACTCGGCCTCCAGCGTGGTGGCCTCTGGCACCACACGGCTCATCACCCTGCCGTATTCGCAGGTGAGCAACCTCCCGCTGAACGTCGAGGGCAGCAACGTGGCGATGCTGCGGGGTGCCTCGGATTCGCATCCGCTGCGCAACATGGTGCGGCCGGGCGAGCCCATCTACCTGTACTTCAACCAGCCCGTGCAGCAGAGCTCCCTGTTGGTGCGCCTGACGGACGAGTACGCCAAGGAGTCGCTGCCCGTCACGGTGGCCCTGGGCAATGGTGGTTATACCGCCACCATCACTCCGGGTAACGGGGTGGTGCAGACGGGCAAGGAGTACAACCTGGACCTGCGCGCTGTCTCCGCGGAGAACGGGGACCTCTACTCGACCAGGGGCTTCTTCTTCGGTGGCGAGCCCGGGTCCGTCTCACCGGTGACCATCGCGGAGGCGCGCTACCAGGAGACAGTCGTTCCTCCCAACCTTCAGCAACTCAACGATGGCGAGCGGGTGTACATCACCTTCAGCTCCCCGATTTGGTCCCCGTTCGAAAGCGGGATTGAGCGCGCCGAGGTTTTCTTTGCCAACGACATCGACTTGAATGGCGATTCGAGGGCAGGCACTGCGCTTGGTGAGCTGGGTTACCCCGATGGCTTCCCGCTGATCAGGGATGAGCCCGTCGGACCCTACGCGACGCGCACGGATCGGCCTGAGTTGCCTGTCTTTGGCATTAACTTCTCAGGATACAGCACGCGTTACTCATTCATCTACACGGGTGTGCCGGCGTTCTCGCCTGGAGCCGTAAGGCTCGTGGTCGCGTTCTCGGCGCTGGGTGGCCGAGGCCTCACCGGTAACTATGAGAGCATTTGGGGGCAGCCCATCACCGCCGACCTGACGGTGAACGGCCTCGCGATTCAGCCCGCTCCTGTCACTCCGTAGTTCCCGGCACGGCGAAGCCGCGCTGACGCTGCTTCGTTGAATGATGACCGCGCCTCCGTGAGCTTGCTCACGGAGGCGTTGTTGTTTCTGAGGGGCGCGCACCAAGAGCGAGTGTGGAGATTCGCGAGCAGTTGCTGAGCGGCTGGCTCTGAATCTCATGGAGTAGACGTGGGTCCGCTTGACGAGATACCAGTGACTGCTCGGCTCTTCCCAACAGTGACCCCGGCCCCTATGTCCCAAGGGCGAGCGATGGTGACATCGCACTGGAACAGGGATTGCCTTCTCTGTGAGTCATGCATCCATTCCCGCAACGTGCAGTGATTGTCTGTCTGGGGCTCCTGATGGGGGCCTGTATCGACGTCCCAGAAATCCAGCAGGTGGTCGAGGAACCTGATGGGGGTCCCGACACGTCACCAGATGCTTCGACGCCCGACGCGGGTGAGCCATCCGTGCTGGTGCGGCTTGTTTTATCGCGGCACGTGACGAACGGCCCTGTCGACGTCAGGGCCGAACTGAGTGGACCCACCCCAGAGCGGGTGGAGTTGCTGGTCAATGGCAGATCCGTTGAGACGCTGCTCCCCCCATACGAGATGTGGTGGGATACCCAGGCGCTCGAGGAGCGACAACACGACCTGCGCGTGAGGGCAACCCTGGGGGCGAGGGTATTCCTGAGTGAGCCGCAGCAGCTCATGGTGGACCGGTCTCCTCCGATAGCACTCTCTACCAGCCCCGGGTCAGGGGCTCGCTTCGTCCCGGTGGGGCAGGAAGCGCAGGCCGTATTCTCGGAGCCTCTTGATCCGGCGACGGTTCATGTGAACTCCATTCGGATGTTCGCGGACGCCGAAGCCGTCGAGTCCGAAATCTCTCTGTCCGGAGATGGGACCATCGTCACTGCACGTTCCACCTCGAAGTGGCCTGTCGATGCGCTGATGAAGGTGTCACTTGGCGCCGGAGTGACAGATCTGGCTGGTAACCCACTTCGGACCATGGAGCAGGAGTGGAGTTGGACCGTGCCGGGCTTCATTCCCTTGGGCGAGCCATTGTTCCCGGACTCGGGAAATCACACGATCCCAAGCGATATCGACATGCGAGTGGATGGCTTGGGACGCCCTGTCGTCGCCTGGCACGATGGTGAACGAAATGCGGTGTTCGTCCGGCGCTGGACGGGGGCGTCGTGGGAGTTGCTGGGGTCCGGTCTGAACTCTGGGACCGCTGATGCAAACCCCTCCCAAAGCTCACTCCAACTGGATGCGAACGGTCAACCTGTCGTTGCCTGGGTCGAGCAAATGGAGTCCACGGTTCATGTTCGCCGTTGGAATGGGACGGGTTGGGTTGCGATGGGAGAAGCCATCCAAAGTCCGCTTCTTCTCTGGAACCTCTTCCTCAGGACGGATGGTGCTGGGCAGTGGTTCTTGGGTGGCCCAGCAAGCAACGTAGGGGGTTCTCAGGTATGGGTCTGGAAGTGGGTGGACGACCACTGGACTCAATTGGGCACGGCGCTCAAGGTCAACGCGAGTATGGCTATCTCCGGTATGCAGATGGACGTTGACGCAGCTGGGAATCCTGTCGTCTTTTGGAGCGAAAGAGATTCTGCGTTCATCGATACGGTGTATGTGCGGCGGTGGTCTGCGGGAGACTGGAGGCCCGTTCCCTTCCCGTTTCAGGATTTCGGAACAACGACCGGTGTGGATGCTGCGGGACGCATCCTGATCGTCAATTCTTTGGGACACGAAGACTCCCAGGTGTGGGGAGTGAGTGGAGAGACCTGGGCCGAAGTGGGAACGCCGATTGAGGGCCGCTTCCCTGCGGCAGGAACTCAAGTCTCCGTGCGCGGATTTACCCTGGATTCCACGGGAGTGCTGGTGGCGCTGCTGCGTGAAGCGGAAGCCCCTGGCCAGCCCGAGACATTTTATGTCCGTCGTCTTCGTGCAGGCGCTTGGGAGTCGATCAGCGGGTTGTTTCGCCCCCTCCCCGATGTACCTGTGGGCAGGCCGCCCGTATTCGGGATGGCCCCTTCAGGTCGGCTTTTCATCGCCAGGACCGAGTACACCGCGCCGAAGATTCAGCCTCTCCGCGTCTACATCTCCAACGAGTGAGCAGCCCGATGTGCTTGTGCGGCGGTGACGCGTCCACCTTCGTCCTCGCGGTCCCCACCGTTCTCCATTGAACGGTGGGCAGGGGGTGCTCGAGTCGTAGTGGGGTGGGCGCGATGGTGGATGCGTGCATAGATTGTCCACCGCTGTTTCCCCACACGTGAGGCGCCTGTTCCATGAAGCACACGGCCACCCCCACTTCTGAAGACAGGGTCTCCACCGCGACGTCGGATGCGTCAGGCGGGGGACGCAAGCGGGTCCTGGTCGTCGACGACTTCGACGACGCCCGGGAGATGTATGCGGAGTACCTGGAGTTCGTCGGCTTCGAGGTGGATACCGCCCGGGATGGCATGGAGGCGGTGGAGAAGGCCCAGTCGAGCGAGCCGGACATCATCCTCATGGACCTGTCCCTGCCCGTCATGGACGGCTGGGAGGCCACCCGGCGCATCAAGCAGGACCTGCGCACGCGCGACATCCCGGTGATGGCCCTGACCGGCCACGTCCTCGCCGGCAACGCGGAACACGCACGCGAAGCGGGTGCCGACGAGTTCGTCGCCAAGCCGTGCCTGCCTCAGGACCTGGAAAACAAGATCCGAAACATGCTCAAGCCGAGCAAGGCTCGTAAGCGGGAAGGGCAGGAGGGCTGAGTCCTTCGCGAAGGGTGAGTGCCCACCACCCGACACTTCCCTGAGCCCCCCACCGTGCCGGCGTCGCAACGAGCCGGGCCAGGGTTGCCGTTCCAACCTGGGATGCATACGCCCTCATGGTGGGAATCCCTGCCGCCTCGCCGCAGCCGGACGCGTGGGCTCCGCCCCAGGAGTTCGACGAGTACCGAATCGTGCGGCCCATCGGTCGTGGGCGGACAGGCCGTGTGTATCTCGCCCAGGACACGCTCCTTGAACGCCCGGTGGCGGTGAAGTTCATCCCCGCGCTCGGCTCCAATGCCCTGGCCCGCTTCCTTGTCGAGGCCCGCGCCGCCGCGCGCATCCAGCACCCCAACGTCGTCACCCTCTACCGGGTGGGACAGCTCGACGAGCAGCCCTATCTCATCTCGGAGTTCATCCGGGGCGTGAGCCTGGACCGGCTCGTGAAACCCCTGCGCTGGGAGCGCGTGCTCACCATCGGCCGTGATTTGGCCCGGGGCCTGAGCGCCGCCCACCGTCGGGGTGTCCTCCACCGCGATATCAAACCCGGCAACGCCGTGCTCACCGAGAGCGGCGCCGTGAAGCTGCTCGACTTCGGGCTCGCCAAGCTCCTGGACAGCGCCGCCGGAGCCGATGACGCCCCGCCTCTGCGAAATCCCGCCCCCCCAGAGCTGCCGGCGGACCTGGACCCGGAGGCCAACCCGCACTTCTCCGCGCGCTCCCTGGACGGCGTCTTCCTGCCCTCGCTCCCCCAGGGCGCGCTGGTGGGCACGCCCTACTACATGTCTCCCGAGGCCTGGGCGGGCGAGGACCTGACGGCCCGCAGCGACGTGTACTCGCTCGGCGTCGTCCTCTACGAACTCTGCGTGGGCCGTGGCCCCTTCCGGGACGTCGTCTGGCGCGAGCTCCCGCATGTGGTCCGCACCCAGGACGCGCTCCCCCTGGCGGATGTCGCTCCCCACGTCGACGTCGCCTTCGCCGGGGTCATCGACCGCTGCCTGCGCCGCGAGCCCTCCGAACGCTTCGCCTCCGCCGCGCTGCTCCTGGAGGCCCTCGAGGCCCTGTCGCGCGAGGACGCGCCCACCCACGTGCCCGAGGGCAATCCCTACCGGGGCCTGCGCGCCTTCGAGGCCGAGCATCGCGCCCTTTTCTTCGGCCGCCGCCGCGAGTGCCGCGCCGTGCTGGAGCGGCTGCGCGCCGAGTCCTTCCTGCTCATCACTGGCGACTCCGGCGTGGGCAAGTCCTCCCTGTGTCTGGCCGGCATCCTCCCCTCCGTGGCCGAGGGCGGACTCGAGGATGGACGGCGCTGGCACTCCGTCCGACTGGTGCCGGGCCGCAAGCCCGTCGCCGCGCTGGCCGCGGCGCTCGCGCCCCTCCTGGCCGTGGACGAGGAGCCCCTGGCCGAGGCACTCCGCTCCGAGCCCTCGTGTCTGGTTCGCAGACTCCGGGCGCGCCTGGGTGCCCGCGAGGGACTGCTCGTCTACGTGGACCAGCTCGAGGAACTGGCGACCCTGGCCGAGCCCCTCGAAGCCGCGCTGGCGGGACAGGCCCTGGGCGGGCTCGCGGAGGGCGCCAGTGGCGTGCGCCTGCTGGCCTCCAGTCGCAGCGACTTCCTCACCCGGCTCACGTCCGTGCCGGGCCTGGGCGCGGAAGTCCCTCGCGCGCTGTACCTGCTGCGCGCCCTCACGTCCGAGGAGACACGGGAGGCCGTCACCGGCCCCGCGCGCGTGAAGGGCGTGCGCTTCGAGTCGGAGGCGCTGGTGGACTCGCTCGTCACGGCCGCGGCCGAGGGTGGGCTCCCGCTGCTCCAGTTCGCGCTCGCGGAGCTGTGGGAGGCCCGCGACGCGAAGGCCCAGGTGATTGCCCAGGCCGTGCTGGACTCGCTGGGCGGCGTCGCGGGCGCGCTGGCGAAGCACGCGGACGCGGCGGTGGAACGATTGCTGCCGGACCAGCGCGTGGCGGCGCGGGGCGTGCTGCTGCGCCTGGTCACCGCCGACGGAACCCGGGCGCGCAAGACGGACCGGGAGCTCGCGGGAGAAGACGTGCGCTACCGCGCGGCGCTGGAGGCGCTCGTCCGGGCCCGACTGCTGGTGGCGCGCGAGGCACCGGAGGGGACTTCCTACGAACTGGCCCACGAGGCCCTGCTCTCCGGTTGGAACTCGCTGGCCCGCTGGCTCGCGGAGGCCGCCGAGCGTCGCGAGGTCCAGGCCCTGCTGGAGACCGCCGCGGCGCACTGGGAGAAACACAACCACTCGCGCGAGCTGCTGTGGGGGCCTCGCCAGCTCGCCGAGGCGGCGGTGCTCGACTCGGGCGAGCTGACGCGCCGCGAGCAGGACTTCCTGCGCGCCTCGCGCCGCACCCTCGTGCGCAGCCGCGGCGTCCGCCATGCACTGGCCGCGGGCTTCATCCTGTCACTTGGCCTGGTGTACGGCGGGCTGAAGCTGCGCGAGCGTTGGAGCCTGGAGCGTCAGGTGCGCGCGGAGTTGGACGAGGCCCGGCACTCCCTGGAGACGGTGGTGGAGACGAAGGACCTGCTCCACTCCGAGCGCGCCGAGGCCTTCCGTCTCTACGGCAGTGGCCAGAAGCTCGACGCGGACCGGCTGTGGAGCAAGAGCGTCGCCCGCGCCGCGCAGTTGCGGCATCGCTTCGATGGTGTCTCGGGACGGCTGGAGCGGGCCCTGGCCCTGGCGCCGGAGCGGCCGGACGTGCGCGACGCGCTCGCGGACTTCCTGTTCGAGCGCGCGCTGTGGGCCGAGCAGGATGGTGAGTCCGCGGCGCTGCCCACGCTCCTGCAACGCCTGCGGCTCTACGACACCCAAGGCGAGCGCTGGAAGCGGTGGACCGCGCCCGCGCGCCTCACCCTGGATGTCGCCGCGCGCGACGTGGAGGTGGAGCTGCGCCCCGTGACGCGGGATGCGCTCGGCAACGAGCAGCCAGGGCCTGCGCTGCCGCTGGAGTCGGAGCCCTGGATGGACGTCTCCGTCCCGCCCGGGCCGTACCAGCTCACGCTGCGCGCGTCACACCACGAGCCCGTGACGCAGCCCTTGTTGTTGCGACGCGGAGAGGCTCGGCGGCTGGAATTGCGGCTGCCTCGCGCGGGCTCGATTCCCGCGGGCTACGTCTTCGTGCCACCGGGTGAGGTGCGCTTTGGCAGCGCCGCCGATGCCAGCGTCCGTGAGTTCTTCAACGCGGTGCCACAGCACTCGGTGCAGGTGCCGGGCTTCCTCATCGCCCGCCACGAGGTGACGTACGCCGACTGGCTCACCTTCCTCGAGTCGATGTCTCCCGAGCTGCGCGCCTCGCGCCTGCCTCACGTGGGCACGGGCGGGTATGCGGGGCACCTCTCGCTCGACCGGGTGGACGACGTCTGGCGACTGCGCTTCCAGCCGGGCAATGTGCCGTACGAGGCGCGTGCGGGAGAGCCGGTGCGCTACGCGAATCGCGCGCGGCGGGGCGAGCAGGACTGGCTGCGCTTCCCGGTGAGCGGCATCTCCTTCGCGGACGCGGAGACGTACGTGTCCTGGCTGTCGTTCAGTGCCCGCGTTCCTGGCGCGCGGCTGTGCTCGGAGCTGGAGTGGGAGCGCGCCGCGCGGGGTGTGGATGGACGCGAGTTCCCGCACGGCGACAGGCTGGGCCCAGACGACGCCAACATCGACGCCACATACGGCAAGCAGCCCGGAGGCTTCGGCCCGGACGAGGTGGGCAGTCATCCCGCGTCGCGCAGTCCCTTCGGCGTGGACGACATGGCTGGCAATGTCTGGGAGTGGACGCGCTCGTGGCTGGAGCCGGGGCGCGCGGTGGCTCGGGGTGGGAGCTTCGCCTTCGCGGCCACCTCCGCGCGCGCGACGAACCGGGAGCTGCCGGAGCCCTCGCTGCGCGACGTGACGATGGGCCTGCGCGTGTGCGCGGACCTGCCCACATCATCGCCTTGAGGGACGCTCGGTCGGTCGCTGGGGGAGCACCCTGGCTACCGGACGATGGAACCGCCTGTCAGTCCTGCCCCTGACTGCTTGCTGCCTCCGTTCGGACGATGCGTGTGTCCTGGAATCATCAGTCCGGCTTGCAAGCGGACAGGCTCCTGCGAACCTTGTGTCCAGTCGAGCTGGGCCGGGGAGGTTCGGGGCATGGTGGCGAGGCGGATGGTGGGGGCGATGGTCATCGCCTGTGGGTTGGCGGGGTGTGGGAGCGCCGTGGACGACCGGGAGCCCGAGACGCTGGGAACCCAGGTGGCCGAGCTGTCCGCGCCCAACGGGCGCAACCTGAATGGCCGCAATCTCAACGGGCGCAACCTCAATGGCTCCGAGCTGGGGCAGATGCTCGTGGGGGTGCGTTTCATGGGGGCCGCGCGCGCGGACCTGGGCGCGCTGACGCGGACGTGGCTGGACGGCAGCGTGCTCCGCGGCGAGTCCCATGACGGCACGGTGATGTCCGGGATGGACTTCCTCGGCACGCACTTCGTCGGGGAACTCGGGAGCGGCGACACCGTCGCCCTGCGCGTGGACGACATCCAGCCGGGCACGGGCGCGAGCGAGGACGTCTGGGTCTATCGCGTCTCGTACTACTCCCTGGCGGACAACACGTGGAAGCCCGCGTGTCAGGCCGAGGATGGCTCCGCGCTCGGGGCCATCCCCGTGGAAGGGCGCTGGGACTATCGCCAGGGTGTCGCTGGCGGCGGCGCGAAAATCGAGGACACGCAGGCCTTCACCTTCGCGTGCGAGGGCGCGGCCATCGCCAAGTGCGTCCGCTTCGGCTACCGCCCCTGGGCCACCACGGTGATGGGACGAAGCCTGGCTCCCTTGCACCAGGCCTGCACGCGCATGGTGCGCGCGGACTTCTGCGGCGACGGCACCTCGTACACGGTGGATGGGAGCTGGGTGAACCTGTACGACGCCTCGGGCGTGCAGCAGGACTCCGAGGGCTGGAGCGTGGAGGCGGAGTGGGACGCCTCGGGCGCGCGCTGCCGCACGCCGACGACGCGGGCCCGCGAGCGCCAGGTGACGTGCTCCTCGGGGACGATTCTGCCGACGTGTGGCCTGCCGACGAACTTCCTGCTCGGCACGCTGCTGATGAGCGAAATCCCGGCCGCGGCGACGCAGGGCCCCGTCCTCCTGGCGACTCCGGAGCCGAGCGCCTGGTGAGCCCGGCTGCTGGCCATGTGCATGAGCGGGCGTCCTGCCTGCCTCTGTCTCCTGGGGCGAGGAGCGGAGGCGGGCGACTTCCGGCGGCAAGGGGCCGACACCACGTTTAGCCGGCCCGCCGGGGGCAGGGGAGGGACCGGCGGAGGACGGAGACGCGCGGTGAGACGAGCCCAACGGACGAGACGGATGGCGGCTGGCGGGACGTGGTGCCTGCTGCTGGCGGCGGCTTGTGTGGTGGCCGGCTGCAAGAAGAGCTCGGGCGAGCCAGCGCAGCCCGAGGTGCCCACGGTGACATTGGGGCAGGAGAACGTGGCGCTCGCACAGCCGAGCGAGCTGCGCTCCGGCCCTGGAATCTCGGGCACGCTCCAGGCCCGCACCGCGGCGGATGTTCGCGCACAGGTGGCTGGCACGGTCCTCGATATCGAGGCCCAGCAGGGGCAGGTGGTGAAGAAGGGCCAGGCGCTCGCGCGCATCGACGATGCGACGTTGAGGGCCCAGGTCATCGCCACGCGCACGGCGGTGTCCACTGCGCGCAATGCCTTGCAAGTGGCCGAGGCCGAGGTGGAGCGCAGCGCGAAGCTGGCCAAGGCCGGCGTCATCACCCAGCGCGAGTTCGAGCGGGCGCAGTTGTCGGTGGCGCAGGCGAAGGGGCAGCTCGCGGAGGCGCGCTCCCGTCAATCGCTGGCACAGGAGCAACTGGGGCGCACGCGGGTGGTGGCGCCCTTCGTGGGCGTGGTGAGCGAGCGGCAGGTGAGCGAGGGTGACGTCGTGCAGTTGGGCTCGCCGCTGTTCACCGTGGTGGACCCGCGCACGTTGCGCCTGGAGGCGTCGGTGCCGGCCGCGAATCTGGACCAGGTGAAGGTGCGCACGCCGGTGGAGTTCAAGGTCACCGGCTACGGAGACCGCTCGTTCACGGGACAGGTGGAGCGCATCAATCCGGTGGTGGACCCGAACACGGGGCAGGTGCGCATCTACGTGGCGATTCCCAATACGGACCTCCAGCTCCTCGCGGGGCTGTTCGCCGAAGGGCGCGTGGCCGCGCGGGCCGTGCGAGGGCTGTCGGTTCCGCTGGGCGCGGTGGATGACTCCGAGGGAAAGCCCACGGTGCTGCGCGTGCGAGACGAGCGTGTGGAGCGCGTGCCCATCACGCTGGGGCTGCGCGATGAAGTCGAGAAGCGGGTGGAGGTGCGCCAGGGGTTGCAAGAGGGAGACGTGGTGCTGCTCGGCTCCGCGCGCGACGAGGTGAGCGAGGGCGCGCGCGTGAAGGTGGACGCGCCACGTCCGGGAGCGCCGGTAGCAGGAGACGAAGGCCCTGGTGTCGGTGGTGGCGGCGCCGAGTCCGACACTCGCCAGGGCGGAAATGAAACCGCGCCCGCACGTCCCTCCCCGTCACCGAGCGAGTCCTCGGAGGGCGCGACGCCACGCGCGCCCTGAGTTCGCTGCGTCCCTTCGACTCCTTCCGGGAGAAACCCCGTGTTCATCTCCGACTTCGCCATCAAGCGTCCCATCGTGACCATCACCGCGATGGTGACGCTGGTCATCTTCGGCATCGTCGCCTTGTGGCAACTGGAGACGGATGAGTTCCCGGACGTCCAGGCGCCGGTCATCGCCGTCAGCATCGTCTACCCAGGCGCCGCACCCGACACGGTGGAGCGCGAAATCGTCGAGCCCATCGAGGACGCCATCTTCGCCATCAGTGGCGTGGACCCGAAGGAGACGACCGCCACCGCCACGGACGGCCTGGCCACCTTCACGGTGTTCTTCGAGTTCGAGAAGGACATCCAGGAGGCCTCGCAGGACATCCGCGATGCCATCTCCAGCAAACGCGCCGACCTGCCTCGGGAGATGGAGGAGCCCGTCCTCACGCGGTTCGACCCGGCGGACGCGCCCATCGTCTCGCTGACCCTCACGTCGGAGCGGCTCGATGTCGCCGGGCTGTCCCGCGTGGCGGACCCGCTGGTGGTGGGCGAGCTGCGCTCGGTGCCCGGCGTGGCGCAGGCCGACGTCGTCGGCGGCGTGGAGCGGGAGATGACCGTGCAGCTCAAGCCCGAGGCGCTCCAGGCCGCGCGCATCTCCCTGGCGGAAGTCGTGACCGCGCTCCAGGCGCAGAATCTGGCCGCGCCGGTGGGCCGCATCAACTCGAAGCTCGAAGAGGAGTCCATCCGTCTCAAGGGACGCCTGGAGAGCCCCGAGGCCTTTCGCGACATGGTGGTCACCACGCGCAACGGTCAGGTCATCCGACTGGGGCAGTTGGCGGACGTCTTCGTGGGCTCGGAGGAGCCTCGCACGCTGGCGCTCTATGACGGCGCGCAAGCGGTGGGCATCGAAGTGCTGAAGACGAAGGGCTACAGCACCACCGAGGTGGCGGACGCGGTGCGCGAGCGCGTGGCGGCGCTGCAGAAGAAGCTCCCGGCGGACGTGAAGCTGGCCATCGTCCGCGACGCGGGTGTGCGGGTGGAGAGCGCGGTGGAGAACGTCCAGTCGGCGCTGGTGGAAGGCGCGCTGCTCACCGTGCTCGTGGTGTTCATCTTCCTCAACTCGTGGCGCTCCACCGTCATCACCGGGCTGGCGCTGCCGGTGAGCGCGCTGGCGGCGTTCATCAGCGTCTGGGCCTTCGGCTTCACGCTCAACACGATGTCGCTGCTCGGCCTGACGCTGGCCATCGGCATCCTCATCGATGACGCCATCGTGGTGCGCGAGAACATCGTCCGCCACATCGAGATGGGGAAGGACCACTACACCGCGTCGAAGGAGGGCACTTCGGAAATCGGGCTCGCGGTGTCGGCGACCACGTTCTCCATCGTCGCCGTCTTCGTGCCCGTCGCCTTCATGTACGGCGTGGCCGGACAGTGGTTCAAACCCTTCGCACTCACCATCGCCTGCGCGGTGCTGGTGTCGCTGTTCGTGTCCTTCTCCCTGGACCCGATGCTGAGCGCGTACTGGGCGGACCCGCAGGTGGAGAAGGGCGCGCGGCGCGGCTTCATCTCCCGCGTCCTCGCCCGCTTCAACACGTGGTTCGACCGGCAGGCGGACCGCTACAAGGGCGTTATCGCCTGGGCGCTGGACCATCGGCTCGCCATGGTGCTCGTGGCGGTGGGCTCGCTCGTGGGCGCGCTGGTGCTCCAGGGAACGGTGGGGGGCGCGGGCTTCGTGCCGGTGAGTGACCGCTCGGAAGTGGAGTTGCTGGTGGAGACGCCGCCGGGCTCCAGCCTGGAGTACACGCGCCGCAAGGTGGAGGAGGTGGCGCGCGTCGCCCGCGCCCATCCGGAGGTCGCCTATACCTACAGCACCATCGGCGTGCCGCTCCCGCTGAGTGCGCCCGGTGTGGACCAGGCGCTCGTGTACGTGCGGCTCACGCCCAAGGCGGACCGCGACGTAAGTCAGGATGCGCTGGGCAGCACGCTGCGCAAGGAGCTGGCGAGCGTGGGCGGGGCGAAGGTGTCTGTCTTCACGTCGGGCTTTGGCGGCGCCTTCAAGCAGATTCAGCTGGAGCTGAGCGGGCCCGACCAGAAGAAGCTCACTGAACTCGCGCAACAGGTGCAGCGCGAGGTGGAGCAGGTGCCCGGCGCGGTGGACGTGGGGCTCTCCACGCGGGGACAGAAGCCGGAGCTGGAGGTGGACCTGAACCGGGGCCTCGCGGGGCAGCTCGGGGTGACGGTGGGGCAGGTGGCCCAGGTGCTGCGGCCGGCCTTCGCGGGACTGGACGTGGGGGACTGGGTGGACCCGATTGGTGAGACTCGCGACGTCATGGTGCGGCTGGCACCCGAGGCGCGTGACAACCCGGACGACCTGGCGCGAATCCCCATCCGGGTGGGCGCGGCGCCGGGAGGCGCACCCCAGCTCGTGCCGCTGGGGCAGGTGGCGGACATCCGGCAGGCGCTCGGCCCCGCGCAAATCACGCACCTCAACCGGGAGCGGGTCATCAACGTGCAGGCGAACGTGCAGGACCGCTCGTTGACGGAGGTGATGCGAGACATCCAGGAGCGGGTGGGCGCGGTGCGGCTCCCCGCGGGCTACACGCTGACGACGGGCGGTGAGTCCGCCGACCAGGAAGAGGTCTTCTCGCGGGTGTTCCTGGCGTTGGGCGTCGCGGTGCTGTTGATGTACCTCATCCTGGTCATCCAGTTCGGCTCGTTCCTGGATCCGCTAGCCATCCTCATCTCGCTCCCGCTGTCCCTCATCGGCGTGGTGCTGGCGCTGCTCATCACCGGGGACACGCTCAACATCATGAGCCTCATCGGCGTCATCCTGCTGATGGGCATCGTCGCGAAGAACGCCATCCTGCTCATCGACTTCGCGAAGTGGTCCCACGAGAAGGGAATGCCCTTGCGCGAGGCGCTCATCGAGGCGGGCCGCATCCGCTTGCGCCCCATCATCATGACGACCTTCGCGCTGGTGGCGGGCATGATTCCCGTGGCCATCGGCGCGGGCGAGGGCGGTGACTTCCGCGCTCCGCTGGGCCGCGCGGTGATTGGCGGCACGATTACGTCCACGTTGCTGACGCTGCTGGTGATTCCGACGGTGTACGAAATCCTGGTGGATGGGCGGACGTGGATGGGCCGCAAGCTGCGCAAGGTCTTCCACTTCCGAGCACCTGGAACCGGGCACCCCACGGGCGGAGGCGGCGAGCCCCGTCCGGCGCCGCAGTCCCGACAGAAGTGACACCGGGCTGCTGGGAGTGTCCGAGAAGCTTCGCGGAGTGTCCGCCTCGGACGGATGTTGAACGTCGGCCCGAGAAGCGGGTTGGCGTGTCCCTCGGAGGAACCTAGGGTCGGTCGCCATCCACCATGTCCCGAGCCTTGCTGCCTGAAGACCATCGTCGACTCGTCACCCAAGCCCTGGCCGCACTCGATGTCCGCAACCTGGTCCTGAGCATCCACGACCCCAGCTTCCCCAGTCTTCCGCACGAGGACACGGGCCGAGGCTCGCCCTATTCGGAGGGCGCGGCCCGCTTCCTGGACACCGCGCACACGCTGGGCTTCACGGGCATCCAGTTGGGGCCCCAGGGGCAGACGTCGGAGTCGAACGCCTCGCCGTATGACGGCACGCTCTTCTCGCGCAACGTGCTCAACGTGGCGCTCGCTCAGCTGGAGGATGCGTCCTGGGGCGCGTTGCTCCCGCGAGGACGTGTGGCCGCGCTCGCGGAGGCCCGCTCACGGTCCTCGAGTCCCGGAGAGCGTTACCGGTGGGCCTTCCGAGCGCAGCTCGCGGCGCTCGATGAGGCGTGGACGTCGTTTCGTCACCAGCGCGCCAGTCCCGATGCTTCCGCCGCCGTGCGCGAAGTGTCCGCGCGCTTCGACACCTTCCGTCAGCGACACCGCGCGTGGCTGCTGCGTGACGCGCTCTTCGACGTGCTGTGCGCGGAGAAGGGTGTCCTGGACTGGAGGCCGTGGGCGGACTCGTTGGATGGACGGTTGTGGAGTCCTCGCCCGGGCGCCGAGGGTGTCGCGGCCGCGCGGGTGCAGGCGCTGGAGGCGCAGTACGCGGAGACCCTTGAGCGCTATGCCTTCTTCCAGTTCCTGGTGCATGCACAGCATGAAGTGCTGCGCGAGCGCACGGCGTCGTTGAGGCTGAAGCTCTACGGCGACCTGCAGATTGGCTTCTCACCGCGCGATGCGTGGGCGTGGCAGGGCTTGTTCCTGCGGTCGTATCTGATGGGCGCTCCGCCGAGTCGCACCAATCCGGAGGGCCAGCCGTGGAACTATCCGGTGTTGGACCCGGAGCAGTACTTCGCGGAGGGCGGTGAAGGTCCCTTGCTGGGCTTCCGGCCCGGAGCCGTGCTGCGCTTCATGGACGCGCGCATGGACAAGATGCTCGCGGAGTACGACGGTCTGCGGCTGGACCATCCCCATGGGCTGGTGTGTCCGTGGGTCTACCGCGCGGGGGAGTGGGACGCGTTGGGGGCGGTGCAGCACGGCGCGCGCCTCTTCTCCTCGCCGGACCTCACGGACCACCTGGAGCTGGCGCGCTACGCGCTGGTGAGCCCCCAGCAGTTGGACCGTTCGCTGCCGAGGTACGCGGATGGCGAGGTGAAGTCGCTCACGCCCGAGCAGGTGCAGCGCTTCAGCGTCCTCTTCGACACGGTGGTCGCGGCGGCGCGGCGCAACGGCCGGGATTTGGGCGACCTGCTGGGCGAGGTGCTGAGCACGCTGCCGTATCCGTTGGGGCGGGTGATGGCGCGTTATGGGCTGGGCCGCTTCCGCGTCACGCAGAAGGCGGACCTGCGCAATCCCGCGGACGTGTATCGCAGCGAGAACGTGGCGCCCGAGGACTGGATGATGGTGGGCAACCACGACACGAAGTCGCTGTGGCGTCTGGTGGGGGACTGGCAGTGGCGCGGCACGCTGCGGGCGCAGGCGGATTATCTGGCGACCCGACTGTGTCCCGAGCCCGAGCGACGAGAGGACTTCGCGCGAGCGCTGGCTGCGGACCCGGGGAAGCTCGCGCAGGCGAAGCTGGCGGACCTGTTCGCCAGTCGCGCGCGCAATGTCATGGTGTTCTTCACGGACTTGCTGGGGATACCGGAGACGTACAACGAGCCGGGCACAGTGGATGAGCGCAACTGGTCGCTGCGCGCGCCGACGGACTGGATGCGGGAGTATCGCGAGCGCCTGCGAGGCGACGCCGCGATGAACCTCCCCGGCGTGCTGGCCCTGGCGCTGCGAGCAGGAGGGGAGCCCGCGCGGGAGAAACACCGTGAGCTGCTCGCGGGGCTCGACCGGCTCGCGGAGGCGTTGAGGGAAGGCCGGTAGCGCTCGCCTCGACTGCGCCCGCGCGGCATGCCGTGACGCCTCCGCGCGCGCCCGGGGCTGGCATCGCGCACGTGCGACCGGCGGGCCGCGAAGCGAGGTGTGTCCCACGCTCGCTTCACGTCCGCCCTCAAGTGCTAGTGAAGCGGGACTCCCTGCCCCGCTTCACATCCCCGCTCAGTGCTGCACGTCCACCACGAGGCGCGTCGGTTCGCGCAACTCCAGGACGCGGAACGCCTGGACGCTCTTGTTGCCCAGCACCCACGTCACCTCTCCCTCGAAGTCACAGGTGCGCTCCAACTCCAGGAGCACGGGCAGCGCCGGCTTCAGCTCGCGCGTGGCCACCGTCGGCTGGCCCGCATCGGTATGTGCTCGCGCGGGAGTGAAGGTCACCTGGAGCTGCCCCATGCCCGCGAGCGACGCCGGGTCTCCCGAGCCACACTGCACCACCGGCTCCTTCGCGTACCCCACGCGGTAGCCGGGCAGCTGCGTCCCCTCGAACTCGAACACCACGCGGTCGAAGTCCGGATGCGCGCCCGCGCGCACCGAGCGCAGCGTGGCCTGGGGTGCATCCTGCCGCTTCATGTCCACGACCCCGGAGGTCCACTCGCGATTCTTCGGGTCCTCGGGCGTGTACCCACCACCACTCGGCGGCGTCTTGCCGGGTGCTTCCTTTCCAGGAGGCTCCGTCGGTTCGGCGGGCTCTCCCTCAGGAACGGGAAGCTCCTCGTCCTGAGCGCCACCGCGGACAGGCACCCCCGTGCTTCCCGTCGTCACGACATGCACGGGAGGCTTCGCGGCGGCCTCGCCCTCGCGAGGAAGCGTCCCCTCGGGCGGGCTCGAGGGCAGGG
>NZ_VIFM01000183.1 GCF_006636215.1 Myxococcus llanfairpwllgwyngyllgogerychwyrndrobwllllantysiliogogogochensis | reverse complement strand
CCAGGTAGTTCTCCCCCCAGGCCCACACCGTGCCGTCCGCCTTCACCACCACCGTGTGCGCATCCCCCGTCGACACGTCCGTCCGCTGCCGCCAGCCCGCCGTCCGCGTCGGCACGAAGGCCTGGAACGTCGTCCCGTCCCCCACCTGCCCGTCCGCGTTGGAGCCCCACGCCAGCACCGTGCCGTCCGCCTTCACCACCACCGTGTGCTGTCCCCCGCCCGCCGTGACGCCCTTCACCAAGGACACCCCCGTCACCCGCATCGGAGCCAGGCGCTGCGTCAGGCTTCCATCCCCCAGCTGACCTCGCTGGTTGTTCCCCCACGCCCACACCGAGCCATCCACCCTCAACGCCACTGAGTGCTGGCCTCCGCCCACCACCGCCTCCACGTCCCAGAGCCCGGGGACCTGGGTCGGCGTCAGGCGCTGCCCCGTCGTCCCATCACCGAGCTGGCCGTAGGTGTTCTGTCCCCACGCCCACACGGTGCCATCCGACTTGAGCACCACCGAGTGCGAGCCACCGCCCGACAGCGCCGTCACGCCTGTCAGTCCCGCCACGGCCACCGGCAGGGTGCGATTGAGCGTGTCCCCCGTGCCGAGCTGGCCGTCTGCGTTTCCACCCCATGTCCACACGGCGCCGTCCGCCGTCAGGGCCAGGGAGTGCGCATTGCCCGCGGCGATGGCCACGACGTTGATGAGCCCTTGCACCTGGGTGGGAGCCAGGCGCTGGGACGTCGTCCCATCACCCAGCTGCCCCGTGGCGTTGAGGCCCCACGCCCACACCGTGCCGTCCGCCTTGAGCGCCAGCGAATGCGAGAAGCCTCCCGCGATGCGCACCACGTTCGTCAGTCCTGGCACTCGCTGGGGCCACGCCCGACGCGTGGTGGTTCCATCCCCCAACTGCCCCCGGGTGTTGTCTCCCCACGTCCACACGGTGCCGTCGGCCTTCAGCGCGAGTGAGTGCAGCTCCCCCACGCCAATGGCACTCATCCCCAGCGGCCCTCGAATCCGTGTGGGCGAGGACTTCGCCGTCGTCGTGCCATCCCCGAGCTGACCAAAGGTGTTGCCACCCCACGCCCACACCGTGCCATCCGCGCGCAGCGTCAGCGTGTGATTACGCCCCGCCATCACCGTGCCTTGACGGGAGAAGCCTTCCGCGGCACGGCTGGAAGCAAGGTCCTCGGGAGGCGGAGTTGCCCCTGGCTCGACGCAGCCCGACAGCCACAGCGCTCCCAAAAGACAACCCCAGACAGCCACGGCGGCACCACTGCGCACACGGCTCATGTCTCCCCCCTCGACACGACTTGGAATGGACAGAGAAACACCAGACATGCACGCGAGACAAGCCTTTGCCTGGAACACCCACGGCTCGTCCACCCTCCCAGGTTGTCACCCCGGCCGGCCCACGTCCGGCATCCTCCCCGGCGCTCGGGGTCGGCTGACGTGTGCATCCCAGCGTCCAGGTCGCCGGAGACCTCACCGGGCCAGAGGCGCCAGGTGGCGGGGCCGGCGTACGATGGCGCCATGACTCGAAGCCCGCCGTCCACCGCGCGCAGACGCGTCCCCTACTCCGGCCTCTGGCTCGACGGGTTCAGCCTGACGGCTGTCGCCGGAGGGGCGCTGCTCGCGGGCGGACAGGGCTGGCAGCGGGACGGCATCGGCGCCACGCCTCGCGCGTCGACGGGCGCGGCGTTCTGGGACACCTCGCGGGAAGAGTGGTTGGAGCTCTCCCCGCTGCCCGAGCCCCGGCAGGACCATGCGGCGGTGGCGCTCCCGGACGGACGCGTGCTGCTCATCGGCGGACGGGACAACCCGACTCCGGAGCTGGACAGCACCCGCTACTGGGAGCCGGACACCCGGCGCTTCGTCCCCGGCCCGCCGCTGCGGGCCGCGCGCTCGCGTCCCGTCGCGCGCGTGCTCCCGGACGGCGCGGTGCTGGTGCTGGGCTCGGACCATGACAACGACATCGAGCGGGGCACACGCGCGGAAGTGCTGCGCCCCGGCGCCACGGCGTGGGAGCCCGCGGGCCAGACGGTTCGCATCTTCCACACCGGCCCCGTGTGCGTGAGCGGGGAGCGCGTCGTCATCGCCGGGGGCCGCGACAACGGCTTCGGCTTCGCCATCATCGAAGGCGAACATCTGGCGCCGCCCCTGAACCTGAGCACCGAACTCTGGGAGCCCTCGTCACGGGCCTGGAGGACCGCCCCCCATCCCCTCACAGAGGCCCGAGACGACGCCGAGGGCGTCACCCTCTCGGACGGGCGCATCCTCGTCGTGGGCGGCTGGCACCAGGGCACCTCGCTCACGAGCGCCGAAGTCTTCGACCCGCGCACCGAGCAGTGGACGGCGACGGGCGCGCTCGGCCTGGCCCGCTCCGGCTTCACCCTCACCGCGCTTCCGGACGGACGGGCCGCCGTGTCCGGCGGGCTGCGCTCGGACACCTACGCGGAAGCCACCGACGTGGAGCTGTGGAATCCGGCCACGGGCACCTGGAGCCCTGGGATGCCGCTGGCCGTGGGCCGCGCGGGACACCACGTCGTCCCGCTGGGCGAGGGCGCGTTCCTCGTCGCGGGCACCACGCGCGTGGCGCCGGATGGCTCGCTGGAGACGACTTCCGAAGTCTGGCGGCCCTGAAGCCGCGCCACCCCGTTACATCCGCATCCACCCCGACGGAGACAGACGCATGGACAACCCGGAGCTGGCCCGCATCCCCGGCGTCAACCCCCACGTGCCCGACGCGGCCCGCATCTACGACTACACCCTGGGAGGCACCCACCACTTCGAGGTGGACCGTCAGGCCGCGGAGTTCATGTTCTCGCTGGTGCCCTCCACCCGGAAGTGGTTGCGCATGCTGCGCGGCTGTCTGCGCACCGCCGCCCAGCGCCTGTCCTCGGACGGATTCCATCACTGGGTGGACTTCGCCTCCGGCCTGCCGACGAGCGACCACGTCCACTCCGTGCTGCCGCAGGCCAAGGTGCTCTACAGCGACATCAACCCGCTCACCATCGCCACCGGCAAGCACCTGCTCGGCGACAATCCGCGCACGCGCTACATGGAATGCGACATCCGCTCCGCGGGGGACTTCCTGCGCCGCCCGGACGTCCAGACGTTCCTGGATGGAGAGCGGCGCGTGGCCTTCGGCGCCAACGGCATCACCGTGTTCCTCTCCTCGGAGGAGAACCGGAAGTTCTTCCGTGACTTGTATGACTGGGCCGCGCCCGGCTCCAAGCTCTTCGCGACCTTCGAGACGAAGGCCCCGGGCCTGAGCACGCCGAAGTGGGAGCAGTTCGTCGGCATGTTCCAGAAGATGGGCGAGTCCTTCCAGCTCT
Organism: Myxococcus llanfairpwllgwyngyllgogerychwyrndrobwllllantysiliogogogochensis; assembly: GCF_006636215.1. Taxonomy (GTDB): domain Bacteria; phylum Myxococcota; class Myxococcia; order Myxococcales; family Myxococcaceae; genus Myxococcus; species Myxococcus llanfairpwllgwyngyllgogerychwyrndrobwllllantysiliogogogochensis. The sequence continues at coordinate 20,094 of NZ_VIFM01000183.1, read as the reverse complement.
ACTCGCTGCGCGAGTATCTGGACCTGTGCGGTCCGTGGACGCCCGGCCCCGGCGGAGTGATGACGGTGCGCGAGTTCCTGGGCCTGCCCGTGGGCCACATCACCGAGGAGGACCGCGAGGGCGTCGGCATCGAGTTCTACGCGGTCATCCTCGAGAAGCGCTGAGCCCGCGCTCGTCCGCGAAGCAAGCCGGCGGACGAGGCCTGCCCCCCGGGGCCCGTCTCCGGGAGGCCCACGGAGCCTCCGTCCGGCGCGCCGCGAAGCGAACGCCCGATGCACTGCAGTGCCGACTGCCTCACCACCGCTGAGTGCCTACCGTGTCGAGCAGGCAACGATCCGCGATGGTGAGGAGGAATCATGTTCCAGACGAGACGGCGTCAGGTGCTGGCGGGAGTGGTGTTCGGTACGGCCCTTGTCCTCGGAGGGTGCAGCTCATCCCGTTCCGCGAGCAAGGAGCAGCAGAAGGTCGACCAGTCCTGGCTGGCCCGAGTCCCTGAGTCGGAGCTCGGCGACGTGCGCAACGCCCAGGCGGAGCAACTCAAGGCGCAGGATGAAGTCACGCGCGCGGACGTGGCCGTCAAGGACGCGGAGCGCGCGGCGGAGGTCGCCCAGCGCAACGAGGAGGCCGCGAAGCTCTCCACCAAGGCCAACCAGACGGCCGTCGAGGCCGCGCAGGCCACCGGCCGGGCGTCCAACATCTCGCAAGCCCAGGCGGAGCTGAAGGCCACCGAGGGCAAGCAGGCGGCCGCCCATGCCCAGCTCGAGTGGCGCCAGCGCGCCATCGAGACCCAGAAGGCTCGCAAGGACCTTCGCCAGCGCGAGCTGGAGCTGGCCGACGCGCGCCTTCGTCAGGCCGAAATGGAGGCGCTGAGGAACAGCGATGACGTGCGCGCCAAGGACCTCTCCGAGGCCGAGTTCACCAGCGCGGTGGCCAACGCCCAGCGCAACACGGAGGAGGCGCAGCGGCTGGTGGACCAGCGCCTGGGCGAGGAGCGTCAGGCCCGAGGTGATTGGGAGAAGCTGCGCGGCGAGTCCCGGGGCTACGGCGGCAGCGGCACGTCCGACGGGGAATGACGCGCGGGCGACGACTTCCGGCCGCTACTTCGGCGGCGGCCGGAAGACGTACTGGAAGATGGGCTCGTCCTGGCCGGGAGGATATTGCGCGTCCAGGAAGGCGAAGTACGCGTGGCCCGCGATGAACGGGTCCTCCATGCTGTCGTAGAGGACCGACACCTGCGTGGCCCGGCCGGACGCATCCACCTGGACGCGCAGCTTGAGGTTGCCCTTGAGCTCTGGCAGCTCCTTGAGGCGCTCCATGTAGAGCGCCACCAACCCCAGCGACACCCGGTTGTAGATTTTGTCCGCCGCGCCCCTGGCCGGCGTCGCGGGCAGACGGAAGCGTCGCACCAGCTCCGCCGTCTCGGCTTCCGCCTCCGGCACCTTCCGCTCGGGGGCGGCCTGCGCCGCGCGGTAGGACACCAGCGCGTCCTTCCAGCGCTCCTGCTTCAAACACAACCGGGCCCGGCGCACGTGGATGTCGGAGCGCTCCGGCGCCCGCTCCGACGCCTTCACCAGGAAGCCCTCGCTGGCGGCCGCGTCCGCGCGAGCGTCGGTCAGCTCCGCCAGCCGCAAGAGCGGCTCGGGGTCCTTCAGCTCCACGTCGATGAGCCGGACCAGGGCCTTCTCCTCGTCCGCCGGGCGCGACAGCTCCGCGTAGACGCGGGCGAGCAGCGCCAGCGCCCCGGCCTCCGCGCCGCCCAGCTCCACGTACCGCTCCAGCGAGCGCGCGGCCTTGTCCTTCTCGGAGGCGGAGAGCCACAGGTCCGCCTGGAGCCGGTGCGCCTCGCGGTCCATGGGCTTCAGGGCGACCAGCTTCTCTCCCGCCAGGGCCGCCGCGCGCACGTCCTTCGCCGCGTGGGCCAGCGCGGCCAGCTTGCGCAGCGCCTCCGGCTGCTCCGGCCAAACCTCCACCGAGCGCGACAGCTCCGCGCGCGCCTCCGCCTCCCGTCCGGGCTTCGCCGCCAGCAACAGGCCCAGCGCGGTGCGCACCTGGGGCGCATCCAGCTTCGCCAGCGAAGCGCGCAGGCGCGCCTCCGCCTCCGCGGGCTTCCCTTCCGCCTGGAGCAGCAGCCCTTCCCCCCAGAGCGCGGGAGCGAAGTCGGGCGACGCCCGACGCGCGGCGGACAGCGGACCTCGCGCCTCCGACAAGAGGCCCCAGCGGATGTAGATGAGCCCCATGCCCAGATGGGGCCAGGGGTTCTCCGGCTCCAGCGTGGACAGGGCCTTGAGCTCGTTCCAGCAGGTGTCCGCCGGGAAGGCGAGCCATGCGCGGTACACGCGTGGCATCAAGTCCTTGGGCCTCGCGCGGCCCTGCTCTTCCAGCTCACTGTCCAGCACGCGCAGCGTCCCGCGCACCCGGGCCGTCTCCACCTTGCGCAGCATGCCCATCACCTCGTCGGCGCCAGGCTGCGTGCTCTTCGCGCCAGCCGCGCCGGCCGGAGCAGCCAGCAGCAGGGACAGCAGCAGCAACACGCGCGGCGGGGAGAGGGACACCATGGAGTCGCGCGGAAGATACCAGACGGCCTCGCGAGAGCGGCCCGCGACGAATGAGCGCATGCCTGCTCCCCGGCCAGCCCCTCGCGGTCATCCCGACCCCAGGCCCGCTCCGGAGCGAACCGGGGGCCTTTGCGAGTCTCGGGACACGCGCCTCGCCCCCACCGCGCGCCGGGCGGGTGTCACCCTGGCGCGCGGCGGTGAGGCGCGAGCCGCTCCAGGGCGTCAGGCCCGGAAGCGGCTCGTCACGACGGACGACTCAGCCGATCTCCACCTTGCAGGTGGCGCTGCAGCCGTCGTTGCTGCGGGTGTTGCCGTCGTCGCACTCCTCGTTGGCCGGAGCGTCCTGCTGCACCTTGTTGTCGCCGCAGCGCGGGCCGAACACGCAGCCGCGAGCGCACTGCCCGTAGCCACCGGCGTTGATGCCGTCGTCGCACTCCTCACCCTCGTCCAGCACGTTGTTGCCGCAGGTGGCGCGGCAATCCGTGCGCTTGGTGACGAAGTCGTTGAGGGTCAGCTTGTACGAGGACGCCGTGGTGTGGCGCTCGGCCTGGTACACGACGACTTCGTAGATGCCGCCCACGGAGAGACCCAGCGCGGAGGCCTGGCTCGACACGTTGACCGAGTCCTCCTGGGCGCCGTGCACGCCGCCCAGGTCCAGCGCGAGCTTGCCGTTGATGAACACCCACACGTCGTCGTCGCCGCGGAACGTGAGCACCTCGGTGCCCTTGTACTCGAACCAGTAGCGCGCCTCGCTGGTGAAGCTGAAGTTGTGCCCACCATTGCGCGGCTGCTCGAAGCCCGCGGCAATCCAGCCCTTGCCGTCCACGGGGAAGAAATCCGGGTCGTCGAACACGTACGACTCATCGGGCTGCTTGGCCAGGTCCAGGGTCCCCACGACGGTCTGGTTGATGCCCGCGGCGTCGATGTACCACTGCATGAAGGGGGCCTCGCCATGCGTGGTGGTGGAGCCCGTCAGCTTCGCCAGGCCGGGCTTGCCGCCGGGGTAGTCCTTGCCGTTGTAGCTCCGCACGAGCTCCGTCTTGACGATGCCCTTCTCGGAGCCATTGGCGTTCTCGAAGTCGATATGGCCCTTCGGGACCGAACCCGAGGCCGGCAGGTCCCAGCCACGGAAGTCACGGTAGACGACGGGGATGGAGATCACATCCGGCGGCGTCTCCTCGATGAACTTGCACACGAAGCCTTCCTCGAGCTTGCACGTCGCGGAGCAGCCGTCGTTGGAGCGCGCGTTGCCGTCGTCGCACTCCTCGGACGTGTCGTTGGGCAGCATGATGCCGTCGCCGCACACCGCCTGGCAGGTGCCACCGGTGCAGCGCGGCTCGCGCTTGCACAGCGGCGAGCAGCCATCGCCCATGTCCTTGTTGCCGTCGTCACACTCCTCGGTGCCTTCGACAATCGTGTCGCCACAGTTCGTCCGGGTGCAGACCGCGCCCACCGTGGGGCACTTCCAGCCCTCCTCGAGGCGGCACTCGGAGTTGCAGCCGTCGTTGTTGGCGACGTTGCCGTCCTCGCACTCCTCATCACCCACCTTGATGCCGTCGTTGCACCGGGCGGCGTGGCAGCGACCGCCGGCCGCGGGGCAGTTCCAGCCGGCCTCCACCGTGCAGGTCGCGCTGCAGCCGTCGTTGGATGACACGTTGCGGTCATCACACGCCTCGGGAGCCTCCACGCGGCCGTTGCCACAGCCGAACTTGCGGATGCAGGGCTGACCCGCGACATCGCAGACCCAGCCGTCTTCGATGGCGCACGTCGCCGTGCAACCGTCGCCGGCCACCTTGTTGCCGTCGTCACACGCTTCGCCCGTCTGGAGCGTGCGGTCGCCGCAGGTATCGACGGGACAGGTGCCGCCGTCACAGAGGACGGGGCCACCATCACCCCCATCGGGGAGGCCGGCGTCGGGCTTGCCAGCGCCACCATCGCCTCCGCAGGAGGATGCAACTATCGAGAAGAGAAGAGAGGCGAGTACGAGACTCGCGAGCCGCGTTCCAACAGGGGGGACGGTCGCCATAGACACCGATGCTGGAAGTGCGCGCGGTGCGTGTCAACGCGGTTGCGCATTCGGCATCCCGCACCCTCCGTGAAAATGCAGGAAATGCGCAGATGTGCAGGAAGAGCGGACTGAATCACCTGTTTTCGTGTCTCAGACCCACATTCCCTTCCATGGCAGCCGTGTCCGGTCCGGACTCGATTGCCCTGGCTCTGATGCCAGGGGGCCTGTCTCACGGGTGTCTCAGCGCGCGGCGTTGCGCAGATACTGGGCGTAGAAGCGAACCGCGTCCGCATAGGCCGTCACGGCGATGCGCTCGTCCTTGCCGTGGATGCGCGCCAGGTCCTCGCGCCGCAGGTGCGCGGGGAAGAAGCGGTAGACGTTGTCACTCAAGCCCACGAAGTGCCGCGAGTCGGTGGCGGCCACGTTGAGGTACGGCGACACGAGGACGTCGGGAAACACCTGGCGCAGCGAGCGCTCCAGCTCGCGCCAGGATTCGGAGTCGGTGGGAGACACCGGCGAGGGCTCGCTCTGGAAGTCCAGCGTGCCCACCTCCACGCGCGAGTCATCCACCGTGGCCCGGACATGCGAGAGCACGCCTTCGACGCTGTCACCCGGGAGGATGCGGAAGTTCACCACCGCGCGGGCGCTCGCCGGCAGGACGTTGTCCTTCACGCCGCCCTCGAACACGGTGACGGCCGTCGTCGTGCGCACCGCCGCGTTGGTGGTGGGACTGGCCGTGAGCCGCCGCACCACCAGCGGCTCGGTGAGCCACAGGTTGGCGAAGAGCAGTCGCATGCCAAAGGGCATCTCCGGCCCCACGCGGGTGAACAGCTCGCGGCTGCCACCCTGGAGCCGCGTGGGCATGGGCGCGGCCTCCAGCCTCGACACGGCGCGAGCCAGCACGCCCACGGCGGTGCTGGGCGGCGGCATGGACGAGTGGCCACCTTCGCCCTTCACCGACAGCACCACGCTGACGAAGCCCTTCTCCGACGTGCCCACCAGCGCCACCGGCGCGCTCACGCCGGGCACCGTGCCGGACATGATGACGCCGCCCTCGTCCAGCACGGACTCCAGCCGGACACCGCGCTCCTGGAGCCGCTTCGCGATGACCACCGCGCCCTCCCGTCCGCCCACCTCCTCGTCCGCGCCGAACGCGAGCAGCACCGTGCGCCGGGGCTTCTCCCCCGCCGCCAGCAGCGCCTCCACCGCCTCCAACTGCGCCAGCACGCTCCCCTTGTCGTCCAGCGAGCCGCGCCCCCAGACGAACCCGTCCGCCACCACCCCGTCGAACGGAGGATGGGCCCACGCGCCCTCCGTGCCGGGCGTCACCGGCACCACGTCCAGGTGCCCCAGGAGCATCATCGGCCGCAGCGAGGCGTCCGTGCCCTGCCACGTGTAGAGCAGCGAGTGCGCCCCCACCACCTCGCGCTTCAGCTCGGCATGGACGCGCGGGAAGTGCTCCGCCAGGTAGGCATGCAGGGCCGCGAAGGCCTCGGCGTCCGCGGGCACGCCCTCGGAGGCGGCCACCGTCTTCAACCGCAGCGCCCCCGACAGGCGCGACGCCAGGGCCTGAGCGTCCACCGTCAGCGCGGTCGCCTCCTCCGGCACCACCTGCCGGGACTTGAACGTGAGCGTCCGGGCGACGAGCACGACGGCGAGGACACTGACCCCAAGGGCCATGGACAGGAGAAGTCGTTTCATTGGCAGGTGCGCCACGCTACCAAAGGCGCCACCCCGGGATGGGGAACCTCCAGGACGGCCGAACCGGCTTCTCGAAATATGAGAGAACCCCTCGCCCTTGTCCTGGGGGAATCACATGCAGTACTGCTAGATAATTCCAGCACAAGAAATGTCAGGCTTCCCCGTATAGTCGGGAGACTGGTCCATGAGGTGCGCAGGTGAAGACTCGACACGCAGCGCGGTGGCAGCTCGTCCTGGCGTTGGGAGTGGGGACGCTGCTGGGGGGATGCGGCAAGAGTGACGAGGGCCCGGGGCTTCCGGCGGAGCCGTCCTCGGTGGAGGCGCAGGCCGCGGATGCCCAGGCGCTGGTGACGTGGACACCTCCGACGAGCGACGGTGGGCACCCTCTCCTGTACTACGTGGTGCGGTGCCAGCCCGCGTGCGGCGGCGCCATCGTCAGCGCGGGCGAGCGCCAGGCCACGGTGATGGGCCTCAACAACGGCTTCGCCTATCTGTTCAAGGTCTCCGCGGTGAACGCCCGGGGCGAGGGCACCTCCTCCATCCCCTCCGTGCCGGTGATGCCGATGCCGGGCATGGCCATCAGCAACCCCACGGTGCCCGGCCAGCCGCGCTCGGTGCGGGCGACCGCGGGCAACGGGCAGGCCTACGTCAGTTGGCTGCAGCCGGCGAGCTACGGGGGCCGCGCGCTCACGAAGTACGTCGTCACCGCCGAGCCCGGGGGCCGGTCCGTCACCGTGGACGCGCCCGCGGCGAGTGTGAGCATCCCGGACCTCACCAATGACAGGCCCCACGTCTTCACGGTGCGGGCCGTCAACGAGGTGGGCGAGGGTCCCACGGCGCTCGTGGGCCCGGTGACGCCCAGGCCCGGCGGTGCGCCGTCGAGCTGGGTGTCGGGCTACTACGTGGGATATCAGCGCGCGCAGCTGCCGCCGGAGGAGGTGGACTTCTCCGGCCTGACGCACATCATGGTGGGCCGCGTGCGTCCCCGCTACGACGGGACGCTGCACACGGACTTCGACGTCACCGTCTACGAAGGCCCCCTCATGGCGAAGGCGCTGTCGGCGGGGGCGCGGCTCGCGGGGAAGAAGTCCCTGCTGATGGTGGGCGGCTTCGGCGAGCACGATGGCTTCGTGCAGGCGTCCACGGGGGAGAGCCGCATCGTCTTCGTGAAGGAGCTCATCAAGGCGATGGAGGAGCTGGGCTACGACGGTCTGGACCTGGACTGGGAGCCCATCAACCTGCCGCCCGCGGGCAATGATGGCGAGCTGCTGCTGGCCCTGATTGACGAGCTGCGCGCGGCCCGCCCGGACATCATCATCACCGTGCCGGTGAACTGGCTGAACTCCAACTTCGGGATGCCCGAGGTGGAGGAGAAGTTCATGGCCCGGCTGGCCGAGCGCGTGGATCAGCTCAACATCATGTCCTACAAGATGAGCGGACACTGGGGCGGCTGGGAGAGCTGGCACTCCAGTCCCCTCCGGGACGAAGCCCAGAACCGCCCCACCTCCGTCGCGTACTCCGTGGAGGGATATCTGAAAGCGGGCGTGCCGCGCGGCCGGCTGGGCGTGGGCATCGGATTCTTCGGTACCTGCTGGCAGGGCGTGACGGAGCCCCGCACGCCGCTGGACGGACGGCCCGACGTCAACGAGGGCCAGAGCGACAACGCGATGAGCTACGACAACATCATGACGTCGTACTACAGCGCGGAGGCGCGGCACTGGGACGAGAAGGCCGCGTCCCCGTACCTCTCGTACCCTTCCGTGAATGGCCCGGGCCACTGCAACTACATCTCCTACGAGGATGGCCAGTCCGTCTTCGCCAAGGGTCAGTGGGCGCGCGCGCAGGGGCTGGGCGGCACCATCATCTGGACCATCAACCAGGGACACCGGCGGGGGCAGCCCGCGGGCAAGCAGGACGAACTGCTCATGGACGTGAAGCGCGCGTTCCTGGACCCGTGAAAAGGCCCGGGGGCACGAAGCGGCGGCTGGCCGTGCTTCGCGCCCCCAGGAGTGTCACCCGACGTCGGTGACGACGACGTGGCTCAGGGCTGAGCCTTCGTCTGCGCGGCGGCGGGCGCCGGGAAGCCCCGCTTGCGCATCAGCGCGTTGATGCCGGCGTCGCGGCCGCGGAACGCGCGGTAGCCCTCCGCCGGGTCCACGGTGTTGCCCACGGAGAAGATGCTCTTGCGCAGCTTCTCCGCCACCGTCTTGTCGTAGGCGCCCTTGCCCTCGGTGAAGCCCTCGAACGCGTCCGCCGTCAGCGTGTCGGACCACAGGTAGCTGTAGTAGCCCGCCGAGTAGCCGTCGCCCGCGAAGACGTGGCCGAACTGCGGCGTGCGGTGGCGCATGACGATTTCCTTGGGCATGCCCAGCGCCTTGAGCGTGTCGCGCTCGAAGGCATCCGCGTCGATGCTCACGTCGCCGGCCAGGTGCAGCTTCATGTCCACCAGCGCGGAGGACAGGTACTCCACCGTGCCGAAGCCCTGGTTGAACGTCGCGGCCTTCTCGATGCGAGACACCAGCGCCTGGGGGATGGGCTTGCCCGTCTGGTAGTGCAGCGCGAAGGTGTTGAGCACCTCGGGCGTGGCCAGCCAGTGCTCCAGGAGCTGCGAGGGGAACTCCACGTAGTCGCGCGCCACGCTGGTGCCGGACAGCGACGGGTAGGACACCGACGAGCTCAGGCCGTGCAGCGCGTGGCCGAACTCGTGGAACAGCGTGCTCGCGTCCTCCCAGGAGATGAGCACCGCCTCGCCGGGCGCGCCCTTCACGAAGTTGGAGTTGTTGGAGACGATGGTCGTCACGTCGCCCCGGAACCGCTCCTGGTTGCGGTACGCGTTCATCCACGCGCCGGAGCGCTTGCCCGGCCGCGCGTACGGGTCGAAGTACCAGAGCCCCACGTGGCGGCCCGTCGCCTGGTCCTTCACCTCCCAGACGCGGACATCCGGGTGGTAGACCTGCACGTCCGTCACCGGGGTGAAGGCGAAGCCGAACAGCTCGCCGGCCACCCAGAACATGCCCTCACGCAGCTTCTCCAACTGGAGGTAGGGCTTCACCTCGTTCTGGTCCAGGTCGTACGTCGCCTTGCGGACCTTCTCCGCGTAGAAGCGGTAGTCCCACGGCTCGATTTTCAGCTTCGCGCGCTCCTTGTCGGCCACCTTCTGCATGTCCGCGACCTCTTCGCGGACGCGGGCCACGGCGGGCTTCCACACCGCCTCCATCAGCTCCATGGCGCGCTCGGGCGTGCGGGCCATGGCGTTCTCCAGCCGCCAGTGCGCGTGCGTGGCGTAGCCCAGGAGCTTCGCGCGCTCGGCGCGCAGCTTGAGGACCTCCGAGATGATGGCGTTGTTGTCGCGCGCGTCCCCGTTGTCGCCCCGGTTGACGTAGTTGCGCCAGACCTTCTCGCGCAAGTCACGGCGCGATGAGTACGTCAGGAACGGCTCCATGGAGGAGCGCGTGTTGGTGATGATCCACTTGCCCTTCTGGCCCCGCGCCTCGGCCGCGGCGGCGGCGCCCGCGCGCACGGAGTCCGGCAGGCCCGCCAGGTCCTTCTCCGACTCCAGGAGGACGGTGTAGCCCTCCTCGTCACCAAGCACGTGCTGGCTGAAGGACGTGTAGAGCGACGCGAGGCGCTGGTTGATGGCGCCCATGCGCGCCTTGGCCGCCCCGTCCAGCTTCGCGCCGGAGCGCACGAAGCGCGTGTGGTGCAGCCACGCCAACCGCTGCTGCTCGGGCGTCAGCTTCGCCTTGTCGGGGGACTGGTAGACGGCTTCGATGCGACGGAAGAGGCCCTCGTTCTGGGTGATTTCATCCTCGAAGGCGGCGAAGCGGGGCGCCATCTCCCGCTCCACGGCCTGGAACTCCGGGCTGCTCAGGGACGAGCCCCAGATGCCGTACAGCGTCTCCACGTTGGCGTACGTCCGGCCCGCGTTCTCCAGCGCGGCCAACGTGTTCTCGAAGTCGGGCGCGGCGGGGTTGCCCGCGATGGCGGCCAGCTCCCGGCGGTACTCGTCCATGGCGGCTTCGATGGCGGGCTTGAAGTCCTCCACCTTCACCTGGGCGAAGGGAGGCACGCCGCCGTGCGGGCCGGACCACTTCGCCAGCAGGGGAATCGAGGGGGCCACCGGCGCGGCGACCTCGCTCGAAGGGGCCGGCGCGGCGACTTCCGGGCGGGGCTCCGGGGACGTCGTCGCACAGCCGGAGGAGACGAGCGCGGCCACACCCGCACTGGCGAAGAAGAGGTTACGCATGAAAAGTGGTTCTCCCGACGAAAAGGGGTGTGCACCAAAGCACGGAATCGCGGCGCCCAACACGTTCCGAGGGCCGCCTCTTCCCGACCGAGGACAGACGCCCCGACGGCCGGGTGAGGGGCCGCTCGAAGCGGGCTAGAGGGAAGGAGCCACGCCGGGGTGTCCCGGCTCGCACACGTCGGCAGGAGCCTCCTCATGCGGAACGCACCGGGCACCCGCCCGTCCAGGACCCGAGCGCCGCTGCCGGCGCTGGTGGCGTTGCTGCTCGTCGCGGCGGCGGAGGCCCGGGCGGACTGGCGGTGGGAGTACAACTCCCCTGCCCCGCTCTTCCTGGACCGCAGCTACGTCTTCGGCTCGCCCAACCGCATCCGCCGACAGGGGGACCCGGACTCGCCCGCCCCGCTGCTGTTCGAGGCGCAGATTGCCCCCAATCTCTTCTTTCCCCAGCTCCACAACGGGCACTTCCGGAGCAAGGGGGGCGAGTGGTTCCTCACCGCGGTGCTCACGCCGTACATCCGGCTGCGGATGCTGAACACGGACAGCAATCCCGTCATCCCTCCGTCCTACGTCCCCAAAATCACGCTCCAGGTGGCGCACCTGCGCGTGCTCCCGGGCTCGCGAGGCGAGGACGGTCCGGGGCGGGGCCTGGCGCTCGCGGCCAACCTCACCGTGGGCCACTACTCGAATGGCCAGGAGGGGTGCTTCTTCGCGAACCAGGAGGGTACGGACCCCGACTGCACGCCGGCACAAGGAGAGCTCCCGCTCAACGAGCTGACCGGCAGCTTCTCCACCAACTTCCTGCGCGGAGAGCTGCACGCGCGCACCGCCTTCGCGGTGGAGCCGGACCTGGACAGCGCGTGGCTCGTGGGTGGCGGCTCGTTCCTGGAGCTGAACACGACCATTGGCCCTGGAGGCATCACCGAGGAGCAGCGGCGCGTCTACGGCGATGGGAACTGGGGCGTGAGCCTCCTGGGTGAACGCATCTGGAAGCAGCACCGGTTCCGACTGGAGTGCGCCCTGTCAGCGCCCTTCGGGGAGACGCCGCATCGGCGCGCCACGGTGAGCGCGGAGGTCGCCGCGCTGCCGTACTGGGGAGCGGGCTTCGGCCTCTTCGCGCGCTACGTGTACGGCCAGGACTCGTACAACATCCTCTTCCTGGAGCGCGCGAACTTCTGGCAGTTCGGCCTGGTGTTCGAGCTGTCTCCGGGAGCCCGACTGAAGGCCGAGGACGCCGAGACGGACGCGGACAAGCGGCGGCCTCCGGGCTTCCGCTGAGGACCGAGGCCCGGGGGTGTGTCATCCTCACGCCGCCCATGAACGCTCCGAGCACGTTGCAGGAACGCATCCAGAACGCCGGCCTGCTGGCCAAGGTCGTCCCCGTCGAGGAGGCGGTGAAGCACGTCACCGACGGGAACACGGTGGCCATTAGCGGCTTCACCAAGTCGGGGGAGCCCAAGACGTTCTTCCCCGCGCTGGCCTCACATCTGGCGAAGACCGCGCCCCAGACGCGCATCACCCTGCTGTCGGGCGCCTCTTTGTCCGAGGACGTGGAGGGCCCCATGGCGCCCTTCATTGGCAAGCGCGGGCCGTACATGTCCTCGTCGGCGTCGCGCCGGCGCATCCACGCGGGGGAGATGGACTTCACGGACGTCCACCTGTCCGCCTTCGCGCGCAACATGATGTACGGCTTCTACGGCGACATCGACGTGGCGGTGGTGGAGGTGTCGCGCATCCGCCCCAACGGCAGCGTCATCCTCACCTCGTCGGTGGGTGTCAGCGCCGAGGCGCTCGCGAAAGCGAAGAAGATCATCCTCGAGGTGAACACCTCCGTGCCGGACTACACGGGGTTCCACGACATCGTCCTGCCCACGGTGCACCCGCACGTGGGCTGGCCGCTGCCGCTGCTCAACGTGAGGGACCGCATCGGAAATCCCTACGTGGAGATCGACGCGAGCAAGGTGGTGGCGGTGGTGGAGTCGCGGACGCCGGACCACCCGGTGCCGTTCAAGGCCGCGAACGCCACGGACAAGCGGATTGCCCAGAACGTGGTGGCGTTCCTCATGCGCTGCCGCGAGCAGTTCCAGTGGGGCAAGCGCCTGCCGCCCATCCAGTCCGGCGTGGGCAACGTGGCCAACGCCATCATCGGCGAGCTTTACGCATCACCGTTCCAGAAGATTCGATTCTGGACCGAGGTATTCCAGGACGGAATGCTGCGCTACGTGGAGGACGACGCGAAGTTCGAGTACGCGTCCGCCACGGCGGTGTCCTTCTCCGCCGAGGGGCGCGCGCGGTTCCAGCAGATGTTCGAACGGTGCCGGGAGCGGCTGGTGCTGCGGCCGATGTGGCTGTCGAACAGTCCGGAAATCATCTCCCGCCTCTTTGTCATCGCGATGAACACGCCCATCGAGGTGGACATCTACGGGCATGTGAATTCGACGCACATCGACGGCTCGCGCATCGTCAACGGGCTGGGCGGCTCCGGGGACTTCTTCCGCAATGCGTACCTCAGCATCGTGCACACGCCTTCGGTGCGGAAGCTGAAGGACGGCCGGACGGTGAGCTGTGTGATGCCGTACGTGCGCCACATCGACCACACGGAGCACGACATCAAGTGCGTCGTCACCGAGCACGGCTACGCGCTCAACATGGACATCCGCTCGCCGAAGCGGCGTGCCACGGACATCATCGACCAGTGCGCGCACCCGCACTTCAGGCCGCTGTTGCACGCGTACCTGGACATGGCGGGACCGGGCGACGAGCCTCGCGCCTCCGACATGAAGGTGCTCGATGCGTGGTGGCGCGACTACGACGCGCTCTGCCGAAACTTCCCCGGGGAGTCCGAGGCGGAATGACGAAGCGGGACGACCAGGAGACACAGCCCCCGGAGCCGCTCCCTGGAAAGACCTCCGGGGAGGGCTCGACGACGCCGTCTCATGGACAGCGCGAGGATGAAGGTGCGGCTCGCGACGCAGCCGCATCGGGGAAGTCCGCGAAGCAGCGACGCAACCGGCGCGAGGTGGACGAGTCCGACGCACCCGACGTACCCGGTGCGGGGGAGCGCAATGGACGCGAGCCGTGTCCTCCCGAGGTCGCACAGAAGCTCCGCGAGTTGGACCGGCTGCGCAGGAGTGGCCGGTACACGACGGCGCTCGCGCTGGCCCGCTCGCTCGCGGAGGCGCACCCGAAGCTGGGGCGTGTCCTGCTGGAGCTTGCGATGACGCTCGGCATCTGGGGGAGCGCTCCCGCCGAGGCCCTCCCCTGGTTCGAGCGCGTCCTGGAGCTGGCGCCCGGCCACCGCACGACACGCCTGCACCGAGCGCTGTGCCTCGCCCGGCTGGGTCGCCATGTCGAGGCCGTCGCGGACTTCGATGCGCTGGTGGACGGCGGCTATCGCAAGGCGCTCGTGCTGCACATGAAGCGCGCCGAGTCCCTGGAGGCGCTTGGCCGAGACGCCGAGGCCGAGCAGGACTGGACGCTCGCGCTCGCGGAGGACGCGGACAACCCCTGGCTGCTCCAGCAGCGGGCCGCCGTCCGCGCACGACTGGGAAGGAGCGCCGAGGCCATCCAGGACCTCACGGCCGCGCTCGCCCTGCAACAGGGAGAGGGTATCGACCCCGAGCTGCTTCACGAGCGGGGCCTGCTACGCGCCCGGCTCGGCGAGGTCGACGGCGCGCGCGCTGACTTCCAGGCGGGACTGGACGCCCTTCGCCGGGGAGACCCGAGCACGCTGCCAGACGCGCTGCGTTCGGCACTCCAGGCGCTCACCGCGACCTGAATGGAAGAAGAAGGGCGCCATGGACAACAGCCTGCGGAATGAAGTGCTCAGACTCCTCTCGCTCCACATGGACGTCATCAGCCCTGGTGGTGCTGGAATCGACAAAGCCTTTCCGGGCCCCGAAAAACAGAACATCAGCCACATGACCCTCACGGAGGCCAGGCAGGCGGGAATCACCATGTATGGCGATGCTTCGTTTTCCATCGACGCCTACGTGGGGAACTTTCCGAGCTTCGCGCATTTCGTGGCCGCGGTGATTGTCCATGCGACCCGTGGAGTTCAATCACTCCACGAAGTCGAGCTGGAACAATTCGTGCCCGAGAAAGGCTGGAAGACGCTCTTCGGGGGCTTCGCCAAGGGAGTGACCGAGAAAAACATCTTCTCGGGGCGGAAGCGCCTGGGAAGTCCGACCAAGGCTTGCAGAATCCTCGCGACCGGCAACGAACAACTGTATGCGCTGGATTGCAACGGCAGCTACGCCACCCTCTTCATGCAGACGTCATAGGGTGCCTGCCGACCCCCATCCACAGCTCCGACTCCAGGGAAACCAAAGTCTTTCACAGACTCTGGACCGGAATCCCCCGCCTGCACCCGCAGACAGGAACTGTGGCATGCTCCTCATGCAACCCCATGGAGCGCCTCATCCCTCTGGAGGAGCAATGCGTTCATTGTTGGTGCTGGGTCTCACTGTCCTCGGATTTCAGTTCGGCTGCGGAGCAGGCGAAGCCGACCCAGGAATGCAGTCCGATTTGACATCACGCGAAGACTCACTGGTTCGCTGCATCGCCGATTACTATATCACTTATTACAGTGACGCCACCTACACCACGGCGGTCGGCAGCGAGCGGTGTACTTGCAACAGAACACCCACGCGCACTGGCGTTCAGACCGACTTTGCGGTCGAAAACTATTACGAAGAGTGCCTCTGACGCGCGGCAGCCACCCCGCAAAGCCAGACAGCAACCACTTGCGCTGCCGTCAAGCAGCGCAAGTACACTCCCCCGCCACGCGGGAGCTGCTGTTTCAGCGAAACGCAATGGGCTCGAAGTGCTTCCCGTCGCGCGAGGACGCCAGTTGGTGGGGAAACACCGTCCACAGCCGGTCGCCAGCGACGACGAGGCGGGCGGCGCCGGGGGAGAGGAAGGGCAGCTTCGGGGCGACGCCGCGGTCCTTCTCCATCCGGAGCACCTGGTCGCCCACACTGACGAACAGTCGGTTCTTGAAGAAGGCCAGCGAGTGGATGCCGTCCTTGGGGAGCACGAGCTTCTGCGCCTTGCCCTTCTGGGGCAGATACCAGGCGTGCTCGTCCGTGTGCAGGTAGACGCCGTGCTCGGGGGCGGCGCACAGGCTCCGCACCGGAGCGCGCGTGGCATGACGCCGAACCAGGGCTCCGTCCTTGAGCACCCACACGCCGTCGTTGCCGAAGGCGAAGAGCGTGCCCTCGTGGACGAAGAGGCCGCGCAGGCCGGATTGCTCTTCTCCTCCGACGAGTTCAAGGCGCAGCCCCTTGCCCTCGCGCACCAGGCGCCCCAGGCCGTTCTCGGAGCAGAGTCCGAAGAGGACGCCGTTGTGCACCACGCCGTCCACCAGGTCCAGGCCCCCGGGGCCGCTGACCTCCTTGAGCTTCCAGCTCGTGCCGCTCCCCTTGAACGCGAGCGCGGACACACCGAAGGCGGACAGGCCCCACGGCGCTCCCAAATCACGCAGGACGGGCGCCACGTAACCATAGGGCAGCGCCTTGGGCAGCTTCCTCCGGGTCCACGTCTTGCCGTCGTGGATGAGCAGGCGGTTGAAGTCGACGTCATAGGAGAGCCCGTTCGCCTCCAACTCGTCCACGTCCACGTCCACGTCTATCTGGCCCAGCCACACGACGTCGTTCCACGGCTGGTTCCACTTGATGTCCTGGTCGAAGTCCCACAGGTCGTCGCCGGCGACGTAGCCGTGGTCGGAGTCCGGATGGGGCGTGCCCGCGAGCACCACCACCGTGCCTTCCGGGGTGACATGCACATCGGCGAACACCTGGGCCGTGGAGTACACGTCCGGCGCGGCCTGCTTCTTGGGAGCCGGCGTGTCGGCGCGAGCGGACAGCGAGTCGACTTCGGACGGACGGGGCTTGGGCATGGGAGCGCGCTCAGTATTCCTTCAGGAGTCTACCGGCCGTCTCGAAGCGCAGGTTCTTGAACAGCGTGGCGAGCTTCGGCTGGGGAATCAGCTTCTTCGCAGCGGCCTCGATTCGCAAGAGCGCGAAGGCGAGCTCGTCGAGCGAGTCGAAGGCCGGCGACACCGCAACGTCCTCGCGCGAGTAGCGGACACGGAGGAGGCAGTCCTCCGACAGCTGCCCGCGCGGTTCGATGACTACAACCACGTGCATCCTCACAAGGGCCTGGAGATGCGGTCCCCTATCCAGTACCGACGTGCCGTATCACCCGATTGACTGTGTCCGATTTGACGGGAGCAACTCCACGGTGCGCGTTGGCGGTGAGTTGTAGGGCGACCGGAATAAAGCGCCCATTCTGTCCGGCACGAGCGCGAAGCCCAGCGATGGGCACTGAAACGGTCCCTCTTTCTGGGTGAATCACGGCCTAGGCTGGACCACTCAGTCCCGGGACTTCCCTACCAGAAAGTGAAACACCCCATGTTCAGCTCGTGTGCCTCCCGATGGGCGCCTCGTCTGCGCCTTTTGCTCCTCGCGGGAACAGTGGCCGGGTCGGCCTGCGCCTCCTCCGATGTCGACCCGGATGCCCCCCAGTGCAAAGGGGTGCGCGCCTGCTCCCCGGGTGAGGGCTCCGGAGACGAGGACGTCATCCCACTCGTCATCACCCATGGTTCGCAGCTCACCGTATCGGACGTGGGGCCCGCGGGGATTGGCATCTCCTCCTTCACGAACGTCCCTGGAGGGACCTTCACCGGGACAGCGCTGGGAAGCTGGGGCGCGCTCTCTCGCACCGTTGGCGTCGGGGGCGAGACCATCGACGGCTTCTCCTTCCCTCAGGGCACCGTCGTCCTCGAGGGCGCGAACCTCACGTCGCAAATCACCGTCAACTCCGGGTGGCTGGTGCTGCGCGGATGCAAGGGCAGCCTCCTCCTCAACCATCCGGCGGGAAATGGAGGCGGTGGCGCGGCGCTGTACAGCGAGCTGAGCGCCTTCAATTCAGTGGGAGCCAAGGACGGCAGGCAGCCCGCGAGGTCAATCTGCCACCGCTGCTATTTCCCGCACAGCGGGTTTGAGAATGTCTACTCGAACAACGTCACCATCACTGAGTCGTGGATTGCCGTGGACCCTGGCAGCGCTGGCGCTCACGCGGATGGCATCCAGACCTGGGGCGGGCAGTCGTACTTGAACTTCTCTCGCAATCGCCTGCAGTGGAACGGCGCCTGGAACAACACTCAGTCCGGGCTGATCGCGATGTACTCCGACGGTTCGCAGAGCGGGTTCAGCGGCTACGACCAGATCACCCTGCAAGACAACTACTTCGTGGTGGGCCTGGGCGGCGGAATCGCCTTGCATGCCCCCATGGGGGTGGCGGTCACGAACATGGTCGTGACCGGAAATCGCTGGGCGTGGAGTCCTGATTTCAGCGACCCGAACTACACGCCGGCCGTCTACAGAGGCTCCGGCGTGGCGAACTACAAGACCGGTGGGAACGCCTGGTCGAACAACCGCTGGGCGGACGGCCCCTCCGCGAACCAGTTCCTGCTGCCCGACAACAGGACCCGTTCAACAGACTACTGAGGCACCTCTCTCACCGCTGTATTTCTGACGCGGCGGGGCCCATCGCGGCTCGAGTGCTGCTCTACTGTCTGCCCTTTCCCGCCTGATTGGGCAGACACCCCTGGAGCGCCTCCCATGCAGACCCGACGAATCCCCTGGCTGCACACCCTGTCCGCGAGCCTCCTCCTGCTGCAGGCGGCTCCCGGCCTCGCGCAATCGCTTCACTCCGAACGTGGAGGGCTCCAGGCCACCGACCTCGTCCATCGCCCTTCCCTCACCTCGACGACGCTGGACCCGCTGCGCTCGCTGGCCATCTCCGACCACGCCACCGTCTCCACCATCACCGCGCGCAGGGTGTTCGACCAACTCATCCGCCAGGCCGGCGATACGGGCCTCACATCGGACCAGCTCTTCCGCCAGCTCTGGGACACGCAGAACCCCGCGCCCGGGCAACCCGACCTGCCCGGCGGCCCCCACTGCAGCGACAACGGCAACACCCTCAACGGGGCCCCGTATGTCTGCAGACCTCTGGAGGGAGCCGATGCGAGCGCCCAGTCAGTCCCGCTCGACAGATACATCCTCGTGGGCCTCTTCAATCGCTTCGACCTGGCCCCCGTGGACGGCGCTCACTGCGGCGAGTACCGCATGTCCTTCGCCCGGTTCGTCGCGGCGCCGCAGGTGCGCTCACGCAACCGCTTCATCCTCGAAGGCGTACTCCCCAACCCCGCCCCCGAGCTCGGGCTGGAGGGCTGCCGTCCGGTGGCCCAGGCGTGGGCCCGGCTCTCCACCCTCGAGGACCTCACCCAGCGACAGGCCCTGCTGAACGCGCTCTTCTTCGAGGGTCTGGCCCCGGGCATCCCTCCCGTCATCCACATCAGCCACTACGGTGACAACCCCAGCGGCGCCGGACAGGTCCGCACCAACATGTTCATGCAGCAAGGCGTGGGCGCCCCCAACCCGTGGATGCTGCGCGAGTTCAAGCTGAAGCATCAATGCGATGCCACGGGCTGCACGCCGCGCTTCATCCCCGTCACCGTGAAGTCGACGCCCCGGGGAGACTTCTTCAACCCCCTGAACACCAGTCCCCTCGCGGTGGGCTTTCGCGACCACTTCATCACGCAGGTCGCGAGCCTCGCGGTGGATGACTTCAACCGCTTCAACTACGCCGTCCCGGACGTCTACAACGCCGCGCAGAGCAGCTCCATGCCGTCGTTCGGCAGCGTGGACAACTTCCTCGTCGAGTTCAACAAGGCCGCCACGCCCAACGCCTTCTCAGACGCCCTTCAAGCGGAGCTCCAGCGAATCGGTAGCACGCTGACTCCGCATCAAGTCGTGGCGCGCGCTCAACTGCTGTCCTGCGGCGGATGCCATGACCTCAGCCGGGGAACCGACCTGGGAGGAACCCCTGGCATCGTGCCGATCGACTTCAAACGCTTCGTGCAGGTCGACGACCTCCTCTCACCCCTTCCACCCCCCGGGCCGGATTCCCGTTACGCCTTGTCCACGTCCCTCACGACCGCCTTCCTCCCCTTCCGCCAGCAGCTCCTCGGCGCCTTCCTGGACACGCCCGTCCTGGATGCCACGGTCTCCGCTCCCGACCCGCAAGTCCTTCACGTCCAGGCAAGCCAGCCCTTCCGGGGCACGGTGCAGGTGACGAACACGGGCACCACCGCGTGGAGCGCGGCCCAGGGCGTCCGGGCCACCTCGCTCGATGGAGCAGCGGACCTCACACTGGCCCCAGGTGAGGTCATCCACTTCGGGCAGCGGAAGACCTTCGACTTCACGCACACCGCGCCGACGAGCCTCGGGCAGACGACCTATCGCTGGAGATTGCAGCGCAACGGCCTGGCGTTCGGCCCCGAGGTGTCCCTCACCGTCGAAGTCCAGCCCGCACCGCGCTGAGCACGGCGACGGCCGCGACTAAACCCCTCTACGTCTCTTGCGCGAGAGCGCGGGGAGCATCAACAGGGCGAGTCCGAAGAGGAGCTGCTCGCCCCCACCCGCGCAACCGCAGGACTCCGATTCCGCCGGAGGATTCCCACCCGCATCTCCAGGCCCACCGTCGCCGGTCCCCGCGTCCACCATCCCCGCGTCACC
>NZ_VIFM01000182.1 GCF_006636215.1 Myxococcus llanfairpwllgwyngyllgogerychwyrndrobwllllantysiliogogogochensis | reverse complement strand
CACGGGGGCGGGAGGGGGCGGAGGCGCGGCGTCACGCAGGGCCGCGGCGACGGCTTCGGGCAGGCGGCCCGGGCCGGTGATGGCCTCCACGCGCTTCGCCGCCTCCTCGGGCGACAGGGCGGGGGTGAGCTTGTCGCGCAGCGCGTGCAAGTCACGAAGCGCGGGGATGCGGGTGAGCACGTCGGCGACGCCGAAGTCGCGCAGCCGTTCGAACGACAGCTCCAGGGCGCAGGTGTCCTCGGCGCCGAGCCGGTCCGGGACGATGAAGCGCACGTGGCTGGCGGCCTTGGCGAGCTCGCTGGCGAAGGTGTCCGAGGTCACGTGGAAGCGACGACCCGAGGGCGTGGAGGAGAAGGCCCCGGCCACCAGCCACCGCACGCGCGCACCCTCTGCACTGCTTCCGCTCTGACTCATGCACCGCCCCATCCGTGAGTAAGGCGCCGCACGTTAGCGCGAGGCAGGTGTTCTTCGCGAAGGCCCGGCGGGGCCCGGGCTTATGCGAGGTCTTCGGACCCGGGGGCTGGTTGCGGGGCTTCCCTGTCATCGGGCCCGCGTCACGAGGCCGTGCCGCATCGGTCCTCGGGGCATGTGGGCTTCGCCACGACCTCCCGGGTGGGGCGCTCCCGTCGGCGACGGGCCCCGCCGAGAGGGCGCTCCCATACCGCTTGCGTCGCCTCCACCCAGGCCTCAGCCTTCACCTCCCATGTCCATCCGCAAGGACTACATCGAGCGCCTCGTCGAGCAGTTCGCCGCCGCCCTGGCCCGGCTCCTCAAGGCCCGTCAGGAGAAGCGTTTCGCGGACGCGGCCCAACTCATGCGCTCCACCGCGCTCGACACACTGGGCATGGAGTACGACGCGCTGCTGATGGTGGACGCCGCCTCCACCTCGCGGATGCTCGGAGACCCCTTGCGAGTGAAGGTGCTGGCCCGGCTCGTGGCCGAGGACGGCGAGCTGCACCAGGACCAGGGCGACACGCGGACCGCCACCGCGCGCTTCCACTACGCGCTCGCGCTGTATGCCGAATCACGCGCCCTGGGACGTCCCCACGACGACGAGGACACCGCCGTCCTCACCCGGTTGCGCGCCTGGCTCGGGCCCTCGGCGCGCGCTTGAAAGACAGCCCTCCCACCTGAGTCCACGCGCACCCTCGTTCAATTCATGACGCGTCGCGGCCTTCATGACGCCATGCATTGAAGTCCGGTGAAGCCTCGCGGGAGCCGGTCCTGTTTCCGACAGGAGAAGTGCTGGGGTGCCGGACACTCGGCCGCCGCGCTGACAGGCTTTCTGGGGGGTGGGTTGCCGATCTGTCTGCATTCCCGGATACGATGAGGTGCACGTCCTCACCTGAATTTTTTGGGGGTGCGCTTGTCGTTCGTAGAGCTTCCCGAGAGCGTCGTTCCGTGTCGAAACCTGGTGGGAGGCGAGTGGCAGCTGCCTCAAGGCTCGCCGCTGCTGGACGTACGCAGTCCGTACACCGGCACCGTCATTGGCCGAGTTCCACTCACCTCCGCCGCGGGTGTATCCCAGGTGGTGGAGGCCGCGCGGTCCGCCGCCGATTCGTGGGCCGCCACGCCGCTGCGCGAGCGCACCCAGCTGCTCTTCCGCTTCCGACACCTGCTGGAGCAGAACCTCGCGCGGCTGGCGAACCTGGCCGCGAGCGAGGCGGGCAAGACGGTGGCGGAGGCGCGCGCCGGGCTGCTCAAGGGCATCGAGGTGTGCGAGTTCGCGCTGTCGCTGCAGAACCTGGACAGCGGCGCGCACATGGAGGTCAGCCGGGGCGTCACGTGTGAGCTGCGCCGTGAGCCCTTGGGCGTCGTCGCGGGAATCACGCCCTTCAACTTCCCGGCGATGGTGCCCATGTGGATGTTCCCCATCGCGGTGACGCTGGGCAACGTCTTCATCCACAAGCCGTCGGAGAAGGTCCCCCTCACCGCGTGCGTGCTCGGCGAATTGATGCGCGAGGCGGGGTATCCCGCCGGGGTCTTCTCCATCGTGCACGGTGGCAAGGAGGCGGTGGACGCGCTGGTGGCGCACCCGGACGTGAAGGCGCTGGCCTTCGTCGGCTCGTCCGCGGTGGCGCGGCACCTCTATGCGGAGGGCAGCAAGCGCGGCAAGCGCGTGCTCGCGCTGGGTGGCGCGAAGAACCACCTCATCGTCGCGCCGGACGCGGACCCGGAGCTCACCGCGCAGGCCGTGGTGGACTCGTTCACCGGCTGCGCGGGGCAGCGCTGCATGGCCGGCAGCGTGGTGCTCGCGGTGGGCAACGTGGAGTCGCTGCTGGCGGATATCGTTCGCCGCGCGGGCGGCATCGAGATGGGCCCGGGCATGGGCGCCATCATCGACAAGGGCGCGGTGGAGCGGCTGGAGACGGCCATCGACCAGGCCTCGTCGGAGGGCGCGAAGCTGGTGCTCGACGGGCGCGGTCGTCGTCCCAAGGGCGACGCGTGGGCCCAGGGCAACTGGCTGGGGCCGTCCATCCTGGACCACGTGCGGCCGGACATGGAGGCCGCGCGGCGCGAGCTGTTCGGCCCGGTGCTGTCCATCATCCGCGTGCCCACGCTGTCCGCGGCGCTCGCGGTGGAGAACGCGTCGTCCTACGGCAACGCGGCGTCCATCTTCACCACCAGCGGCGTGGTGGCGCAGACGGTGGTGGAGGGCGTGCGCGCGGGCATGGTGGGCGTCAACGTGGGCGTCCCCGTCCCGCGTGAGCCGTTCTCCTTCGGCGGCACCGGCGAGTCGCGCTTCGGCCACGGGGATATCACCGGGCCGTCCGGCCTCGACTTCTGGACGCAGCTCAAGAAGGTCACCCGCAAGTGGTCGGCGCGCACCGACGGCTCCTGGATGAGCTGAGCCCGCGCGCCCCTCTCGTCCGCTTCGCTCGAGCTCCAAAACGCGCCCGCAAGGAGGGCGCTCCCATGGCAGACAAGAAGCCCGTCAATCACATCCGCCTCACCTCGCATCCAGATGGGGACGCCGTCTCCATCCGTTGGGGTGACCCGGACCCGACGCGCCGCGGCCCCGTGGTGGCCACGCTCACCGAGCCCGCGCATCGCAACGTCATCGGCACGCACGCCGGCTCCTACGCCGTCTATCGCGCGCTCGCCGTGGCCGCCGGCATGTTGCCGCAGGACCACCGCGCGGACCTGAAGGACACCTCGCCGGCCGCGCGGATTGGCCCGCACCCGTCCTGGAGCAACCCGGACCGGATTGTGTCGTTGGACCCGTGGGGCGCCGTCGCGCCGCAGGCGTTCAGCGCGCAGTCCGAGCAGGGCATCGACTTCCGTCCCACCATCGCCGTCACGCGCGCGCACATCAACCTGCCGGAGCTGCGCGACGCGGTGGTGGCTGGCCGCCTCAAGCCGGACGGGGACCTGCTCACCGCCAACGGCGACATCAAGGTGGTGAAGGCCGCGGTGGACCCGGTGTGGCACCTGCCGGGCATCGCCAAGCGCTTCGGCATGACGGAGAACGCGCTGCGCCGGGGCCTCTTCGAGCAGACCGGTGGCATGTTCCCGGAGCTGATTACGCGCCCGGACCTGCACGTCTTCCTGCCGCCCATCGGCGGGCTCACGCTGTACGCCTTCGGTGACATCAACTCGGTGTCCAACAAGGACATCCCCCTGGCCGTGCGCGTGCACGACGAGTGCAACGGCTCCGACGTGTTCGGCAGCGACATCTGCACCTGTCGTCCGTACCTGGCCCACGGCATCGAGGAGTGCGTGCGCACGGCCCAGGCGGGCGGCGCGGGCGTCATCGTCTACCTGCGCAAGGAGGGCCGCGCGCTGGGCGAGGTGACGAAGTTCCTCGTCTACAACGCGCGCAAGCGGCAGGAGGGCGGCGACTCCGCGGCCACCTACTTCCAGCGCACCGAGTGCGTGGCGGGCGTGCAGGACATGCGCTTCCAGGAGCTGATGCCGGACGTGCTGCACTGGCTGGGCATCACCCGCATCCACCGCTTCGTGTCGATGAGCGACATGAAGCACGACGCGATTGTCCGCTCGGGCATCGAAATCCTGGAGCGCGTGCCCATCCCCGAGGAGCTGGTCCCCGCCGACGCGAAGGTGGAGATGGAGGCGAAGAAGGCGGCGGGCTACTTCACGAAGGGGCCCGTGGCGGACGCCGCGGCGCTGACCCAGGTGAAGGGACGGGGCCTCGATGTCTGAGCGGCCGTTGGCGAGGGCGGACGTGTCCCCGGCGGTGGCGTGGTTGCGCACGCCGGCCGCCATCCGCGAGCGCTGCCATCAACTGCTGGACCTGGGACTGGCCGGCAAGCTGTCGCACTTCCGGGTGGAGCCCTCGCGGCTGCCGACGGTGGTGGACACGGTGCTGGAGGTGACGCGCGAGGCGTACCCCACGCTGGACATCCCGCTGCACAGCCGCTGGCGCCACTTCGACGCGGGCGGCGTCCAGCGCGTGGCGGAGCTGGAGGCGCGGCTCAAGGACGTCACGCCGCAGGAGCGCGCGCGGGCGAAGCTGGACCTCGCCGTGGTGAGCGTGCTGCTGGACGCGGGCAGCGGCCCCAAGTGGAGCTACCGCGAGCAGGGTGGCACGACGTGGGCGCGCTCGGAGGGGCTGGCCGTGGCCAGCTTCCGCATGTTCATGGACGGCGTGTTCTCCTCGGACCCGGACCGGCCGCTGCGCGCGGACGCGGAGGCGCTGGGCCGGCTGTCGCGCGAGTCGCTGGCGCGCGGGCTCCAGGTCTCCGACACGAATCCGCTGGATGGGCTGGAGGGACGGCTGCACCTGATGCACGGCCTGTCGCGCGTGCTGCCCCGACCCGGCGCGATACACGACATCGTCGCCGCGCAGGGCAGGAGCGTGCGCGGCTCGGAGCTGTTGGGCGTGGTGCTGGAGTCGCTGGGCCCCATCTGGCCGGGCCGCGTCATGGTGGACGCGGTGAACCTGGGCGACGTGTGGCCGCACTCCGCGCTGGGCCCGGTGGAGAGCGTGGACGCGCTGGTGCCCTTCCACAAGCTGTCGCAGTGGCTGACGTACTCGCTGGTGGAGCCGCTGGCGGAGGCGGGACTCCGGGTGGTGGAGCTGGATGGCCTCACCGGCCTGCCCGAATACCGCAACGGCGGCCTCTTCGTGGACCTGGGCGTGCTGGTGCCCAGGGACGCGCGGCTCACCCAGGAGGCGCTGCACCCGAGCGAGGAGCCCATCGTCGAGTGGCGCGCGCTGACGGTGGCGCTGCTGGACCGCGTGGCGGCGCTGGTGCGTGGCCGGCTGGGGATGAGCGCGGAGGAGCTGCCGCTGGCGAAGGTGCTGCAGGGCGGGACGTGGACTGCGGGGCGCAAGGTCGCCGCCGAGCGACGCCCCGGAGGCGTGCCGCCGATTCGCGTGGAGAGCGACGGAACGGTGTTCTGACAACCGCTGACCAAGAGGGAGGACGCAATGGAGTTCCCCAACTGCACCGTGGTGGACCATCCGCTGGTGAAGCACAAGCTGACGTTGATGCGCCGCGCGGAGACGAGCACCGCCTCCTTCCGGGCCCTGCTCCAGGAAATCTCCCTGCTGCTGGCCTACGAGGCGCTGCGGGACTTGAAGGTCCGTGACGAGGAAATCCAGACGCCCATGGCGCCCATGACGGCGCCGGTGCTGGAGGGCAAGAAGCTGGTGCTGGTGGCCATCATGCGCGCGGGCCAGGGCATCCTGGACGGGATGCTCCAACTGGTGCCCTCCGCGCGCGTGGGCCACATCGGCCTGTATCGGGACCCGGAGACGCTGACGCCCGTGGAGTACTACTACCGGGTGCCGGGGCAGCTCGCGGACCGCGACGTGGTGGTGTGTGACCCGATGCTCGCCACGGGCAACTCCGCGGTGGCGGCGCTCCAGCGGGTGAAGAAGAGCAAGCCCGGCTCGCTGCGCTTCGTCTGTCTATTGGCGTGTCCGGAGGGTCTGGCCAACCTGAGGGAGCACCACCCGGACGTGCATGTCTATACCGGCGCGGTGGACGAGCGCCTCAACGAGCACGGCTACATCCTGCCTGGACTGGGTGACGCGGGGGACCGCCTCTTCGGCACCAAGTAGCCGCCCCGGGTAGTTGCCTCCGGCAACGATGACTTGGCGTTGATTCCCATCGAGCGGCAGGATGCGCGCCTCTGGGGGGCCAGGACTTCGAGACGGAGGTAGACAGGATGCGAGCGAGGACTTTCAGGCCCCGCGTTGGGGCCGCGTGGTTTGGATGGATGCTGCTGGCGGGTGTGGGTGGCTCGCTGGCGGCACACGCCAGGAGCGAGCAGTGTGAGTGCATCACCGAGCGCCAGAGCGTGGTGTCGGAGATGCCGTGCCTCGTCATCTCCTCGCGTGCGACCTGTGGCGCGAGCACCGTCCGCAATGCCTGTGACGAGCCCGTGACGCTGAAGGGCTGGCCGCTCGTCCAGTGCGAAGGCGGGCGGTGTGACGAGGAGCTCCTGCCGGAGGAGGAGGCCTCCTTCTACTTCTCCGACGGGCGCGGGTTGTCCCTGCCCATGAAGGCGCAGCCGGAGGAGCGCTTCGAGGAGGAGACCTTCATCGTCTCCGTCGATGGCGAGGAGCGCGAGCTCGTCGTCTCCGCGAGCGTGTCGTGTGTGACGGGCAAGGAGCCCCCGAGCGGCTGTGCCTCCTCTCCGGGAGGGATTGCGCTCGCGGGCGTGCTGGCGCTCCTGGGAGGCTGGCGCCGCGCCAGACACCGCTGACTGTTGGCGGGCCAACACTGGCTTCGACGTGCGGGCTTGAATAGACAAGAGCCGGAAATCCAGGAATAGTCTGCCGCCCACTTCGCCGGGGGAGTGAGGGCTCATGCCGAGCTCTCTCCCGCCTCGGGGATGGGGGCTTCAATGAAACGCATGGGAAGCGGCTCCGCGTGGGTGGTGCTTTCGTGTCTGCTGTTGGGCGCGTGTGGCGTCGAGCAGGTCACGGAGGAAGACGTCACGGGAACGGTGACGTCTTCGCTGGAGGACCCGAACTACGCGAACGCGGTGGGTGAGGGCACGACGGCGCTGGTGCTCAATCCGCAGGCGGCGGTGGGCGCGCCGGACGGCGTCTTCGCGACGCTCCCGAGCGAGGCCGGCGAAGGGTTGATGCTGGACCTGGGTGAAGGGCAGGAGTCCAGCGGCATCCTGGAGGTCTACACCCAGGGCCCCGTGGGCTCGTCCGCCCAGGCGACGGTGCAATTCCTGACGGCGGACGGGGGCTACTTCTCGAGCGGCGTGCTGTACCTGCGGAGCCGGTGGGAGGGGGTGGACATGCAGTATGTCTGGTATTCGCAGACCATTCCCTATCGCTACGTCGTCATCCGGAGCGTGGCCGGAAAGCCCTTCAACGTGGACGCCGTGGTGGCACGCCGCCGGGCCATCTGCGGTGACGGCGTGATTTACGGCACCGGGGAGCTGTGTGACGACGGCAACCAGCTCTCCGGGGATGGCTGCAACAGCATCTGCCGGGTGGAGACGGGCTACACCTGCTCGGGAGAACCGAGTGTTTGTGTGGACCGCGACGAGTGCGCGCTGGGGACTCACGCGTGCCCCGCGAACACGGTGTGTGTGAATACGCCGGGCAGCTACGTCTGCCAATAGGCCCAGGACTGGCGCGGGGCCGGATTGACGGCCCCGCGTCGTGAGCAGCAGTAGGTCGTCAGCCGTGGTGCGATTCATTCCATGAGGGGGATGGCCCATTCCGGGTTTCATCCCATCCCTCTGGGGAGACATTTAATGAGAAGCCGTACAGGTTCGCTGTTGTCGTGGGGCTTGGGTGCGACGTTGGCGTTGTTGCTGGGCTCTTGCGGTGTGGAGTCCCTCGACGATGGGGGAAGTGACGGTGCGTTGACGTACACGAGCGAGGAGTCCTCGCTGACGTGGGACCCGTACGCGGACGCGGTGGCGTCCGGCACCACGGGGACGGTGCTCAACGCGAGCGCGGCGGTGGGGGCGCCGGATGGGCAGGCGGCGACGCTGCTGAGCCTGCTCAACACGGCGCTGGTGCTGGATTTGGGGGCGGGTGAGGAGGGCACCGGCGACCTGCGCGTCTACTACCAGGGCCTGTCGCTGGCGCTGGTGGCGCAGGTGGACTTCCTGAAGGCGGATGGGACGCTCATCGGCTCCAGCCCGCTGCACCTGGTGGAGCTGGGCCTGGGGACGCATGTGGCGGTGGCGACGTACCCGGGCCACGAGCCCTACCGATACGTCCGTCTGCGCGGCGCGGTGCTCGCGCTCTACCTGGTGGACGCAGTGGAGACGTCCATCCGGCCCATCTGTGGTGACGGCGTGCCAGGCGGCGTGGAGGTCTGTGACGACGGCAATCAGCTCTCCGGGGATGGCTGCAACAGCGTCTGCCAGGTGGAGACGGGCTACACGTGTGCGGGAGCGCCGAGCGTCTGCACGGATATCGACGAGTGCGCCCTGGGCACGGGCACGTGCGCTCCGGGAGAGGTGTGCGTCAATACGCCCGGAGGCTTCGAGTGCGAGGAGGAGGAGCCCACGTGTAATTCGCCGCGCCTCGTCTGCGGTGAGTCCTGTGTCGACCCGAACACCGACAACAACCACTGTGGCGGCTGCGGCAATGTCTGCGCCCAGGGGAAGTCCTGTGTCTCGGGAGTGTGCGTGGGTACGGGCAACCTCCAGTTCACCGCGACCTGGAGCCGGGGTGGAGACGCGGACCTCTACGTGAGGACGCCCTCTGGCAAGGTCATCTCCTTCGAGAACACGGGGCCCGACGAGGGGACGGACTTCGGTGCGCTGGACGTGGATGACCTGGAAGGGGATGGACCCGAGAACATCTTCTGGGCACCGGACCAGACGCCGCCGAGTGGCACCTATGACTTCTGCCTGTCAGTCATCGAATTCAATCACCCACCATCGCCAGGGAATCCCCTGAACTACGACATCAAGGTGCGTGTCCCCGGTCAGCCGGACCGTGTTTTCCCTGGCGCGTACACTTCGGTCGAGTCGTCGTCGAACTGCGCTCCTGGCGAGCCCACCTACGTCGGCTCCGTGACCTACCCTTGATGCACGAGAAATGACAGACACCGGCCCGCACCGGACTTCTCCGTGCGGGCCGGTGGTTGATCGACGGGGTAGCGCTCGTCTCGTAGGGCTATCGAGCTGCTGGGGGTTGAATCCCGCATGGGCGTGGCTCCGAAAGACTCGTATGGAGCGAGCCTGGCGCTGTCCGCCGCGAGGCACCCCCTGACCGCTCACGCGGGCGTGGGGAGGGCCGCCGCGCACCTGCTCCGGGGCGGGCGCTGGCGAGAAGTGGTGCTTGCGGACTTGCTGGCGCTGCTCGGAGGCTTGAGCCATGCCCGCACCGCTGGCGCATGCATCATGAAACACACGGGACTGGGTAGCTGTCCATTGTCCCTTCGCACATGTCTGCTGCTGGCCGGAGGACGTTGCCAGCCAGTGTGTCATGTGTGTGAGCTGTGGAGTGCGAGCGGTCATGCGATTCATTCCGTGAGGCAGCGTGGCTCATTCCGGGTCTCGCCCTATGCCTCGGGGGATGTATCCCATGAGTATGCGTACAAGTGCGCTGTTGTCGTGGGGACTGAGTGCGACGTTGGCGTTGTTGCTGGGTTCTTGCGGAGTGGAATCTCTCGATGAAACGGAGCGTCCCGGAGGTGATGGGGAGTTGACGCAAACGAGCCAGGAGTTGGCGTGGGACCCGTATGCGGACGCGGTGGCGTCTGGCACCACGGGGACGGTGCTCAACGCGAGCGCGGCGCTGGGAGCGCCGGACGGGCAGGCGGCGACGCTGCTGAGCCTGCTCAACACGGCGCTGGTGCTGGATTTGGGAGCGGGTGAGGAGGGAACGGGTGACTTGCGAGTGTATTACCAGGGCCTGTCGCTGGCGCTGGTGGCGCAGGTGGACTTCCTGAGGGCGAATGGGACGCTCATCGGCTCCAGCCCTGTGCATCTGGTGGAGCTGGGACTGGGGACGCACGTCGCGGTGGCGACGTACCCGGGGAACGAGCCCTATCGCTACGTGCGTCTGCGGGGCGCGCTGCTCGCGCTCTACCTAGTGGACGCGGTGGAGACGTCCATCCGGCCCTTCTGTGGTGACGGGGTACTGGGAGGCGTGGAGGCCTGTGACGACGGCAACCAGCTCTCCGGAGATGGCTGTAGCAGCGTCTGTCAGGTGGAGACGGGCTACACCTGCGCGGGCCAGCCGAGTGTCTGTACGGACATCGACGAGTGCGCCCTGGGCACGGACACGTGCGATTGGGGAGAGGTGTGCGTCAACACGCCCGGAGGCTTCGAGTGCGAGGAGCCCGCGTGCGAGCCGCCGCTCCTGGTCTGCGGCGAAACCTGCGTCGACCCGCGCACGGACAACAACAACTGCGGCGCCTGCGGCAACGTCTGCGCCCAGGGGACTGCCTGTTCCGCAGGCGTGTGCCTGGGTACGGGCAATCTCCAGTTCACCGCGACCTGGAGCCGGAGCGGAGACGCGGACATCTACGTGAGGACACCCACGGGCAAGCTCATCTACTTCCTCAACAAGGGCCCCAGTGAGGCGACGGACTTCGGCCAACTGGACGTGGATTCGAGAGGGACGGGACCCGAGAACATCTTCTGGGCCGCGGACCGGACGCCGCCGAGCGGCACCTACAACATCTGTTTCGAGGCGTTCGCCTTCGGCCCGGCTCCCTTGAGTTTCACCATCGTGGTGCGGCGCCCGGGCCAGCCGGATGTCAATTTCTCCGGAACGTACACTGCTCGCGCGGTTGTCCAGCAGTGCATTCCAGGCGAGTCTGGCTACGCCGGCTCCATTACCTATCCTTGAGACGCGAGAAATGACAGACACCGGCCCGCGAGGGGATATCGCCCCACGCGGGCCGGTGGTGGATGGACAGGGCAGCGCTCGTCTCGTGGGGCCATTGAGCTGCTGGATGCGTGCGCTGGCGAGAATTGCGCCTGCGGGCTTGCTGGTGCTGCTTGGAGGCTTGAGCCATGCCCGCACCGCTGGCGCATGCATCATGAAACACACGGGACTGGGTAGCTGTCCATTGTCCCTTCGCACATGTCTGCTGCTGGCCGGAGGACGTTGCCAGCCAGTGTGTCACGTGTATGAGCTGTGGGGCGCGAGCGGTCATGCGATTCATTCCGTGAGGCAGCGTGGCTCATTCCGGGTCTCGCCCTATGCCTCGGGGGATGCATCCCATGAGTATGCGTACAAGTGCGCTGTTGTCGTGGGGACTGAGTGCGACGTTGGCGTTGTTGCTGGGTTCTTGCGGAGTGGAATCTCTCGATGAAACGGAGCGTCCCGGAGGTGATGGGGAGTTGACGCAAACGAGCCAGGAGTTGGCGTGGGACCCGTATGCGGACGCGGTGGCGTCTGGCACCACGGGGACGGTGCTCAACGCGAGCGCGGCGCTGGGAGCGCCGGATGGGCAGGCGGCGACGCTGCTGAGCCTGCTCAACACGGCGCTGGTGCTGGATTTGGGAGCGGGTGAGGAGGGAACGGGTGACTTGCGAGTGTATTACCAGGGCCTGTCGCTGGCGCTGGTGGCGCAGGTGGACTTCCTGAGGGCGAATGGGACGCTCATCGACTCCAGCCCGGTGCACCTGGTGGAGCTGGGCGTGGGGACGCATGTGGCGGTGGCGACGTACCCGGGGGACGAGCCCTACCGCTACGTGCGCCTGAGGGGCGCGCTGCTCGCGCTCTACCTGGTGGACGCGGTGGAGACGTCCATCCGGCCCTTCTGTGGTGACGGTGTGCTTGGCGGCGTGGAGGTCTGCGACGACGGCAACCAGCTCTCTGGAGACGGCTGTAGCAGCGTCTGTCAGGTGGAGCCGGGCTACACGTGCGCGGGACAGCCGAGCGTCTGCACGGACATCGACGAGTGTGCCCTGGGCACGGACACGTGCGCGCCGGGAGAGGTGTGCGTCAACACGCCCGGGGGCTTTGAGTGCGAAGAGCCCGTTTGCGAGCCGCCGCGCATCGTCTGCGGCGAAGCCTGCGTGGACCCGAGCACCGACAACAACAACTGCGGCGCCTGCGGCAACGTCTGCGGCGCGGGGAAGGCCTGTACCGCGGGCGTATGCGTGAGCACGGGCAATCTCCAGTTCACCGCGACCTGGAGCCGGAACGGAGATGCGGACATCGCCGTGAGGACGCCCACGGGCAAGGTCATCTTCTATGGCAACAGGGGCCCCAACGCGGCGACGGACTTTGGCCAACTGAACGCGGATTCTGGCCTGAGGGGACCCGAAAACATCTTCTGGGCCCTGGACCGGACGCCGCCGAGCGGCACCTACGACGTCTGCCTTCTGTCGGAGTTCGTCGCCCCCCGACCCTCGCCCGCGGCCCCCCTGGGCTACGCCATCAAGGTGCGGCGCCCGGGCCAGCCGGATATCGACTTCACTGGCACGCTCACGGTGCCCTCGTCGCAGGAGAATTGTGCGCCTGGACTCGCCGGCTACGCCGGCTCCATTCCCTATCCTTGAGACACGGGAAATGACAGACACCGGCCCGCGAGGGGATGTCGCCCCGCGCGGGCTGGTGGAGAGTCCAACGGGAACCCTGTCTCGGAGTGCTGGGTGAGGGCCGACGCATGGCTTATCCAGGCCCCGGGGCGCTAAGGACACCCACGTACTTCATGTCATGCTTTGGGCGGGAAGGGTGTCGCCTGGCTTGCTCCGCGCGGAAATTCCCCATCTGGGCTGTCTGATGGAACACGGGTAAAGCAGGTAAAATAGGGGGCGGCACTCACGGAAAAACCTTTCATGCGTTCCATACGCAAGGCGGGTGCTCGTGGTGGATGGTTTCACCGGAGCGCTTCGTCCCTTCAGCTGGATGGAATGGAGCAGAACATGAAAGTCAGTCGCGGTATGTCTATGACGCGCGGGTTGCGCGCGGCCCTGGCGTTCGTCGTTGTCGGTGCGTTCGGTGCGTGTGGCGCCAACCCCGATGAAGAAGTGCTCTTCGATGCTGAGAGTTCGAGCGAGGTGTCCGCGTTCGCGGGCGACCCGTATGCCGATGCGGTGGTGCAGGACGGGCTGCTCGGTGTGAACAACCCCCAGAACGCGGTGGGCGCGCCGAATGGGACCACGGCCAGCTTCCTGGGGCTGCTGGGGGCCTCGCTCACGCTGGACATGGGCGCGGGCGAAGAGGGGACCGGGCCGCTGCGCATCTATTACCGGGGGCTGAACCTGGCGGTCATCGCGCAGGTGGAGTTCCTGGGGACGAACATGCAGGTCATCTCCACGGGACAGGCGCAGTTGCTGGACCTGGGGCTGGGGACGCACTCGACGGTGGTGTCCTTCAACAACCCCACGCCCTACCGCTACGTGAGGCTGCGCGCCGGGTTGCTCGCCATCTTCCAGGTGGACGCGGTGGAGGCGACGAGCATCGTGAACACGGTCGTCTGTGGCGACGGCATGGTGGGCACGGGCGAGGGATGTGACGACGGCAACCGCGGGGCGGGGGACGGCTGTAGCGCCAACTGCGCGGTGGAGCCGGGTTACACCTGTCAGGGCCAGCCCAGCGTCTGCCACGACGTGAACGAGTGCACCAACGGCACGGCGCAGTGTTCGCCGAATGCCTACTGCACGAACACGCCGGGCAGCTACACCTGCACGTGCAAGCCGGGCTACTCGGGGGATGGCTGGACGTGCAATGACATCAATGAGTGCACCAACGGGACGGCCCACTGCCAGCCGGGCGAGCAGTGTGTGAATACGCCGGGGAGCTACTATTGCCAGCCGGGGACCTGCGCGCCGCCGCGTGTCCAGTGCGGCTCGCAGTGCGTGGACGTGTGGTCGGACGAGCACAACTGCGGCTCTTGCGGCAACGTCTGCGCGGCGGGGAAGACCTGCAACGCGGGGGTGTGCACGGGCGGTGGTGGGGGCATCGCGCTGCAGGTCACCGCGACGTGGGGCCGTGACGGGGATGCGGACCTGGTGGTCCGGACGCCGACGGGGAAGCTCATCTACTACGACAACCGCGGGCCTGGGCCGAGCACGGATGGGGGCGAGCTGGACCAGGACGCGTCGAGTGGGCGGGGGCCGGAGAACGTCGTCTGGAACCCGGGCTTCACGCCGCCGAACGGCACGTATGACATCTGCCTCAAGGCGGCGGGCTTCTCGCCGACCGCGTCGTCGGAGAACCCCGTGCCCTACTCGGTGACGGTGAAGCGCGCGGGGCAGTCGGACCAGGTCTTCACGGGCGCTGCCACCAGCGCCGACGTGGGGTCCGCGTGCTACCCGTGCCACCCGTCGTACGTCGGGTCCATCACGTACCCGTCCGGTGTCAGCGGCGGCGGCGAGCCGAACTGCCCGCTGTGAGCTGACGGTGGTTTCACGGTGGGCGCGAAGGGCAGTGCTTCGCGCCCACCGTGGTCAGTCGTACTCGAAACCCGCGGAGTCGAACGCTCGCTCGATGGATTTGAGCGGGCTCCCTTTCTCCCCAGAACTTCAGCGTCTACGGGCTGAACATGCCGGTGAGCACGCTGGCGCGGCCTCGAGGCAGCGAGCGCTTGTACGGGCTCGTCGCGAGGTCCGAGCCGGGCTGGTGCCAGCTCTGGATCTCCGCGAAGTACGTCTGGCCTGCCTGCAGCACGTCCGGGGGCAGGTACACGCTCTGGAGATCCGTGTGCAGCACCGCCACGCGCGTCGCGGTGGTGGAGCCGTTGCTCGTGCCCAGCCGGTAGATGTTCACCACGTAGTTCGTGGCCGTGCCGACCAGCGGCTTCGACCAGCGCAGCGAGGCGTCAGTCCCCACGCCCGTGAGGTTCTGGAACGCGCCGCGCGTATTCACCAGGGGTGCCTGCACCGGCCCGACAAGGGGCTGCACGGGCGCGGCGGTGAACGCGCTCGCCTCCTGGTCCATGCGGATGTCCACGCTCATGGTGTAGGGCGTCGCGGTCCCCAGCGCGTAGCTCTTCGTGAAGCCCGCGGCGGCGAGCGCCACCTTCTGCCACGTCGCCGGGAGCGGGTTGTTGTAGGTCATGCTCCCCGTGACGATGTCGGTCCGCTGCGAGTCAGGATTGAGCTTCACGAGCACGGGCGACCCGCTGATGGACCCGAGCGCCGAGCTCAGCGCGGCCGGCCGGGCGGACATCCAGATCTCGCTGTACGTGCTGACCGCGCCCGGGTTCACCTGGGTGCGCATGGCTTCGAAGGCCGAGCGTCTCCAGTCCACCGCGAAGGTGCCTGTCGCGACGGGCTGGGTGAAGGTTCCGCTGACGGTGACGGGCTGGCCCTCCACCTGCGTCACGCTCGCGTCGAGCACCTTGTGCATCGCGCGGTAGGGCACCCCATTCGCGCTCGCCTGCAACCGCATCTGCGCCAGCGAGAACACATCCCCCTGGCCGCTGTCGAGCAGCACCGGGTTGATCATGTTGGCGTAATCGAAGCTCAGCCCGGAGAGCGACGTGGCGCCCGACAGGGGGAACCCCGTGGCGTTGCCGTTGATGTGGCCGAACGCCCCCGGGTTCAACGAATACATGTCCAGGAAGTCCGCCGGCTGCCAGGGAGACAGGCCGGTGGCGGACACCATCACGGGAGTGGGCAGCGAGACGAAGGTGCCATCGCGGCCCCACTCCGTGGAGCCCAGGTCGAACGCGCGGCCGGTGCTCACCAGGTAGCGCGAGCCCAGCTTCAGGTAGATGCGGCCGGAAGGGACGTTCGGCACGGAGATGGTGCCGTCCGCGGAGCCCGTGCCCGGATAGGCCGTGAACGCCCCGGTCGTCGAGTCCCGCATGTATGCCACCACCGACGTGGCGGACTGGTTGTATGGCTTCGTCTCGTTGCCCGACATGGTGACGAAGGTGACCGGGCTGGTGCCGGTGACATGGGTGACCAGGGCATGGGTGACCTGGGAGGTCTCGTCCGTCGACACGGAGGAGTCCACCGCCTCGGCATCGTCGAGACCCGCGCAGCCGACCCCTGTCATTCCGACCAGAAGCCCGAGGGAAATCAATGACATATTCATTGTGAAGGCAATCCTTCTGGCGACGCCCTGAATGGCGCCGCGCGGGGAGATTCATACCGGGTCGGTCTGACATTTCCGGGAACGCTCCAAGTCCAATTTTCCCTCGGGGCTGTGAAGGCAAACACGCTTGTCGGCAGGTGGGCTCGGCAACGGACTCCGTGATGACTGGCGCCATCCTCACGTCCGTAGGGGTTCGTCACCTCGAGCGGGAGCAGTCGTCATGAAGTCCACCATCCTCTTCAAGTCCGTGTCTGGGTTGTTCGTGGTGTTGTCCCTGTTCGCCACGATGGAGGCGCAAGCGCAGACCGTCCTCCTCGCGTGTCTGGGTTCGGAAGTCACCGAATTCGAGCCGGGTCTGACCAACGATGCCAGGCAGACCCATGTCTCCGCCCTCGGCACCGACGGGTGCGCGGGGTTGCCGCTGAGTCTGCCCTCCGCCATCGTCACCACGGAGGGGGATGGCATCCTCGGCTGTGGGTTCGGCCAGGGAACTTCCACGATTCACATCCCGTGGAGTGATGACACCGTGAGCGTCGTGTCGGGCACCACTGCGGTGAACGTGAAGCCGGCGGGTGAGGTTGTCATCGTCGTCACCGGGATGGTGGTGGGCGGTCGGTTCCTGGGCGCGAGGGTGGTGCGCACGCTGACGTTGCTGCAGACGGACCTGCTGGCGTGCTCGACGCCGGAGGGCGTCACGGACGTCGCGGGAGTCGCGACGTTGGTCGTGACGAACCTGTTGTGACTCCCGTTGTTCCCGAGGTTTGAGCCGCGCGTTCAGGACCCGTTTGAGGATGTTGCTGTGTGCGTGGCGGCATGGAGGTCAAGCTCGCGCCTGTGAAGGCGCGTAGGCCGCCGCGTCGTTCCACGGCGGCAACTCCGGCGCGCGGTCTAGACTTCCTCGAATTCCGCGCCTGTGACCTTCGCGCGCTCCAAAGCCACCTTGATGTCCTCCGAGACGATGAAGGCCACGGGCCAGCCCCAAGTGCGGAAGACCTTGGTGTCGCCCACCTTCGTGCGGTCAATACGCATACCGTACACGCTTCGGTATTGGCCGAGCTTGTCAGGTCGCTCGTCCTCTGGCTTCCAGACCAGTATCTCTTCCGATGCCTTGTCGTCGATGCACCGAACGAGCTTCGTGGCTACGAGCATGACGTACTGGTCTGGAAAGCCTTGGACCTCGACAGGGATGAGTTGAACGTCGTCGGGTGCCAGCTCCGCGAAGAGGGTTGCCACCCTGACGTGGACGACGGGAGTCCTGCCAGCACCCGCCATGCTGAAATCGCGCGGACGCCCTCTCTCCCGAACCGGAACCGTCATGCTGCCATGTGCGTGGACAGGCCGTCCCGACGTGAACTCCGTCATGTCTTCCAGTTCCTGGCCCTGTCCATCCAACGGCGTTCCCAGGAACCAGCTCCCGGCCTGCACGTCTTCACTGAGCCTGAAGTATCGAGTCGGCATGGTGGACTTCCCAACGACCTCATCTGCCCTGCGTCAGAAGCCGGTGGAGTATTGTTCCCGGGGTCTGGGCTTCTTTGGCGAGAAGGCGGAGCTCTCTCGTCAGGGCATTTCGGCAATCTACCACCTTGCGGCAACTCCCCAGGGCGCCCTCCAATCGGTCCATCACGAATTTGTGATACCGCTCTGGATGCGGCCCCTTGTGGCCGACGACTTCAACGATGTTTTCAGGGTCCTTCAGCTCCATCCCCGCTCTCGTGAAGAGCTCCCGGAACCGCGGCGTCCAGGGACCGCCTCTCGCGGTGGAGACATCGTTCTTGTTCGTGGCGATGTGGTGGCGCTCTGCTCCGCTGCTACGCATCCCCCGGCTCGCCATGGCCAGGGCGTTGGGTGCGAGCGCGATGGTGAAGCCCTCGGCGGCCACCGCGACAGACTGCACACTCCCCGCCGCGGCGAACTGGAAGCCTGCCTGGGACTCCACGGCAAGCGCCGCCTGAGCGGAGCCCGGAAGTCTCGCCGCCTTCGCGGCCAGCCCCGCCGTGCTTCCAATGGCGGCCGTGGCCAGCATCACGAAGACGCGCGCCGCATTCTCCCCGAGGACTTCGCCATACGCCTCACCTGACGCATGGAGCCGCGCGAAAGTCGTGGCCTGGTCCACTTCTCGCACCAGGGTCAACCACCCATCCAGCAGGCGCCACACCGTGTCTATCCCCAGGTAGGCGATGGCGAAAGCAGTCAAGGTCGCCGCTACGCCCTTGGAAACGGGCTCGGGCAACGACCACAAGAGCAGGTACATCGTCACTGAGGCGGTGAGAGTGGCAAGGACGGCACCAGGGTCCGCCATGCCCTCCAAGGCCTCGGCGGTCTCCTCCCATACGGAGTCCATCGCGATGGCCAAGGCCCACGTGTATTTACCGTCGCTGGCCAGCAGGGGGCCTTCCTCCAGCAGCCGCAAGCAGTCGCCGGGTCGGTTCTTCCGAGCGCACCACTGGCCATAGGCGCGCGTCAGCTCGTCGTCCGCATAGGACTCCAGCAGGTGGGGGCCGCTCGCGTCTTCTCGACGCTGGGGAGTGAGCCGAGGAGGGCGGCTCTCGTAGCGATACACCCCACTTCGGGACGGCACGCCAAAGAGTTCTCGTGCCTCCTGCATGGGGCTCCGAAATGGGCGCACGTCCCGAGCCAGTTCGGTGAGGGCCTCCACGTATTCATCATCTTCAAGCTCGGCCGCTCCCACTTCCGCGCCTGGCTCCTCGTGAGGCGTGACGACGTAGGAGTGATTTCCGGTGTCCAACGTCACGATTCGACTCGTCGTGCAGCCGGCGATGGCTGTCAGCACGAGCAGCGGCAGAGCCCAGCGAAGCAACATGGAGTGTTCCCCCAGTCAGTGGCCCGCCATGGAGGGGGCACCCCTCTGGGATAGCGAAAGCCACTGACATTCCCCCAGGTAGGGGCCGTGCCCGTGTTGCTCCAGACGGACCTGATGGCATGCTCGATGCCGACCGGTGTCACCGACGTCGCGGGGGTGGTGACGTTGGTGGTGACGAGCCTGCTCTGACGGACAGGTGGCGCAACGGGGCCTCGCCTCGGTGGGGGGGCCTGCCGTATCCTCCGGACCGGTCGAAAAACGGCGGACCGGTTCGGTGAGCCCCGGTCACTCCCATGGTGGGAGCGCTTGTTCCTCCTTCACGGATGAGAACCCCCGGCCTTGTGGGCATCGCCATGCCCCGAGGGTCTCACCATGAAGCTGAACCACATCGACCTGCAGGTCCCCGACGTCCAGTGCACCGCGACGTTCTTCGAGCACTTCTTCGACTTCGAGCACACCAGCAACCGCGCCTCCCCGGCCATCGCCATCCTCACGGACCGCGAGGGCCTGGTGCTCGTGCTCCAGCGCCTCAAGTCGCCCACGGAGAAGTACCCGGAGGGCTTCCACATCGGCTTCCTCGTCGACGACGAGTCCACCGTGCTCGGGTTCCAGGAGCGGGCTCGCGCCGAGGGGCTCGAGGTCAGTGACGTCATCCGCAACAACCGGGGCACGATGGTCTACTGCAAGGCGCCCGGTGAGCTGCTCGTCGAGGTGAACGCCAGCCCACGCGCACGCTGACCGGAGGATGGCGCCGTGCGCGAAGGCACGGCGCTTCCCCTGGGTGGGGCGCGCTGCATGCGACGAGCGCGAGACGCGGTGCGTGGCGGTGTCGAGACGTCACCGTGCCGGAGTGGCGTCCACGGGGCGGGGCCTGTAGCACCCGGGTCAACGGCCAGGGATTCCGCGTCCGTGGAGAGGGTGGACTAAGGTGGCGGGCGTGCCTTCGCCCGCGCTGTTGCTCATCCCGCTGTTGTTTGCCGCCGCGCCCGCCACTCATGTCGAGCTCGTGTTCGGCGGGGATGTGATTCCGCACGGCGAAGTGAAGACGGTGGCGAAGCTGCACGCGCGCACCGGGCCGGTGCCACCGACGGGCGGCGTGGCGCCGTCGCTCAACAATGAAGGCTGGGACCATGTCTTCGGTCCCATCGCGGACGTGCTGCGCACCGCGGACGTGGGCGTCATCAACCTGGAGACGCCCGTCACGGACAACAAGAAGGCGGTGACGCGGGAGCTGCTCTTCAACGCGCCGTCGGCCATGGCTCGAGCACTCGCCGCCTCGGGCGTGAAGCTCGTCTCCACCGGCAACAACCACGCCAGGGACCAGCTCCCCACGGGGCTGGTGGAGACGCTGCGGCACCTGGATGCGACAGGGCTGCGCCACACGGGCACGGGCGCGACGAAGGCCGCGGCCTGGGAACCTGTCTTCATGGACGTGCGCGGGATGAAGGTGGGCTTCCTGTCCTTCACGCGCCTGCTCAATGGCTTCAGCAATCCCAAGGACGCGCAGGCTCCGCACGTGGCCTTCGTGCCGTATCCCATTCATCGCCTGCACCGGGGGCTCACCACCGACGAAGCGGTGGAGCAGGTCCGCGCCGTGGCCGCGCGCTGTGACGCGCTCGTGGTCCTGGTGCACTGGGGAACCGAGTACGCCGACACCCCGAACCCCCAGGACCGCGAGCTGGGCCGCGCGCTGCTGGACGCCGGGGCGCTGGCCGTCATCGGTCACCATCCGCACGTGCTCCAGCCGCTGGAGGGCTACACGACGGCGGACGGGCGGCGAGGGCTCATCGCCTTCTCCCTGGGCAACCTGGTGGCGAACCAGGACCGCTTCTACCGCCACGCGCCGGGGAAGAAGGGCGAGGCGGGGGACAAGCGGGACTCCATGCTGCTGCGAGTCTCACTGGCGCGCTCCGCGCCCGGAGCGCCCGTGGTGCTGGGAGACGTGGCGGTGCTGCCGGTGTGGATTGAGAACAACGCGGTGGGGCGCAAGGCCCGGGAGCGCCGCAACATCCAGCCGGTGCTCATCGACCGGGAGCTGGAGGCGGTGAGGGAGCGACTCGCGGCGCTGGCGGCCCGGCCCGCGCCGCTGGACAAGGCGACGCTCGCGGAGAAGGCACTTCTGGAGAAGCGTCTCGTCGGCTCCCAGCACCGGCGGGAGCGAATCCTCCGCATGCTGCCCGAGGGCTTCGCCGTGGCCTCCTCCGAGCTGCGCCAGCGCACGGCCTTCGTACCGCCCGCTCCTGGGACTCGGAGCCTGGCGACCCAGACGCCGCCGTAGCCGCCGGACTTCGCGACGCGGTGCAGCACCGTTGCGTCAGTCACGGCATGGCGACGTCCGGCTTGAACTTGGGGTGTGGGCTGGCGCTAAGTGGGGGTTTCCACTTGCAGGGAGTCCCCCATGTCCCTTTCGCGTCGTCTTCGATGGTGTTCCACCTGGGTACTGGCCATGGCGTTGTCGTGCGTGCCGGTGGAGGAGGAGGGACAAGCGCCCGCCGAGCCCGTGGGCACCCAGCAGCAGGAGCTGGGCGTGCCGGGCTTCGCGGAGCTGCATCACCACATGTTCGCGGAGGAGGCGTTTGGCGGGGGCTGGTTCCACGGCACCGTCACGGACGCGCTCACGCGGTGTGACGGCGGGTGGCCGGAGAGCGACCACGCTCGGGTGCGGATGGACCTGAGCCATCTGCTCAACCTGTGTCCGAACTCGAGCAACATCGACCTGCGCGGGGTGCCGGTGCTGTCGCAGCTGTTCGGCGTCGCGGGCGCGGTGGGTTCGGAGTTCCTGGGGAAGATTGAAGGCACTCAGGGCGACACGGGCCTGCATGACGGGCGGCGCAACCCGAACACGGAGTGGCCGCGCTGGGACACGATTGCGCACCAGCAGTCGTGGGAGGGGTGGCTGCGGCAGGCGCACCAGGGCGGCATGTCGCTGGTGGTGGTGTCGGCGGTGAGCAACGGCTTCTTGTGTGAGGCGCTGCCGCCGCAGAACCGCACGCGGCCGTGTGACGAGATGATGGATGTGGAGGTGCAGTTGCAGAAGGCGCGCGAGTTCGCGGCGACTCGCGACTGGGTGGACCTGGCGCTGACTCCGGCGGACGCGCGGCGCATCATCTCCGAGGGGAAGCTGGCGATGGTGCTCTCCATCGAGACGAGCAAGCTCTTTGGAGCGAAGGACTGGCGCGCGGAGCTGGAGCGCTTCCACGGGCTGGGCGTGCGCACGTTGCAGCCGGTGCACCAGTTGGACAACCGGTTTGGTGGCGCGGCGCCGCACAACGCCATCTTCCAGGCGGCGCAGTTCCTCGAGAACTGTCACATCGACACGGACTGTGGGCTGACGGTGGGCGGGATGACGCTGGGCTTCGACGTGGACGGTAGCTGCCGCAACGTGAAGGGCCTGACGGCGGAGGGGCAGTCGCTGATGCAGGCGATGATGGACAAGGGGATGCTCATCGACCTGGCGCACCTGTCGGAGAAGAGCGTGCGGGATGCGTACTCGGTGGCGGAGCGCAACAAGTACTACCCGCTCTATGTAAGCCACGGGCACTTCCGCGAGGTGATGAACGGGAAGCTGGCGGAGAACGAGAAGACGACGCCGGCGTGGGTGGTGCAGATGTTGCGGCGCACGGGCGGCATGTTCGGTCTGCGCACGGCGCATGACGAGACGCGGACGTATACGAAGTCCGGCGTGGCGAACAACTGCCAGGGGTCCACGCGTTCATTCGCGCAGGCGTACGAGTTCGGTCGTCAGGGCCTCAAGGTTCCGATGGCGTTTGGCGCGGACTTCAACGGGTTCATCCAGCAGACGCGGCCGCGGTTTGGAGATGACGGGGCGTGTTCGGCGGGGTTCCAGGCGGAGGCGGACGCGCAGGCGCGGCAACAGACCTTGCAGGGGCCGGGGCGGTTGGGGACGGCGTTCGACGAGCAGGGCCTGGCGCACGTGGGCCTGTTGCCGGACATGGTGAAGGATTTGCGCAACCTGGGGGTGAACACGGCGGGGCTGACGGGCTCGGCGGAGACGTTCATCCGGATGTGGGAGCGCACGGCGGTGACGCGCACGGGGATGGCGGACGCGGCGCTGGATATCGACACGACGGGTGTGGCGGCGTGGGTGAAGCCGGAGGACCGGGAGGCGGCGTACCCGACGGTGTGTGGGAAGGCCTATTCGCCGGACAGCAAGGAGATGAACCAGGAGTGCCGGTTCGACGACGAGTGCTTGAGCGAGCAGTGCACGTCGGTGTTGTGCAGCACGTTCGATGGACGGTGCGTGTGCAACGGGGACGAGGACTGCGGCGGGGTGGGGTACTGCCAGAAGGACACGCCGGGGAATCCGGCGGACAACGACTGCGTGCCGAAGAAGACGGACTGGACGTCGTGCAGTCGGGATGGGCAGTGCCAGTCGGGGTCGTGTGGTGGGTGCGCGGACGCGGTGGGGTGGTGCTTCACGCCGAGGTCGAAGGCGTACGGGCAGACGTGCAAGTCGGATAACGAGTGCACGACGGACCGGTGCAGCGCGGACTGCTATCTGAATCCGACGGGGAGTTGCCTGTGTGACAGCGACTCGCACTGTGGTGCGAGCCAGTACTGTGGCTGGGGGTTGAACTCCGGCAAGTGCCAGAACAAGAAGGGCCGAGGGGCGGCGTGCGGCTCCGGGCGCGAGTGCCAGTCGGGGACGTGTCGCTGGTCCTTCACGTGTAAGTAGGCGTCAGCCTTGGGGATGCCGGGGGCGGAGGAGCCCCTGGCATCCCGGGTG
>NZ_VIFM01000181.1 GCF_006636215.1 Myxococcus llanfairpwllgwyngyllgogerychwyrndrobwllllantysiliogogogochensis | reverse complement strand
GGCCCCCATCATCGACTCGCTCGCTGTGTCCTCCAATGAAGTGGAGCCGGGGGCATCCCTCACCCTCTCGGCGGTCGCGCACGACAACAACCCGGGTGACACGCTGACCTATACGTGGAGCGCGCCCGGGGGCACGTTCAGCCCCCCGTCCGCCGCGTCCACCACGTGGACCGCACCCGCCACCGAGGGCGTGCAGCGCATCCAGCTCGAGGTGCGGGACTCCAAGAACGCCACGGCCACCGTCACCGTCGACCTCA
Organism: Myxococcus llanfairpwllgwyngyllgogerychwyrndrobwllllantysiliogogogochensis; assembly: GCF_006636215.1. GTDB lineage: Bacteria > Myxococcota > Myxococcia > Myxococcales > Myxococcaceae > Myxococcus > Myxococcus llanfairpwllgwyngyllgogerychwyrndrobwllllantysiliogogogochensis. The sequence continues at coordinate 23,334 of NZ_VIFM01000181.1, read as the reverse complement.
CCGTGCGGAACGTAGGCCCGACAGGCCGCGCCGCGGTGACAGTGCGCCTCAACACCTGGCCAGAGGTGAGCGCGATGATGGGGGCGCCCTCCGTGCTCGCCGTGGGTCGGCCGACGCAGTTGGCGGCCTCGGCCTCCGACCCGGATGGAGACACCCTGTACTTCTACTGGACCTCCACGTGTGAGGGCACCTTCGACTTCGTCAACGCCCCCACCCCGACGTTCACCCTGAGCGCCGCCCCTGTCGAGGGCCGGTGCGGCTTCAGCGTCTTCGCCTCGGACCTCTCTGGCGGCATTCACGACGGCACCCTCACCCTCCAGGTGGGCCCCGGCCCCCAGGTGGACATACAGCGGGTCCCCGTCGTGGACGGCGTCTCCCAGTCCTTCCAGCGTGCGGGCCTCGGCCAGCTCGTGACGTTCGAACTCACCGCGCATGACCCGGAAGGAACGGCGCTGAGCGTCTCCTGGGTGGCCTCGCAAGGCACCCTCGTGGCGACTCGCGGAAGCGGGGGTTCGGCCTCCGCGGACTGGACCGCCCCGGCCTGCTTCGACGCCCCCGCCGAGGTGACCGCCATCATCACCGACGCGAGCGGCGCCGCCACGGAGGTGACGTTCACCGTCCGGCCAGGGTCCAACACCCCTCCTTGCGACGAGACGACGGTCCTCGGTCACAGCTCCACGTTCTATTTCCAGGAGGACGGCTCCACCGTCACGCGTCCCACCGACCTGAGCACGAACTTCATCGTCGCCTGGGTGCCCACGGCGGAGGGGACCTATACGTCGCACTACGGCCTCGGACTGCGGGATGGAACCTTCGTCATCCAGGGTGTGGAGAACACGCCCTACCTGCTGCAAATCGGCACGGCCTACTACTGGACGCACAGCCGTACGCCGGACTTCAGCCAGGCGCTCGCGGGCCGCGCCGACCTGGAGCCGGAGCCCGAGGGCACGCGCTTCAACTTGAACCTGAGCGGGCTCAACCCATGGGCCTCCGGGGACGAGCTCCAGATCAGCACGTTCGGAGCGGGCCTCACCTACCTCAGCCTGCGGGATTGTGCCTCACCGGCCCTGGGACCCGTGGTGGGCTCGACGGTCCTCTCCGGCGGCACCGGGTACAACACGTCCCTCGAATACTGCGGCAACCGGGTCGGTCGTATCGACCTGGAGCGCGGGGACACGGTGCACGTCGGCCAGTTGGTGTCGCGCGCTCCAGTCGCCGGGGGACTGAACGTGCTCCGGGAGGTGCGCCGGGGCTTCGAGGTCTCCAGCGGGAGCCCGGGAGGCGTCGTCTCCGGGGGCGGCGCGGTCAGCCTGACGGGGATGCTCTTGCCCCAGGCCACCTCGTCGCGGACGGTGCGGATCAACGCCTCCGAGTTCGAGGCCCTGGCGCTCGCCGCCCATCCCCGCGTCACGCTGCGCAACACCCAGGACCTGACTGTCGGAGCGCTGCCGGGCTTCATGCGCTTCGGCAGCTACGCCAGTTGGTTCGACCTGGCTTTCGGCACCAACCTCGTTCCAGGCCAGCCGCTTGTCACCCAGGAGCTGGAGTTCGCGGACCCCTTCCCGGCATCGTGGACCCGGTTCGCCGCAAACATCGCGGCGGGCTCCATGACCTACTCGGTGCCCCGGGAGGGGGGTGGCAACACCGTGCCGGCGTCGGTCCGGTTCACCGTCTATACGCATGCGCCGTTCCAGGAAGGCGAGCCCCTGCGGCTCAGCCCCACGGTGGGCCCGCCGCGCGACCTTCGCATCAATGGCCTGGCCGCCACGGAGGATGGGCTCCAGGGCGTGGGCGAGACGCCCCTGGTGACCTGGAGTGCACCGGTCCTGGGCACGCCCACCTCGTACACCGTGCGCTTGTATGGGCTCTACGCGACGAGCACGAATCAGACGGGCCGCATCCAGCGAGCATTCTTCCGCACGACCGAGACGCAGCTCCGTCTTCCGCCGGAGCTCCTCTACCCCGGGGGCCACTACTTCCTCCAGGTGACCTCCGACGTGCGGACCGGAGGGGCTGTGAGCAGTCCCCGCTTCGACGCGCCGTGGAGCGCCACCGCCCCCGCGTTCACGGGCCGCTTCCAGCGCTGAGTCACTTTTGAACGCACCGTGTCCCACGCATCAGGGTGGGGCACGGTGCGTCCTCTTCAAGTGCTCGTCGAAGTGCCTTCTTCGTCGTCGGGCCTGTCGAGGGCGGCGATGAGCTTCTTCGCGATGCGGTCGAAGTCGAGGAGGTCGCGCGTGGCGAGCGGTGCGGACACCCGCTGCACGAGCTTCGCGTTGGCCGCGTTCACCCGCTTTCACGGCGGGCTGACGTAGGGACGTTTTCGTGGAGGCGGCGGCCATCGAAGCCGCCGCCCCCGAGGGGCATCAGGCCGTGTGGAAGGCCCTGGCGAAGAGGTTCTCGAGGCGCGACTTCTCGGGCTGAATCGTGCTCGCGGGCGAGGCCACGCTCGTGGCGGTGCCCAGGGCGGGGCGCAGGCCCGACGCGATGCCCGGCTTGATGTGGTGACGCAGGTCCACCGCCACGTCGGACTTCAGGTGGGTTCCCACACCCGCGGCGGCATTGACGTCCGCGGCCGTCTTGAAGAAGCCGTTCTCCAGCCCCACCTTGCCGCCCGCCTGGGCCGCCGCTCCCGCCACCACGCCGCCCGTGACGGAGCCATGCAGCCGGCCCAGGTGCCCGCCCGCCGTGCCGTACGCACCCGCCGTGGCGGACGCACCCACCTGGCCCGAGAGCATCGCCGTGGCCGTCCTCGGGTCCAGGCTGGCCACGCCCTCGGCATAGGCGTTGGCGGAGGCCCTGGCGTCGCCCTTCACGTACCCACCCACGTGCCGGTTGAAGTCGTGGCTCGCGCTCGCGCCCACGCCCACGCCCGTCTCCGCCTTCGCCGTCAGCGCCCCCGTGTACGCGTGCGAGTTCCTGTCCAGCGAATACCCGGCCTGGGCCTGGCCCTTGAAGCTGGTGGCATCGGCGGTGAGCTGGCCGCTCGTCACGCCATACCGGCCCGCGTGCGTCTTCTGCAGCTCGTAGGCGGCGCCAGGCCCATTCACCTCGGCCTGGGCCGACTGGTAGCGCACGCCGTTGCCGCTGTAGTTCGACGTGGAGGCCTGCATCGAGCCCACGTTGCCGCTCAGCTTGCCGCCGCCGTAGGTGTCCTTCTCGAAGGGCCGGCCCGGCCTGTCGACGAGCATGTTCTGCATTGCGCCCGGGGGCGGCGTGAGCTTGTTGTCACCGCCGCTCACCATGATGTCCGAGGCCTGGCCCGTGGTCTTCTCCCAGGGGCTGTAGGACGGCCCCCCCTCGGGCATGCCCGGGTGCTTCACCGGCTTGGACTCCGGAGCGGTCGGCGTGCTCGCGGCGGGCTTCGTCTGCGAGGGCTTCAGGGTCTGCGAAGAGGGCGCCGAGGCGGGGAGCGTGTTGGCGCGCGCGGGCGGCTTGGGCTTGGACGTCGAGGAGGAAGGGAAGGTCGAGGAACGGGAGGGGGACGAACCAAGGCGGCGAGTACGCATGGGATGCTCCTCAAACAGCGCGGTGAGTGGTTCAGTGCGGCGATGTCCTGTCTGATTGCACCCGACATGCCACGCTCAAGTCGCACGACGTGGGCAACGCGCCTCCCTGATTTCAACAGGTTGGAGGGAGGGACTCGGCAGGCCAGGGGCGAGCCCTGATGTCCACGGTCATCAGGGCCCTGACAGCAGTCATCCCCCCGCGAGCAGAGCGGCTGCGGTGAGTCATGGCCATCGGCAGGCTCGACACCCGCGCGGACTAGGATTCACCCTCCATGCGCTTTCGAAGGCCCGCTCTCGCCCTCTCCTCCACCGCGACGCTGCTCTTCGCTGCCTGCGCGCATGACCCGCCGGTCATCGAGTGCGGGCTCCTGGGCAACCACCTCGACCTGTGTGCGGAGGAACTGGCCAGGGGGAACCTGGACAAGGCGGAGGCTCACTGCGACATGGGCCTGGAGTTCAGTCCCCAGCACCCCGAGCTGCGCGCCAACAGGGGCGTCATCGCGTTGATGCGGAATGACACCGCGACGGCGAAGCGGCACCTCCGCCTGGCGATCAAGCTCAACCCAGACCACCCACAGGCGCATTTGAACCTGGGGTTCACCTACTTCAAGGAAGGGGACCCCGAGTCAGCGCGGAAGCGCTTCAGCCAGGCACTGAGCTTGAAGCCAGACCTGCTCGACGCGCGGCAGGGACTGGGGCTCGCGCTCATGAAACTCGGCCGGCGGGAGGAGGCCCGGAAGGAGCTCACCACGGTGCGGGACGCCGCCCCTGACAACGCCAACTTCCACCGCACCCTCGGGATGTTGGACTACCAGGAGCAGAACCTGGAAGGCGCGCGCCAGAACCTCGACAAGGCGGCTCAGCTCGCGCCCGAGAATCCTCTCGCCTGGCAGGAGCTGGGCTCGGTGTTGATGAAGCAGCGGCGATTCAGTGAGGCGGAAGCGGCGTTCCACCGCTGCTTGAGATTGCAGGAGGCACCCGCCGAATGCCAGACCGGGCTGGAGCAGGCCCGGCGTGCGGCGGAGCCGTGAGGAGGTTACGGGCGGGTTGAAGCCGTCATACCGCTGACCGGCATCAACGCGCTCCTATCCCGGGTTTCGTATTCCACGGCTTGACACACGATGTATCCAAGGCGCCGGCCTTCGATGACTGGCCATACCGAGTCTTCAGATCCAGCCTGCCATAGAGGTCATCCGCGGGCGCGAGAACACCGCGTGGCCCTGTCACACAAGGTGCGCGATAGTAGTCCCCAAACCGCCTTACGTTTTGCATCTTGAGCGACTGAAAGGCGACCGCTCTCTCCAGATTGAAGCACCGCGCTACAAGCAATCGACTTGTTCGATGGTACACTTTGTGTTGCTGGCCCTCACGGCCAGTCAACCATAGACCGAGCCCAACCTCACACTCAGCGACCTCACCATGCTCACCATCCGAGTGCATCTCATTCTTCTCGCAGTCCTCTCCCTCATCGTCCCCTCGGTTGCGATGGCCGCAAATGCCGTCGCGGGCACGACGTATCATGGACAAATCATCACTGCCCCACCGGGGACGAGCGTCAGCGATTGGAACATCCTGGTCGTTCCCAGGAACATGGGTTTCACGGAGATCGGCTCCGAGGGCGACAATGCCCTCCTGCGCTTCGAGGTATCGGCTTCTCCTCTCAACAACGTTGAGTGGTCGGTCTGGGCCCGTTTCAAGTATCGTAACAGCAGTGGGAGTGGCACCTGGTATTCCGGCGCCGTCGACTATCTGCTGGTCCGCAAGGCGTTGAGCGCCGCCGGTACGCTCACGCATGGTGAGAACCTTGCCGTGCCATCGGGCACGTCGGTGGCGGACTGGAACATCATCGTCAGTCCCGCGTCGGCCGGCTTCGAAGAGCCCGGCTCCGAGTTCGACAATTCCCTGCTGCGGTTCTCGACGTCCTACACCATCGTCGACAACTTCACCTGGCAGCTCCAAGCCCCCTACAAGTTCCGCCATTCCAACCAGGGCCTGTCGTTCGTAGGCGCAGGCCAGGTGAGCTACCTGCTGGTCTCGCGCGACGCGAGCTTCACTGGCTCCGCCACGCATGGCCAGACCTTCGCCACGCAGGGAAACACCGCCGTGAGCGACTGGTCGGTGCTCGTGCTCCCCACGAGCGTGGGCTTCGAGGAAGTGGGCAGCGAGGGCGATAATGCCCTTCTGCTGTTCGATAGCACCGTTCAGGCCTCGGGCACCTACCAGTGGCAGGCGTTCGGCGCATTCAAGTACCGGTTTCAGAACGGCGAAGGCAGTTGGAATGGAGCAACGCTCAGCTACATCGCCGTCCGCAACTGATTCAATGGGTGGGTTGGCCCTCTCTCCAGGGCCAACCCAGCATCCCCCGGGACTCATTGGTGGACTCGACTGCTCCCTGTACCAGGACCTCCGACACCGGCCTTGGGGCGACGCGAAGCCGCGTCCCAACGGCGACGGTTCACCCCACGTGTCGCGGAGCCCGCGAAGCACCGGCGACCGAGTCCCTCACGAAGATGAGGTCGACGATACCTTCGGCCAGGACCTGCCCGGGTTCGGCCGGTGCCATGTCGCGAGGGCCCTCCCAGTAAGGCTCCACCGAGTGGTTGTCGAGCGTGTACAGCGCGAACCCGGCGTTCATGAACCGCGCCAGGAAGCGCGCGGGATCCCGTCCCTGCAGGTGGAAGAGCTTGGGGTCGAACTCCACCACGAACGCCACTTCGGGATGACAGCGCTCCAGCAGTTCGTCCAGCCCACTCTCCAGACACCCCTCGGCCCCCTCGACATCCACCTTGATGACACGGGCCCTGGCAGCCTCTTCGCGTGTGAGCAGGTCCACCAGCCGGCGCCCGGGCACTTCGCTCTCGGGTGCGCGTCCTCTGCGCTCATCCCTCCACGTCATCGCCGTGCCGGAATTGCCCGCATCGGGAGGGTAGATCTTCACCGTGCAGTCCTCATCCGCCAGGGCCATGTTCACAGCGCGGACGTTGGCGGCGGGGTTCAGGGACAAGTTCCTTTGCAGCAACTCGAAGTTTCGCGGCGAGGCCTCGATGGCCACCACCCCGCCCGTGGCACCGACGCACGCGGCCCCCAACAGCGTGAAGTAGCCCGCGTTCGCACCGACATCCACGAAGACATCTCCCGCGACCAACCGTGACTGCAGCCACGCCGTCAGGCTCGGCTCCCATACGCCCACGGCATAGACAGCGCCATGCACCAGGTCCGCGGTGTTCCCCGAAAACCGAAAGCCCCAGGAGGTGCGCACCACGAAGTCCCGCGGACCATGGATGCGGCGCAGCCCCTTGAGCGCCGTGAGCACGGCGAGCTTCGCCGGCCAGCCTCGTGTGTTCTGGCGCACGTAGCGAACCACCGGCACCACGGCGGATGCCATGCGAGACAGCAAACTCCGCCCAGTTGGAATCCAGCTCATGACATCCCCCTCGTGAGCGGGGGCAGTCGTTTGCCCACGCCATTCATTGCACAATGCCCGACTCTCAGAATGTGCTGCGCGGTAGCGACACCCAGCCCTCTGTGGGCGTCCCATCCTTCCTCGCCATGGCCTGGGGCGCCAGCGCGCTCATGGCCTACAGGGTGGACCGGTGGGGGCCGCGCGTGGACTGACTCTTGGTGACACCAGGCACATTGGAGAGCTGGAGCGCCTTTCCACCCACGGTCACCGTGCCCTCGAAGAGCCCCATGGGCTGCTCGAACTTGCTGCGGACGAGCGCCTCCTCGCGATTCTCGGCATGGACGTAGACAGGCTGGAAACGCAGGTCCACCGAGCCATCCACTGTCGTCACCTTCCATGGCCGCATCAACTCCATGTGGCGATATTCGAAGCGCACATCCGCCAGCGGGTACAGCCTGGAGACGGCCCACCTCCCCTGCAGACTGGGCAGGTCCACCTCGGCCAGATCTCCCTGGTACGTGCCGAATCGGGGCTCCCCCTCCGGTGTGGCCACCGACGAGGGAACCAGCGGCAGAAGCGCGTCACTCTCAGGCGTCATCCCTCATCATTGGACGCCACCCGCTGGTGGATGTCACGTGCCCGTAAAGGACGGGCCAGGAATTCTAACGGCCCGCCGCACCGCCCTCGCCAGCCATTGCCCCGGCATGAGAGGGGCGCTCGACGGCAAGCGGGGCTATGGTCGCCTCCCTCGTGCGGAGGTGCCCTTGAAGAAGTTCATGATTGCCCTCGCAGCCCTGCTCGGCGTCGCCGGACTCGTGATGGCGGTGCCTGCCATCCTCCAGTGGAGGGAGGACTGGCAGAACGACGACCGCGGACTTGAGCCGGGCGGACTCCTCGGATTCGGAATCCCAGCGAAGCCACTCCCGGGCCAGGACACGCCCCCGTGCACCGGAGGGTCCCTGGGCATTAACGGCGGGTGCTGGGAGAAGGTGGAGTTGTGGCTCAGGGACTGCGGCTCTGTCGGCTACGTCCACGAGGGCGGGTGCTACGTGCCCGCGAAGACGGCCCAGACGCGCGTTCCGCCAGGGTAGAGCTTCGCCGCAGCCGACCGCACGTCCGACGGACGCCCCGGTGTTCGGGAGCGACCAGAAGGGCTGCGCAGTCGAGCGCTGCTGGGGCCCCTCATTCCCTCCTCTACAAGCCGAACGTGAATCGAGCACCGACGCCCGCCATCCCCTCGCGGGCGTTGGCCTCGGTGAAGGCGAACAGGCCCAGGCTGGCGAGGGGCATGCGCCCTCCCCCTCAACAGGGCCCCCTTCCCTCTGATGCGCGCGCTGAAGTGATCGGTTGAGCGGCGTCGGCTGAACAAAGTTGCTGAACGAAACGGACATTCATGACGATGTCCGAATCCGGCGAGTCCGCCTCCCGGCGCGGTGCTAGCCTGCACTCATGTCGACGCTTGCCAACGCCACCGCGATCCCTGACGCGCACACCTGTGAGCAGGCGCGCATCACCCGCGACCCGCGTTTCGACGGGCTGTTTTTTACCGCGGTCACCAGCACCAAGATCTATTGCCGCCCCGTCTGTCCGGCGCCGATGGCCAAGCGCTTCACGTATTACGCCAGCGCAGCCGCCGCGGAAGCCGGCGGCTACCGGCCTTGCCTGCGATGTCGCCCGGAACTGTCACCCGGCGACGGCGCATGGCGTCGTGGCGATGCGCTGCTGGCGCGCGCTTTGAAACTGATCGAACAAGGCGTTCTCGACGAACAGCCACTGTCGGCGCTCGCCGAACGCGTCGACATCGGCGAACGCCAGCTGCGTCGGCTGTTCGTCGAACGCCTCGGCGTGTCGCCAACGGGGGTGCATGGCACGCGACGCTTGTTGTTCGCCAAACAGCTGCTGACGGAAACGGCGATGCCGATCACCGAAGTCGCGCTTGCGGCCGGTTTCGGCAGCCTGCGCCGCTTCAACGCCGCCTTCCTCGAAGCCTATCGGATGGCTCCGCGCGACCTGCGCAAGCAACGAGTCGAAGTTCCCGGTGAGACCGTGACGCTGCGCCTGGGTTACCGCCCACCCTACGACTTCGTCGCGATGCTCGATTTCCTGCGCGGGCGCGCGCTGCCCGGTGTCGAGGTGGTGGATGCCACGAGTTACTCGCGAGTTTTCGGCTCGATCGATGCGGCGGGCTGGCTGCGTGTTTCGCAATGGCCCGCATCGCATCGCCTGGCGGACGACAATGCGCTGAAGCTCGAACTGCACGGCGCGCGCCCTTCGCAGATGCTGGAGATCGTCCATCGGCTGCGACGCATGTTCGATCTCGACGCGGATCCGCGGGCCATCATCGAAGCGCTCGGCGCCGATGCGCGGCTGCGTCCGTTGCTGAAAGAGCGCGCGGGACTGCGCGTTCCCAGCGGCTGGGACGGCTTCGAGATCGCGGTGCGCGCGATCATCGGCCAACAGATCAGCGTCGCCGGCGCACGCACGCTGGCGACGCGACTTTCGCATCACTTCGGTCAGCCACTGCCCGCCCCCCTCGCGCCTGGACTCGACCACCTCTTCCCCACGCCCGATGCGCTGGCCGACGCCGACCTGGGTGCGATCGGCCTGACACGCGCGCGTGCGCAGACCGTACGGACCATGGCGCGCGCACTTCTGGAGGGCCACGTCGACTTCAAGCCGGAGCGCACGCTGGACGATTTCACGGCGCGCTGGGTCGCGTTGCCCGGCATCGGCCCGTGGACCGCGCATTACATCGCGCTGCGCGCATTGGGCCATCCCGATGCATTCCCCGCCGACGACCTGGTGCTGCAGCGCGCGGTACCCAACGATGGTTCGCGCATGACCGCGAAGGCGCTGACCGCGCGGGCGGAAGCCTGGCGTCCCTGGCGCGCCTATGGTGTGATTCATCTGTGGAAGGATTCGATGGGGCCCGCGAAGGCCACCTCCATCGCGAACGCGTCCTCCACGAACACCACGGTCAAGCCCCCGCGGTTCAAGCGCACGCCGCCCAAGAGCGCACCCGTCAAGAAGGCGAAGGTGACCGCGTAATGCAAAGCAACGTGTTCTATCGCCACATCGAAAGCCCGGTCGGGGCGTTGCTGATTGCCGGCAATGACGAGGGCCTGCGGCTGATCGAGTTCCATGCACCGCGCCACCCGATGCGTCGTAGCGAGGATTGGCACGAAGGCGACCACGCGGTACTGCGGGACACTCAGAAGCAACTGGGCGAATACTTCGCGGGCAGACGCCGCAGCTTCGAACTGCCTCTGGCGCCGCAGGGGACGCAGTTCCAGCGCCAGGTGTGGTGGGAACTCGCCAACATTCCATTTGGCGGCACGATCAGTTACGCCGAACTCGCGCTGCGCGTGGACAGACCCACGGCGACACGCGCGGTGGGCGCGGCGAATGGGCGCAATCCGATTCCCATCGTGCTGCCTTGTCATCGCGTGATCGGCGCAAACGGCAGCCTCACCGGTTTCGGCGGCGGCTTGCCGACCAAGCAGTTCCTGCTGCAGTTGGAAGGAGCGATGCCGCGCCAGGTGGATCTGTTCGCGTGATGGGGCAGAACAAGCTCCTCGCGACAAGCCCACCGTCCTCCGCCGGCGTGCCACACCGGTGTCGTCACACGGCTGAGACATGCCGCGTCACGCTTGCGTCAGGAACATGTGCTATCCCCCGGAATTCCTCACTTGGAGGTAGCACATGAAGTTCCGCAATTTCGTACTCGCCTGTGCTCTGTCTCTCGGAGTCACGGCCTGTGGCAGCACGTCTCCCGACGAGTCGCCCGTCGTCCCTGTCGAGGAGACGGGCGTCTCCACCGCCGCGGCGACGGCCACCCGCATCTACGCGTACGAGCCCACCGGCACACACGAACTCAGCTTCGAGACGCTGGGCACCTTCGAGACGCGCAACAACCGCCGCGTGCTCGTGCTTCGTGGCACCACCAACCGCTACATCAGCGATGTCTTCAGCTTCGTGCCGGATGATGCCTTTGGCACGGCGAGCGTCATCAGCGAGCGGCGCTTCGAGGTCGTACTGGAGGAGGGCCACGAGCTGAACACGATGCTCTCCGGCCTGCCGCTGCTGGTCTCCATCGACACCTTCACGGGCTCGCCGACGCGGTACTACGCGCAGATCATCCTCGCGCCCCGCTTCTTCGACTTCCGTGGGCCGAACTCCATCTCCGTCTTCGAGAACGTCGACCCGGTCTACGTGCGCAACACGGCCGGCACCGAGGCCCTGATGTACCGCGGCCGGGTGGACTCGGCGGCCACGTCGCTCACCGTCACCGCGCCGGACGGCGTGCCGACGGTCTCCCGCGTGGACGCGGACACCTTCACCCTGGACTGGCGCTACCCGGCCGTGCACCAGGCCGTGGACCCGCACACCATTCCCCTCACCTTCACCGCCGCGCTGAACACCGGCGCCGTGGTGGACGAGACGGCGCGCCTCGTGGTGCGCGTCACCGGGCTGGCCATCAGCACCAACGACGACCCGTACAACACGTGGCCGTCCCCCGCCTGCCAGCCGGCCGTCTACAACTGCTACCACTCGAAGCCCGCGGGCACGCTGGACTTCAGCTCGTGCGGTACCTACCGCCAGGTGCAGCGCTGCACGTACGCGAGCGCCTGCGAGGTGCTCCCCGGCCAGCCGCTGTCGCTCACCTCAATTGGCTTCCCGCCCCCGGCGCCCGCGCTCCCGGCGTCCGACTCCAACGCCTTGGCCACGACGTGGTACGGGCTGGTCGGCATCGACGCGTACAGCACCCCGGAGTGCCCGGCCACCCCGGTGACCATCCAGACGGTGGTGGACCACCTCCACGAGACGACGCAGACAGTGCTGCCGTTCGACTGGGGCGTGGCCACCGACCGCGCCGGCATGGTGGTGGACAACTACTTCTTCGGCTCGAGCAGCGACCCGCTGCTGGCCGCCATCGACACGTTCGCGGGCGGTGGCCCCATCCAGGCGTGGTTCGCCTGGGAGGAGATCCCCTGCCACAACTGCCACAGTTACGCCGAGTACGGCGTCCTGTACTACCCGAACAGCGGCAAGGTCATCTCGCTGAAGAGCTACCACGGCTACGACTGGTGATGAGCTTCCGCCCGGGCCACCCTCAGAGCCCGGGCGGTCCTCCTCCAGGGAGCCGCCGCGGTCTACGGAACCGGGCAACGCCCAGACACCGCGAGTGGACTGACGCCGAGTTGCTCAGGACGACGGTCGACTTCACTGCGAGGGGGAGGGGCTTCCGGCCAGCGTCCTCACAGCGGCATACACCCCTTGGACAGCCTGGGCCATGCGCGCGTAGTCGAGCGTGTCCCACGTGTCCCCCGCCTCGTGGTAGCGCGGGTTCCGGAAGAACGCCGTGTCCGTCACCATGACGGCCCGGTAGCCCTGCGCCCAGAAGCTGCCGTGGTCCGAGAAGTCCACCCCCTCCAGCGCCCGGGGCGCGCTCAGCGACTCCACCGGCAAGGGGCTCGCCCCCCGCATCGCCTCCGCCACGGTGTCCGTAAGCCCGCCGTCCCCCGGCGTGCCCACCACGCCGATGAAGTGGCCCGTGTCCGGGTACTTCAGCTTCAGCGCCGCCAGTGGATACTCCTGACTGCCCGGCACGTCCGTGAAGTGGCCCAGCATCTCCAGCGCCACCATGGCGCGCACCCGCCCCCCCGCCTCCTTCAACGCGCGCGCATGCACCGCGCTGCCCATGTTCCCCGTGCGGAAGTGCGGCGGCTCCTCCAGCGTGTAGGCCACCAGGTCCACCCGCAGGGGCGGCGGCTGTCGGCCCAGCCGCGCCGCCAGGTCCAGCAGCCCCGCCACCCCGCTGGCGTTGTCGTCCGCCCCGGGCGTGCCTCGCACCGAGTCGTAGTGCGCGCCGACCACGATGCGCTCACCGTCCTCCGGCCCGAAGCGCGCGATGACGTTGCGGTAGTCCCGGCCGTCCACCCGGAAGTGCTGCGACTCCACGTGCCCTCCCGCCCGCGCCAGGTGGCCGGCGATGTAGTCCGCCGCGCGCTCCAGGTTCTCCGGGTGCCGCGAGTCCCTCGGGTGGAACGTCTCCGACAGCATGCGCACGTGCGCCCTCAGGCGCTCCACCTCCGTTTCCGTGGCAGGGCGTTGGACCGCGGGCGCTGGGGCGGTGGCGGGCGCCTGGCCCCACCTCCACGCCAGGCCGAGGCCCGCCGCCAGCACGGCGGCCCCCACTCCCATCCACGCGCGTCTTCGCATCACGTGCTCCCTCCCGCCGGACAGGCGTCCGCAAGTGCCCGGCTATATCCAGCTTCGACCCTCCTAGCAGGGGCGAAGTTCCGAGGAGAAACGAAGCGGCTGGGACAGGGCGGCATGGGGCAGGTCTTCCGCGCCTGGGACTCGGTGCTGCATCGCCACGTCGCTCTCAAGTTCATGCAGCCGCTCGAGGGGCTCTCGGGGCCGGCGCTCACCTCGCTGCTCAAGGAGGAGGGCCGGTTCGCGGGCCTGGGGCTCAGCTACCGAGGCGTGGACCTGACCTCGACCACGTCGGTGACCCAGGGCTCGGGGAACGCCATCGAAGTGAGCCGCACGGGGGACATGGCCAAGGGAATCTTCAACGAGTACTCGCTGGCCTTGGCGCTCTTCAGCCTCATGCAGCAAACCGGGGGAGTGCGGCTCCAGGGCGAGGCGAAGGTGGTGGACTGAGCGTCCGCGTCGTCGGCGAGCTCGAGCCGCCTGACGATGGCGGGCATCGCGGACCGACGGAGGCCCTTGCGAGCCCCGCCGGTCCTGTGTCCCGCGCCGGAAGGTCGGTCGAGGCCTCTGTCAGAAGAGGTCGTGCGCGGGCCATGCGCTGACGCCGTTCACGACATCCCTCATGAGTTCGTCGAGGTTGATGTCGGGGGTGTTCGAGGCGGGGCTGTTGTTGGAATTGGCCATGGCGGACCAGGTGAACTCTTCGGAGCCGCTGGGCCCATGGCGGTCAGCGGTTCGCACCAACATGGCCAAGGTGCCCTGGAGGTAGCCGTTGTGCCACCAATCGGAGTCGTTGCTCACCACCCATCCCCTGGCGTAGGCGGTGGGATTGCCCGAGGGGTCGCGCACCGTGGTGCGTGTGGTCATCGTGGTGAGTGAGGTCGTGCTCAGCAGGTCCGGGACGGTGGAGAACCCATCCGCTCTCACGGTGACGCGCAGCAAGTCGATGGGCGTGACGACCCATCCGCCATGCGCATCCATGCGACGCAGCTGCATGCCGTAGGGATTGTAGGCCCTCTTTCCGAGCTGGTGGTAGACGACCTCGTCGGGCAGACGCTCGCTCAGCGTATCGCCTCCCACGGCGAAGCTGGTGGCTCCGCTGGGTGTGAACACCTGGTCACGCATATAGGCTTCGTAGGTCATCCCCGTGACGCGTTCGATGATGCGCCCGAGGATGCTGTAGCCGAAGTTCGAATATTGGTACGTCGTCCCAGGCGCGAACTCGAGGGGCTCGCTCCGCACCACCCAGTTGATGAGCTCTTCGTGCGTCAGGCCCGCGTAGCTGGACATGGGGTCGCCCGTGCCATCGGCGCTGTTGTTGTCCCATCCGCCCGCGGTGTGCTCGAGCAGGTGCTGGAAAGAGGGACCCGGCCGCGCCCCTGTGGGCCTTCAAGGCCGCGTCCTTCTGATTCACCAGCCGCGGCTTGAGTCCCCGGCGGCGAGCAACGCGACAAGGTGCTGCGGTGCTCCTCGACGCCAAGCCTTCCAGGCCCCGGACCGCGCAGGCTCGCCTCGCGCGCCTCGCCGTACTCGTCGTGCCGGCGATGTTCCTCTCGACGTGCGCGACGGGTCTGCTCCTGTCCCTGCCCCCCGGCCCGCTGTGTGACGAGGGCATGGCGCTCTTCATGGAGGGCGGCTGCGACTGGGGGGAGAGCAACTTCTTCTTCTACACGAAGGCGAACCTGCTGCTGTGGATGAACGTGGTCCTCGCACTGAGCTTCCGGTGGCGCGCGGTCGCGACATGGCAGTTCCTGCCCCACCTCGCGGTCCTCGTGGCGGTCGGCGTCGGCATGCGGAGCGACCCGAACTGCGACACCTACTACGACCACCCGAACGGCAGCCTTGGGCAGATGGCCACGGAGGCCATCGCCTTCGCTCTTCTCGGCATGGCGCTCGCGTGGCGCTTCCGCGGTGCGCGGCATTCGACACAATTGGGGTTGCTCGTGGCGTGGAACGGGGTCCACGTCGCCGTCTTCTATGCGTGGCTGTCCGTGGCGAACCACTGGGAGTGGAGACACACGTGGTACGTCGCCGCGTCCCTGCTGACGGTCGGCGGCCTCGTAATGAAAACGGCGGCCTCCCCTTGGGGAGGCCACCGCTCTCACTGCTTCGGGCTCCGGACTACTGAGCGGTGGTGATGGTGCCCACCTCCACGTTGATTGCCTGCAACGAGCCGGAGGCTGGCAGCGCGTGTGCCTTGAGGACGTTCAGCGGCACCACGATACCGGCCGGCGTCTCGGCGATGACATCCACGGTCAGCGCCACGGACAGCAGCGCGCCGTCGTACGCGTGCGCCGGAGCGCCCTTCTGGTACACGCCCACGCTCAGCGTGCTGCCTTTCAACGCGGACTTGAGCAACTGGGGCGCGGCGCCGAGCTCATAGCCACGGTTGGCCACGTACTCGGAGCCGTCCACGGTGGACCACGACGCCGTGGCCGCATCCAGCCCCAGCGTCAGGTCCGCGCCGCGGCCGGACTGGCCCGTGGGGCCCACCAGGTCCAGCACCAGCGTGTTGCCCGAAGACAGACTGGCGTTGCGAACCAGGCGCCAGCCCGTCCCCGTGGGGTCCACGTAGCTCACCGTGCCAGCGACAGGCACGGTGATGACGGAGGAGTCCTTCTTCGACGCATCCGCCACGCTGGTGGCCGTCACGGTGTACGTCCCCGGCCTGTTCGGCGCGGTGTACACACCCGTGCTGCTCACGGTGCCGTTGGCCGAACCGCCCTCGACGGCCCAGGTCACCGCGACGACGGAGGTGCCCGTCACTTCAGCCGTGAGGTTGACGACAGTCGCCTGCCCCACCGTCGCCGTCTTCGGAGTGACACTCACCTCCACCGTCGGAACGACGATGGCTTCCACGGAGAGGCTGGCCGAGTCGGACTTCGTCGGGTCCGCCACGCTGGTGGCCCTCACGACGAACGTGCCCGCGCGGCGCGGCGCCCGGTACACGCCCGTGCTGCTCACGGTGCCGTTGTCGTCTCCACCCGCCACGGACCACTGCACCGCGACGTTGTTCGTCCCAGTGACCTGCGCGGACAGGGAGAAGGAGCCATCCTGCTCCACCGTGCCCGTCTTCGGAGAGACAGCCACCGCGACCGCCTCGACGACGACAGGCTCCACCGTGATGGAGGCGGAGCCCTTCTTCGTCGGGTCAGCCACGCTGGTGGCCGTCACGGTGAACGTGCCCGTCTTGTTCGGCGCGCGGTACACGCCCGTACTGCTGACGAAGCCGTTCGCGTCGCCACCCTCCACGGACCACTGCACCGCGAGGTTGTTGGTGCCGGTGACCTCGGCCGTGAGCTGGACGATGCCATCCCAAGTGGTGGTGCCCGACGAGGGGCTCACCGTCACCGCCACCTCCCCGACGACGACAGGCTCCACCGTGACGGAGGCGGAGCCCTTCTTCGTCGGGTCCGCCACGCTGGTGGCCGTCACGGTGTACGTGCCCGCCGTGTTCGGCGCCGTGTACCGGCCCGTGCTGCTCACGGTGCCGTTCTCGTCGCCACCCTCCACGGACCACTGCACCGCGGTGATGGAGGAACCGGAGACCTCCGCCGTGAGGTCCGTGGCGGTCCCCTGGCCAATGGTCACCACCTCCGGCGTCACCTTCACGATGACCGTCGGAGTCTGGACTGCCTCCACCTTGACGGTGGCCGAGTCCTTCTTCGAGGTGTCCACCGCGTTGGTGGCCACCACTGTGTACGTGCCGGCCTCGGCCGGCGCGGTGTAGACGCCCGAGCTGCTGATGGTGCCGTGGGAGTCGCCTCCCTCCACCGACCAGAGGACGCGCGGGTCCTTCGCGTCCTTCACCGAGGCGTTGAAGGTCGCCTTCTCACCGGCCTTCACCGTGACGTTCTTCGGAGTCACCGTCACCGGCCCCGAGTCGGAGTCGGTGCAGGCCACCAGCGCCCCCATCAGGAGCGGAACAATGAGCTTCATCCACGTTTTCATTGGGGATTACCGTCCGAACTGGCTGACGAAGAGAGTGATGTCGCTGTCGTTCACGGAGTCGACGCCGTCGAGGTTCGTCTCCTCGGAGCCCTGGGTGCCGTAGTCCTGCGCGAGCAGGCCCATGTCCTCTCCGTCCACGACGTTGTCGCCATTGATGTCGCCCGTGTAGACCCGGAAGGTCGCCACGGCCTTCGCCGTCGGTACCACGACGCTCACCGCGGACACGTGGCACAGGCCCCGGCCCCCCGGCGCGGCGTAGACGCCGTCCGCGCTGATGGTGCCGCAGATGCGGCCCTCCACCACGGACCAGCTCACCGCCGTGTTCACCGCGTTCGCCACGTTCGCCCGCAGAGCGACCGTTTCACCCACCGGCACCACGTGCGGTGCCACCGCGAACTCCACCGTGACGGGATGCAGCGTGAAGGGGGTGGTCGCCCTGGACCAGTTGCCGTAGGCGTCGTACGCCACCGCCTCGAGGACGTGCTCCCCCGGCGCCAGCGGAATCGGGAACAGCGGCAGCGTGTACGGCTCGGACGTGCTCCTCCCCTTCAGTGCGCCGTCCACGTAGAACTCCACGTAGGCCACGCCCGTGTCGTCGGTGACCTCGGCCCGCATCGTGTAGGTCTCGAACAGGCCCTCCACGCTGGCGGTGATGTGCGGCGCGCCCTGGTCCTGGATGGTGGAGTTGCGCACCTCGAAGCTCACCGTGCGCTCCGTCGTGTTGCCCGCCTTGTCCGTGGCCGTCGCCTTGAACTCATGCGGGCCATTGGACAGGCTCCTCGTGTCGAACGCCGTCGCGTAGACGCCATCGACGTCCGTGAACGAGCTCACCGGAGCGCCGTCCACCAGGAACGCGAGGGTGGACGTCCAAACGTTGTCGCGCACGGAGGCCCGGAGCTGCACCGTCCCGTAGCTGCCCTCGACCGCCGCGGAGAGCGTGGGGCGCTGGATGTCCGCCTGGGTCGAGGTGATCAGGTTGATGTCATCCAGGAAGAACTGGGTGACTTCGTCCGCGATCTGCGGGGCCGCCGTCTGGTCCACGTCGAAGAACAACTGCACCGTCTGGCCCCGGTACGCGGTCAGGTCGAAGCGGTGCTGGATGTACTCCGCGTTGGTGTCATCCACGTTGGAGAGCGTCCTCAGCGTCGCCAACTCGGTGCCGGCGGAATCCCGCACCTTCGCGCTGAAGGTGTGGTGGGCCACGGCGTCGGTGAACGCACCGTTGTAGATGCGCAGCCAGAAGCTGAAGATGGCCGAGGTCGCGGTCGCCGGAATGGCCACGGACTGACGGACGGAGTGCCGCGCCGGACCCGCGTTGGTCCAGAAGACGTACATGCGGCTGCCCGTGTGCGCGAAGGACGCGTTGCTGAAGATGCCCGCCGAGCCCGACAAGGTCGTCGCCCCTGTCCAGCTCGTGGAGGTCTCGAAGCTGGGATTGAGCACGCGCTGGGTGGCGGTGGTGTCCACGTAGAACGTCACCACGGGAGAGTCCCCCGCGTTGGCGCCCGCGTCCGTGGCCCGGGCGACGAGCGTGTGCTCGCCGGCCGTCAACGTGGAGAGATTGACGACCCGGGTGAACGACTTGACCGAGTTGCCCAGGGACACGCCGTCGACGAGGAACTCCACCGCGTTGACGAAGCCGTTGTCGGACACGTCCGCGAAATAGCCCACGCGCGTGCCGGAGAAGACCACGTTGGCCCTCACCCGGGGCGCCTCGGCATCCGCCGCGCGGATGACGCGCAGCGAGAAGTCATCCAACTGGAAGCTGCTGGCGAGCGAGGCGTTCTCGCTGCCCTCCACGAAGATGCGCACCGTCTGGCCCGCGAAGGCCGTCAGGTCCACGCTCTGCTGCACCCAGCCCAGCGTCGCGTCCAGGTTGGACCACGTCGCCACCGTCCCCAGCACCGTGCCGGAGGTGTCGCGCACCTGCAGCGTCAGCGTGTCGCGGACGGCGGTGGTTGTCGTCTCGGCGGTGGTGAGGTTGAGGAAGAACGTCAGCGAGGCCTGGGTGACGCCAGAGGGAATCGTGACGTCCTGCCACAGCCGGTCGACGTGCGTCGTGCCCCAGCCGTTGAGCCACACGTAGCCCTGGCCCGAGTGCGTGCCGGAGGAGACCGGGAAGTTGATGTTCTCCGGCGGGTCCGCCACCCATCCCTGGCCGGCCAGCTCGAAGCCCGGGTCGGTCAGGAGCTGCTCGAAGCTGCTGGAGACGGTGAAGCTCGCCGGAGCGGACGCGGTGGAGTTTCCGGCCGCGTCGTACGCCACGGCCACCAATTGGTGCGAGCCGTTGGACAGCGAGGTGGCGTCCAGCGGCAGCTGGTACGGCTGGGCGGCGACGTTCCCCGTCAGGGCGCCGTCGACGAAGAACTCCACGCGGGCCACGCCGACGTTGTCGTCGGCCTGCGCGTGCAGTTGGAGATCAGGCGCGCTGCCAGAGACGCTCGCGGAGACGGTGGGGGACGTGCGGTCGTCGTACGTTCCGGCGGTGTAGCCCACGTTGATGGCCGCGAAGGCGTTCTGCACCGCACGGTACTCGTTGGACTGGGAGCCGAAGAGGTCCGCCGCGGCCTGGAGGCTGCTGGTGCGGGCCGACATGTAGTTGGACGACGGGAACAGGTAGACGGTGAGCGCGCGGTACCAGATGGCCGCCGCCTTGTCGTTGCCGATGCCCCTCATGCCCGAGGCCAGGTAGGTGCTGGAGTAGTCGGTGCCGACGGACAGCGGCTGCGCGCCCTGGGACAGGAAGTAGAAGGCACGGTTCATCGGGCCGCTGCTGAAGTGTACGTCGATGTTGCCGAGGCCGGGGTACCAGGCGTCCACGCTCGCGCCGTCCAGCGACGGGCGGAACATGACGCGCAGCGGGATGTCGCTGAGCTGCTCGGCCATGAGCCAGTTGCCGCCGGTGTCTCCAATGACGCTGCCGCGGCCGTTGGCCACCCAGAACTCCGTCAGGGTGCCGAAGATGTCCGAGTTGGCCTCGTTGAGGCCGCCGGACTCGCCTTCGTAGATGAGGCCCGCCGTGTGCGAGGTGACGCCGTGGGTCATCTCGTGGCCCGTCACGTCGAGCACGCCCATGGACCGCATGCCGTTGGCGGCCGGGTACGAGCCGTCGCCGTAGCTCATGCAGAAGCAGCCATCACTCCAGAAGGCGTTGTCGTAAAGGTTGCTGGCATGCACCCGGTTGTAGGTGGGCGAGCCGAAGCCGTCCACGCCGTCGCGGCCGAAGATCTTCTTGTAGAAGTCCCACGTCGTCAGCAGGCCGTAGTGCGCGTCGACGGCGGCGGTCTGACCGTTGGTGCTCAGGGTGTTGTTGGCGCCGACGATGTAGTTCTGGCCGTCGCCCCAGGTGTTGTCGGCGTCCGTGTAGAGGGTCAACGTGGGGATGACGCCGTTCTGCACGGCGGCGTGGTTGACGTCATAGGTCCGGATGCCCTCGCCGCCGGCGCGCGTGACGTCGCGCAGCTCGAAGAGGCCCTGGGCGTTCTGGAAGACGTCCAACGGCACGTCACCGCTGTATTGCGAGCGGCCGAGGCCCTTGGCCGCGGCCGTCTGGAGCGAGTTCCACTTCTTCAGCACGTCGCCCGAGTGCGCGTCGATGATGAAGTCCGTGTGCTTGACGCCGTCCTTCGCGTTCTCCAGCTCGGTGTGCACGTGGTACGCGAGCCGGTAACCCATGACCTGCGTGTCGAAGTCCGCCGCGTTCTGCTTCGCGACGGGCTTGCCGGGATAGCGGTTCACGAGCCGCGTCTGGGGGTAGACGATGAGCTCGCTCTTCGGCGCGGCACCGAACTCACCCTTGGGCGCCAGTTCCTGGGTGGCCTTCGTCACCGCGGACTTCGCATCCAGCGTGGGCGTCACGTCCAGGCGGATGCCCTTGCGCAGACCCTCACTGGTGATGCGGAGGTCCCCCACGGACAGTCCCTGGTGGGTGATGGCCAGGGCGCCCCATACGGGTACGCCCTGGTATGTCTGCGCGAACCGCGCGTGCGTCTGACCAAAGCGGTCCGTGCTGGAGCTGGACAGTTGGAAGCCGTCCCGCGAGCCGAGCCCGAGTTGGAGGCTTTGCGCCTTGAGGGTTGACAGGGATTCCGCGACACGGGCGGGTTCCCGGACCTGGAGTTGCGTCAGCGTGAGTGGTGAAACAGGGGTGAGTTTCTCAGCCGCGAGGGATGAGCTCGCCGAGAAAAGACCGGCGAGGAGCAGAGGCCACCGGGGCCACGGCTTGGACATTGAGTTGACTCCACACAGCGTTCGGGGGGACTCCCGCCGTCAGCACCCGTGGTGGCGTGCCGCCGCCGGAAGGATCACACTCAGGGTGGAGGGGCCGGACAGCCTCAGACCTTGGCCCCGTATGATCCACGGTCAGCGCAATTATCCGCCACCATACAGTATCAAAACCCAATGAAACAGAGGGGAGCCCTGATGGACACAAACGGACACAATAACCACACAGCGTCGTGTCCATTTCACTTCGTGTGGTTTTCCTGGAGCAAGACAGAAAGACGCGGAAAGCTGTCAATCGAACGCATCTGTCAGGGATATCTGAACTTGGCGCCGGACGCCAACCGCGGCCCAGACGCTCTTCGCTGTCTAGGATGACCCGCACGCCGTGTTGAAGGCGCGAAGCGTCCCAACGCCTTCTCCTGAAATCATGGTTTGATTTGAAAGTGGCGCGAGTGTTGCGCTGACTTGAAGGACTGCCCCACCGGCACTGCCGTATCAATCAAGTCGTCCATCGCCTTCTCAAGCCCCTCGTTTTTGTATGCTGTCGAGAACTGACCGTCCACCAAGGTCGCTAGTCGGCCCTGCGGGGCTCCCGCATCCGGTAGAGGGCGCCGGCGGCCGCGAGGGCAAAGGCCGCGGTGGCCGCAGCGGCGGGCCAGCCGAAGAGCGAGACGATGGGGCCGGCAATGGCCGTGCCGAGACTCCCGCCAATGAAATAGACGACCATGTAGACGCTGTTGAATCGGGCCGGCTGCAGCGGATCGATGTTCAGGACCCGGCGCTGGTTGGCGACCTGGGCGGCAAACAGGCCTGTGTCGAACAGGGCCAAGGCCAATAGCATCCAGGGAGCGAAGCTCAAGGCGGGCGCCATCGCCAATGTGCATGCGAGGGCCAGCGCCAGGCCGGCGAACACGACCGGGCGGCTTCCGAACCTGTCCGCCAGTTGTCCCGCCGCGCGGGTCGCGACGATCCCCGCCACGCCTGCGAGCGAGTAGAGGCCGATGACGGTCGGCGACAGGTTGAGCGGCGGCAAGGCGAGCGCCAGAGACAGACCCATCCAGATCAGGCTGAAGGCGAAAAACCATAGAGCTCCGGACACGGCCGCCGCGCTCAGTTCAGGGGAGGTCCACAGCAATCGCGGCATGGCGACCAACGTGGCGAGGTAGGGTTGATCTCGGTGTTGAGTCGCGCCCGGAAGAATGACCCTGCTCCCCGCCGCGCAAACCAGGCAGGCGCCGGCCACGATCACCAGCATGGCGCGCCAGCCGATCCCATCGGCTAAACCGCCCCCGACCGCCCGGCCAAGAAGCACGCCTGCCGATATCCCGGCCGTGACGCCTCCCAGCGCACGTCCCCGCGTTTCGATTGGTGAGTGCTTGCCGGCCAGGGTGCTCATCTGGGCGCCGGTGCTCGCGCAGATCCCCGAGATCAGGAGAGCTATGCCAAAGGCGTAGACGTTCGTGGCGAGGGCGGCGAGCGCGAGGGACAGGCTCAGGACAGCGAGTTGGACGGACACCAGCTGTCGGGCGGGATGGCGATCCACCAGGGGCACCAGAAGCGCCAAGCCGAACATGTACCCCAGGATGGGCAGGCCCGCCGCCGTGCTCGTCGTCGCGAGCGACGCGCCGAGATCGGCGGCTATGCGGGTTAGCTCCGGCTGGACGACGTAGCTCGTCGACGTGGCCACGCCGGCCGCTGCCGCGAGGAACAGGACGCCTCTTCCACCGAGGCATTCGAAGCGCGAGTCGCCATAAGGGTTCGCTGAGGTCATGCTCGCGACGCTAGGCGCGGCGCCATGATGCGTCTGGCGAGAATCGGGCCTGACCAGAAGCGAGCGCCGTGCGCAGCAGGACGTTCGACTTCGACGTGTTCGCCTGCGTGAGGTGTGGAGGCAGGCTCAAGGGTCTTGGCGTACGTGAAGGGGGCCCCCGGGGCAGGCGGGTGCCCCAAGGAGGCTCACGCGGCCTGTCCTCCGGCAGGGAGCATCTTTCGGGCGGCCCCGTCTACGGCCCTCCTCCGCCCCTCTGC
>NZ_VIFM01000180.1 GCF_006636215.1 Myxococcus llanfairpwllgwyngyllgogerychwyrndrobwllllantysiliogogogochensis | reverse complement strand
GAGCACCCCCACCCCAGGCCCCGGCGACAGGTTCTCGGACGGGCCTGGGAGCGGAACGACCCCGGTGGGCCCGGGCAAGAAGAGGGACGCATCCCGGCGGCGATCAGCGGTCCTGGGGTCCCGGGGCGCCGCGCGAAACAAGAGGAGCCCGTCGAGCCAGTGCTTCAGGGCAAGACGAGGGACGCACTGCGGCGGCGATCAACGGTGCTGGGTTCCAGGGGCGCCGCTCGAAACGGCATGGACCCATCAGGCAAGGATGAGGGACTCACCCCGGCGGTGATCGGTTCCCGGGGCGCCGCTCGAAACGGCATGGACCCATCAGGTCAGGGCAGGTGGCCCCCGGAGGACCGTGCGACGCGGCACGCATCCATCGAGCCATCTCCTCAGGGCGCGGGCTCACCGCCCTCGTCATCCACCCCGTCTGGGGTCGACTCCCGTTCGGGGGTCGGGGTGTCTCCTCCCCGTTCCCGGACCTCGCGGGCCGCCACCCGGGGGCGCAGCCTCAGCGCCCCTTCCACTGACGGCAGCGGCTGTCCCGCCCGAAGCGCGGCCACCCCGCGCTCCAGCACCCCCAACAATGCCCCCGTCTCGGCTTCGCGCGGAGTCACCTCGGGAGCGGGCCGAGGCCCACGTCGCGTCCGCGCCTGCGCACGAGCCCTGCGCTCCAGGAACGCCAGCACCCGCTCGCGGTGGACATCCGGGTAGCGCCCGGGCTCGAAGTCGGCGGAGCGCGCCTCGATGAGCCGCAGCGTCGCCTCCAGCTCCCCGGGCTCGACGGCGGCCTCCGCCATCCCCTGCTCGGAGAGCTGCTCCCGCGACACCACTTCGTCCACGGCGTGCAGCGTGGACAACACGAGCCCCCGCGCATGCGGCCGCACGAGACACAGGTGCCCCTTCTGGTACAGCACCCACCGTCCCACGCCCACGCGGCCCGACTCCCGCAGCGCCGCCGCCAGCAGCGCGTGCGCGTGCTCCGCGCCCTTCGCGGGCATCAGATGAAACGACGTATCCACCAACAGCGAGTCCACCCGCGCGGGGTCCACGAACTCCTCCAGCGCGATGACCCGACTGGCCATGGGGTCCAGCGCCTCCAACTCCCCGCTCGTCACAGTGACCTGCCGGCCGTCCGCCAGCGTGTAGCCCCGCACCACGTGCTCCAGCGGCACCTCCTCACCGTCCGCGGAGCACACCCGCTTGTTCTGGATGCGCGCGCCGTCCGCGTCGTGCCGCAGATGGAACTGGACCTGCCGGGACACGACGGCGCCGTGCACCCTCACCGGGAGCGTCACGGGGCCGAAGCTCAGCGAGCCCACCCAGACCGGACGCGACATCACGACCTCCTCGGGCGCCCATCCCTTTCGACACCCGCCACTCCGAAATCTCCGGCTGCTCGCATGACACGACAAGGCTCGGCGGGTGTACCGCGAGGCGCACGAGCCCTCCCGCACCCGTGAGCCAGGAGTCCCGAGCCTCACTCATTCCGCCGGAACCCACACGAGGGACTTGCCGTGGAGGTGGACGCTGCCCAAGAGTCCGGGCAGTCGCTCTCTCAACGCATCAACCGGCAAAGAAAGGCGTCC
Source organism: Myxococcus llanfairpwllgwyngyllgogerychwyrndrobwllllantysiliogogogochensis (assembly GCF_006636215.1). GTDB lineage: Bacteria > Myxococcota > Myxococcia > Myxococcales > Myxococcaceae > Myxococcus > Myxococcus llanfairpwllgwyngyllgogerychwyrndrobwllllantysiliogogogochensis. The sequence goes on along the minus strand of NZ_VIFM01000180.1, from coordinate 22,080 downwards.
TCGGTCATGCAGCGGATTCTCTCGGCGGTATGGAGCCTCGCCCTCCTCATGGGAGTGACGACGGGCTGCACCACGCAGCGCGTCCAGGCGGAGAAGGCTCTGGCGAAGACCTTCGTCTCCGATGAGCAGGAAGAGGAGATCGGCCAGCAGGTGAAGAAGGAGCTCGAGCAGAAGGAGAAGATCAAATACGTGCAGGACCCGACCATCGTCGAGTACGTGCGCAACCTCTCCGCGCCCATCATCAAGCAGGCCACCAAGGACCGGCCGGGCGTGAAGTGGAAGATCAACGTCATCGACGACCCGAAGACGGTGAACGCGTTCGCCACGCCGGGCGGCTACCTCTACGTCTACACGGGCCTCATCCTCGCCGCCGACACGGAGGCGGAGCTTGCGGGCGTCATGGCGCACGAGGCGGGCCACGTCGTCGGCCGTCACTCGGCGCGGGCCATGGTGAACCAGATGGGCCTGCAGACCGTCACCCAGCTCGCGCTGGGACAGAACCCGGGCGCGGCCGCGCAGGTCGCCGCGCAGCTCGTCGGTGGTGGCGCCATGCTGGCCCACAGCCGCAGCGAGGAACTGGAGGCCGACGAGTACGGCGCGCGCTACTCCTCCGGCGCCGGCTTCGACCCGAAGGGACTCATCAGCTTCTTCCAGAAGCTCCAGGCCCAGGAAGGCAACACGCCGGGCGTCATGAAGTGGCTGAGCACCCACCCCACCAACAAGCAGCGCATCTCCGACCTTCAGGAGTTCATCGCCAAGAAGAACCTGCGCGGCAGCAACAACAGCCCGGGCCAGCTGCCCGCCATCAAGCAGAAGCTGGGCGGGAAGTAACCTCCCCGCCCGGGCTCAGTGCAGCGTGGACGGAGGCCCGCGCTCCAGCTCCGCCGCGGAGGGCTCGGGGGACTTCCCCCGGGCCACGCGCCGCCGCCAGCGCCAGAAGGCCAGCCGGGAGCGCTTCGCGCTGGCCGCGCTCTTGGCGGCCCCCGGCGTCTTGATGGGGGGCTCTGCTGGAGCGGGCTCGCCGAACTGGCGCGCGCCCTTCTCCTTCCCCTCCGCCGAGGCGTGCTCCAGGATGGCGTTGAGCTCTCCGCCGAGGATGAACACCAGCCCGGAGATGTAGAGCCACAACAGCAGCACCACCACGCCACCGATGGAGCCATAGGTGACGTTGTACTTGCCGAAGTGCTCCACGTACTGCGTGAAGCCCCACGTGCTCGCCATCCACACCAGCGTGCCGAAGATGGAGCCGGGGGTGATGTACTTGAAGCGCTGCTTCACGTCCGGCAGCAGGTAGTAACAGAGCGACAGCACCAGCATCACCAGCCCCGCGGTGAACGGCCAGCGCACCCAGGACCAGAGGACGTAGAAGTCCTCCTGCACGTGCAGCCGAGTCGCGAGCCACGCCCCCAGCTTGCCGCCCAGGAGGAACACGGCGAAGGACAGCGGGATGAGCAGGGTGCCGATGAGCGTCATCACCATGGCCAGCCCTTGCGTCTTCCACACGGGGCGCGACTCGGGCACGTCGTAGGCCAGGTTGAGCGCCTTGCGCAGGGCGTCCACGCCCCGCGAGGCCGACCACAGGGCCACGAGCAGACCCACCGTGAGCAGCTTGGGCCGCGGCTGGTGCACCAGCGACGTCAGGTGCCCGGTCACCAGACCCAGCGCATCCCCGGGCACCAGCGGACGGACGCGGTCCAACATCGCGTCCACCGCGCCCGGCGCGAAGGGCAGGTACGCCACCAGCGTGACGAGGAAGAAGAGGAAGGGGAACAGCGAGAACAGCAGGTAGTAGGAGAGCTGCGCCGCGATGTCCGTGACGGTGTCTTCCTGGAACTCCTTCACGAAGCGCCGGGTGAACTCGCGCCAGGTCAGGTACTTGAGCCGCGGCAGCCGCATCCTTCCCTCCTCGCTCCCGACTCTCGGGTAACGGAAGGTGGGGTTCGCGACGCCTATCGGCAGCAGGCGGCCGAGCAGGCTCTCGCCCGGCTAGACGACGTTCGGCGGAAGATATCTGCCCAGCAGTGGACGAAGCCGGGAGCGCACCTCGTCCGGGATGCGGGAGCGCTCGGTCCACAGGGCCAGCGCCAGCGCGGAGTCACAGCGGCAGGCGGAGGGAGCCTCGGCGATACGGGGCAGCGCGCGGCGGATGAGCGCGGCGCCCTTGGCGGTGACGGCCTGCACGTTGTGGGACAGGCGCGCCAGGAGGGCTTCGTGCTCCTGGCCTGGAGGCAGGGGCTGCCACGAGTCGTAGTCCGTGGGCAGCGCCACCAGCGCGTAGTGCAGCTCCGCCTCCCGGGCGAGGCGCGCCTCGGGCATGGCCGTCATCCCCACCAGGTCCGCGCCCAGTTGCCGGTACAGCAGGCTCTCCGCGCGCGTGCTGAGCGAGGGGCCCTCGACGCAGACATACGTCGCCTCGGTAGCCACCACGGCACCGCTGCTGGCCGCCGCGTTGGAGAGGACCTGACGGAGCGTGCCGCAGAAGGGAGACCCCAGCTCCACGTGGACCGCGAGGTCGTCGTAGAACGTGCAGGGTCGGCGGTAGGTGCGGTCGATGACCTGGTCCGGGACGACCAGTTGGAGCGGCGGTAGGTGCTCCTGGAGACTGCCCACCGTGCCCGTGGCCAGGACGTGGGTGACGCCCAGCTGCTTCATCGCGAAGAGGTTGGCGCGGTAGGGGGCCCGGGTGGCGTTGAAGACGTGACCCGCGCCGTGGCGGGGTACGTAGACGACGGAGACGCCGTCCAATTCGCCCGAAATGAGGGGGCCCGCATGGGGACCAAAGGGGGTTTCGAGGGTGTGGGTCTCCAACCGACCGGAGAGCCCCAACAGTTGCTCCAGACCATGGCTCCCGATGATGCCCACCCTGACAGCCATGTTCCTCCTCTTGGCGCTCCGGCCGCGCCCCTGAACCATAGCGCGCCCCCCTGGCGCCGGGAGGCACGAAGACTGGTAGTTTTCGAAATTGCCATGCGTCTCCTGCCCTTCCTGCTTCTGGCGCTCGCCGCCACCCCCGCCAGCGCCCAGCGCGGCGCCGTCCCCTCCGGCTGTCAGGAGGACTACGCCACCTGCAAGGAGGACTGCTCCATCGAGTACGGAGGCAGCGGGCGCACGGTGAAGAAGCTCACCCAGTGCCTGGGCATCTGCACGGAGAACCGCGGTGAGTGCAGCGACCGGCACTCGTCGCTGCGCGGCCTGCCCGACAGCGTGGTGGCGGACGAGCCTCGTCGCAGGCGTCCCTCCTCGAAGCAGCCCGTGAGTCGGGAAGAGGACCCGTTCGGCGACTCGACGGACTCGGAGCCCCGGCGCACGACGAACCGTGAGGAGGACCCGTTCGGCGACGCGCGTCCGGACAGGGACTCGGTCCGAGGGCGTCGCGACGGCTACCGCGCGGACAGCATCCCCGCCGAGGACACCCGTCCCCCCCCAGAGGAAGTACAACCGGCGGCGCCGGTCGACACCACGCCCGTGCCCCCGGTGTCGCGACAGGGTGTCTACCGCGCCGCGGACTCCGAGCCGAAGCCCGCGCCCGCCAAGCCCGCGCCCGAGGCCGAGCCCGACTTCAGTGACTTGGAGCCGCTGGATGCGCCGCCCGCGCCCACGGCCTCCGCGAAGCCGACGCCCCGGATGGAGCCCGTGAAGCCCGCGCCCGCGAAGCCCGCGCCCACCATCGCCGACGAGAAGAAGGACCCGCTGCTCGACGACGAGCCGGCGCCCGCGCCCGTCGCCGCCACGAAGAAGCCCGCGCCCCCGCCGTCCAACCCGCTGCGCCCGTCGGTTCCACCAGAGCCCAAGACCGACATCTCCGAGTGGGACCCCAACGGGGACTGAGCTCCGCCCCGGTCAGCGCGCGCTCTCCAGCTCGAGGGACCCCAACGGGGACTGAGCTCCGCCCCGGTCAGCGCGCGCGCTCCAGCTCCAGGATGTTCCGCCACAACGCGAAGGGTGAGACGCCCGCGTAACCGCTCTCCTGGCCGTCGTTGCACTCGATGACAATCCAGCGGCCGGAGACCTCCTGCGCCACGTCCACCACCAGGAAGGGGACGTCCACCCGGCGCGCCACGTCGCGTCCCAGGGCGAGCGCCTCGCGCTGCTCAAGCTCGTTCATCGTGTACGGCGACCCCTGCCACCAGTAGGGCCCCCACCCCACCAGCTCACCGCGCCACCAGAAGGTGCGGAACTCGAACGAGCTGGGAATGCGGTCCGGCGCGCCCTCTTCCACCCGGCGCAACGGGCGCAGCTCGCGGCACACCACGCGCTGCCAGTGGAGGATGGGGTCCTTCGCATAGGCCGCCATCGCGAGCTCGAACTGCTCGGGCCCCTCGATGATGGAGAGTGACTTGCGGTGGCGGCTCGTCTGTCGCTCACCCTTCACGAAGACGGGCCAGCCGAGCGCGTCCTCCACCGTCTTCGCGTCTGGCCGCTCGTCGTACCAGACGCTGCGCGGCGTGAGGTCCGTGAGCCTCGGGTACCAGTGCGGCAGCTCCGTGGCCAACAGGTGCTGCTCCGGCGAATGCACCAGCCGCACACCCTCCGACGCCAGCTCGCGATGGCGCTCGGCGTAGTCGTTCCACACGCCCACGCGCGCCACCACCTCCAGCGATTCGGGAAGTTGATACGGGCGACGGCAGGGGAAGAACCGGTCGAAGCCGAAGTCGTAGATGCCCTGGCCCGTGGGCGCCGTCAGCACCCACAGCCGCTCCTCCACCTGGAACAGGTCCTCACCCGCACGAAGCATCACACGAGTGTACGCAGACCGAGGCCGTCCGCCACCGCACCACGGAGCATCGCTCCGTCCATGCACCACCCCTCCCACGGATGCGAGCCGTCCAGGCGGAAACGAATGTTCCAGCGAGGGAGCGCGGGCCTCGCGTATCGAGCGTGCTCGCATCCACTTCGCCTTGCTGGTGCCACGCGCACGACGTTAATGCCCGCCGCGTTCCCACACCCCTAGGAGACGTTGCATGCGAGTCGTCGTGAATTGGTTGATGTGGCCCTGTCTTGTCCTGCTGACCGCCTGTGGAGGAAGCAACACGCGTGACACGCTCGATGACGAGCGCGGCGCGATTCTCCCCAATGCGCAGACCCTCACCTGCTCCACCCTCCAGCTCGCGCGCGGCTCCATCGGCTCGGGCCAGGGCGTGCAGGGCCTGCACACCCAGACGCTGTCGGGCACGCAGGACCGCTGGGCGGAGTACGTCGAGTTCGCTCCCAACAGCTCCGCCACGTGTACCTACCCGCTGCCCACGGGCGTGAGCGCCGACACCGTCGTCGCGGCCGAGGTGGGCGTGAACTTCCGGGGCCCCCTGAAGTCGGAGATGCGCTGGCTGTTCGAGGCGTGGGACTACACGACGAGCACCTGGGTCATCGTGGGTGACAACGCCTTCGCCCTGTCGTGGAAGTGGTCCGCCACGTCACTGGCCCTCCCCTCCCCCGCGCGGTTCCTCTCCGGCGGCCCCGTGAAGCTGCGCTACCGCACGGAGTCCTCGGCGGATGCGTCGCTGCTGGACCTGCTCGTGGTGCGAGTGCAGGTGGCGGCGTCGGACGCCGGGACTCCGACGGACGCGGGCACGCCCACCGATGCGGGAGTCCCCACGGACGCGGGCACCCCGACGGACGCGGGCACGACCACCGACGCGGGCACTCCCGTCCCCTGGGAGGGCGTCAGCAGCTTCACGTACCAGCTCACGAACTATCCCCAGGGCAAGCTCGACGCCATCGCGGCCTCGAAGTTCGACCTCGCCATCGTCGAGCTGGTGCGGGATGGCTCGAGCGGCTACTTCACCGCCGCCGAGATTTCCGCGCTCAAGTCCGGCGGCAAGCAGGTGCTCGCCTACTTCGAGATTGGCGCCATCGAGGAGTACCGTCCCGAGTGGAGTCAGGTGGCCGCGGACCTGAAGCTCGGCCCCGTGGATGGCTGGCCCGATGAGCAGTACGTGAAGTACTGGGACGAGCGCTGGTGGCCCATCGTCCAGGGTCGCATCGACCGCGCGCTCGCCGCGGGTTTCACCGGTTGCTACCTGGACATGGTGGTGACGTACGAGGAGATTCCCGCCAACTCCGCGGGGACCAACCGCGCCGACCTCGCTCGGAAGATGGTGGCCCTCATCGCCCGCATCAGCCAGTACGCGAAGGCGCGCAACCCGGCCTTCAAGGTGGTGCCGCAGAACTCCCCGGAGCTCATCGACGACACGGCGTACCTGCCTGTCATCGACGGCCTGGGCATGGAGGACATGTACTGGTCCGACGACGTTGCCTGTGATGCGTCCTGGTGCGCGGAGAACCGCGCCAACGCCGCCCGGGTTCGCGCCGCGGGCAAGCTGGTGCTGTCCACCGACTACGCCACCCAGTCCGCCCACGTCGCGGATGCGTACACGCGCTCGCGTGCCGCGGGCTTCGTCCCCTACGTCACGGTGCGCGCACTGGACCGGGTGACGGTGAACGCGGGCTGGGACCCTCAGTAGCCACTCAGGTCGCCGGGCGCCCCGCCACGGGAGGCAGGGGCGCCGTCGGCGGAGCACGGGCCATCACCGTCTGGGTGAGCCGCACGCCCGCCAGGACGAGCAACCCACCCACCACGATTTCCCAGTGCAGGGCCTCGTCCAGCAGCGCCCAGGCCGCGAGCGCCGTCGCCGCGGGCTGGAGGTTGGAGAAGATGGCCACCTTCGACGCCGACACCTTCGACAGCGCGTAGTACCAGAGCACGTACGCCACCACCGACGTGAGCAGCCCCAGGTAGACGATGCAGCCCTTGGCCGCCAGGCTCGCGGCCATCAACGCCTCGGGCTTCGCCACGAACGGAGCGAAGGGCAGCATCAACACCGTGGCCATCGTCATGCACCACGCCGTCGCGCGCAGCGGACCGTGGACGGCGACGAAGGGCTTCCCCTCCGTCGTGTAGGCCACCCAGGCCAGCACCGCGCCGAGGATGAGCACGTCCCCCAGCAGCGAGCCGCGTGCATCCGCCAGCCCTCGTCCCAACAGCAGCACCACGACGCCCGCGAACGCGGTGGCGATGCCCAGCAGCGTCCGCGTGGAGGCCCGCTCCTGTCCTCGCACCAGGCTCAAGAGATAGACGCCCAGCGGCGTGAGCGCATAGAGCAGCGCGCCATGCGCGGCGGTGGAGCGCGACAGGCCGGTGAAGAAGAACACCTGGTTCACCGGGCCCGCCAGGAGCCCCAGGACGAAGATGCGGCGCCAGGCATCGCGCGGCGGCAACTTGGGCCCGGGCAGAACCAGGAGCAGCGCGACGAACACCAACCCGCTCAGACAGAAGCGCCACAACACCACGGTGAGCGGCGGCAGCTCCGTCATGGCCCGCTTCGCGGCCAGGTACGTCCCCGCGCTGATGACAACCTGGATGAGCAACGCGGCGTACACCCCGCGAAGCGAAGACTCGGAGGAGTTCAGGGGTCGAGCTTGCAGAGCGCCCATTGCGCCGCGGTACGTACCAATTCGCTCGAATCGCCGCAGAGCTTTTCGAGCAGGTATCGCGAGTCCGCCTGCCTGGCCACGCCCAGCGCGTACACAGCGTTGCGGCGAAGCACGTCGTACCGTGCACGCGCCAGCGCTGTACCGGGGATGAGCTGCTCGTACTGTGTCGGTGTCAGCCCCGCCAGCTCCAGCGTCCCCAGCTCCGCCACCGCGCGCGGCGCGAAGCGCGGGTGCTCGGCGAACACCGGCCGCCGGTTGAGCGGACACACCTGCTGGCAGATGTCGCACCCGAAGATGAGGTTGTCGAACTTGAGCCGGAAGGCCTCCGGCACCTGCTGCTCGCGGTTCTCGATGGTCTGGTAGGACAGGCACGCCCGCGCGTCCACACGGCCGTTGCCCACCAGCGCGCCCGTGGGACAGGACATGAGACAGCGGCGACACGCGCCACACCGGTCCGCCGCGGGGCCCGTCCCATAGTCGTCGACCTCGGCATCGAGGATGAGCGTGGCCAGCAGCACCCACGAGCCATACGGCTCGGTGATGAAGCAGCCATTCTTCCCCACGTAGCCGAGCCCCGCGCGCGCCGCCCACACCTTCTCCATCAGCGGGCCGCTGTCCACGCTCCCGTACGTCCCCAGGCCGGGGAACATCACGGTGACGGCCTTGCGGAAGGACTTCATCCTGTCGCGCAGCGTGGAGTGGTAGTCGCGTCCCCGCGCATACCGGGCGATGGGCGAGCCCACCGACTCCTCGTCATCACGCCAGTAGTTGTTGATGAAGGAGATGACCGTCCTGGCGCCCGGAAGCAGCCTGTCCACGTCCAGCCGCTCGGCGGCTCGCTCGCCCATCCAGTCCATGTCCGCCGCGAAGCCCGCCTCCAGCCACTCCATGAGGAAGGTGGGAGGAATGGGCTCCGCGCGAGCGAAGCCCACGAGGTCGAAGCCAACGGACCGGGCGAGGTCGCGAAGATGGGCGGTGGGCAGCACGACGGCGAACCTGGGAGCGCTACGACGCGGAGGGCTTCTCCGGAATCCACTTCACGTCCTGCACATTGGCGCGGTGGTTGGCCACGCGCGCCATGACGAAGAGCAGGTCGGAGAGCCTGTTGAGGAAAACCACCACGTCCTTCGGAATCGTCCCGTCGCGCAGCAGCGGGACGGCGCGGCGCTCGGCACGACGGCACACGGTGCGCGCCAGGTGCAGCGCGGCGGCGCCCTGCGTGCCTCCGGGCAGGATGAAGTGGGTCATCTTCGGCAGCTCGCTCTCGAAGCGGTCGATGGCGTGCTCCATGTCCTCCGCCCAGTCCGCCTTGAGCGCCGGGATGTGCGCGGACGCCTTCGTGCCCGCCGGCGTCGCCATCACCGCACCCACTGTAAACAGCTGGTCCTGGAGCCGGTGCAGCATCGCGTCCAGCTCCTGCGGCAGCGTGAAGCCCCTCGCGAGCCCGAGCGTCGCGTTGAGTTCATCCACCTCGCCGTACGCGTCCACGCGGGCGTCATCCTTCGCGACGCGACCGCCCCCGAACAGGCCGGTCTCTCCCGCGTCGCCCGTCTTCGTGTAGATCTTCATGGGTTCCGGCTTGTACCGGTGGGGCGCGCCGCGCGTCCAATGAGAAGGCGCGTCGATGCATGCGCGAAGACAGGGCCCCAGAGATGTATGGAAGACAGGAGGGGTGCTTCTTGCACGTTGTTGCTTGAACACCTACCCGAGGGCGACGTACACGCCTCGGCCCCATGCAGCCTTATCTGAACCTGCTCGACCACGTCCTCAAGCATGGAACGAAGAAGGGTGACCGCACCGGCACGGGCACGCTCAGTGTCTTCGGCCCACAACTGCGGTTCGACCTGACGCGCGGCTTCCCGCTGGTCACCACGAAGAAGCTGCACGTGAAGTCCATCTTCCACGAGCAGCTGTGGATGCTCGCGGGCGACACCAACGTGCGCACGCTCCAGGCCAACGGCGTCACCATCTGGGACGAGTGGGCCAACGCCCACGGCGAGCTGGGGCCCGTCTATGGCCACCAGTGGCGCTCCTGGAACGCGCCGGACGGCGCGCACATCGACCAGATGAAGGCCCTGGTCGACGGGCTGAAGAAGAACCCCGACTCGCGCCGGCACCTCGTCAGCGCGTGGAACGTGGCGGACCTGCCGGACATGAAGCTGCCGCCGTGCCACGTCCTCTTCCAGTTCTATGTGGCCAACGGGCGCCTGTCCTGCCAGCTCTACCAGCGCAGCGCGGACATCTTCCTGGGGCTGCCCTTCAACATCGCCTCGTACGCGCTGCTGACGATGATGGTCGCGCAGGTGACGGGCCTGGAGGCGCACGAGTTCATCCACACGATGGGCGACGCGCACCTGTACCTCAACCACGTCGAGCAGGCCCGTGAGCAGCTCTCGCGCGAGCCTCGGCCGTTGCCCCGCCTGCGTCTCAACCCGGACGTGAAGGACCTGTTCGCCTTCAAGTACGAGGACCTCCAGCTCGAAGGCTACGAGCCGCACCCCGCCATCAAGGCCCCGGTCGCCGTATGAAGCTGTCGGCCATCGTCGCCCTGGCATCCAACCGCGTCATCGGCGCCCACAACCAGCTGCCGTGGCGACTGCCCGCGGACCTCGCGCGCTTCAAGCGACTCACCATGGGCCACACGCTCATCATGGGCCGCAAGACGTATGACTCCATTGGCCGTCCGCTGCCGGGCCGCGCCTTCATCGTCGTCACGCGCCAGCAGGACTTCGCGCCCGATGGTGTGACGGTGGCCCACTCCGTGGAGCAGGCGCTCCAACAGGCGCGGGCCCGAGGCGATGACGAGGTCTTCATCGCGGGCGGCGCGGACCTCTACGCCCAGACGATGGACCGCGTGCAGCGCCTCTACCTCACGCGCATCGCTCGCGATTACCCGGGCGACATCTTGTTCCCGGAGGTCGACCTGTCCGGCTGGCGACTCGTCGAGGAAGAGCAGCACCCGGAGTCAGAGCCTCCGTACGCGTTCCTCACCTACGAGCGCTAAGGGGCACATCCCTCCTTCCGTCGCTCGTCCGCCAGGCAGCGCACCGGGCGCCGTCGGGTGGCTCCCACGCGAGGCCGTGTCCACCTCCAACGGCATGTGGACCACCCTCACCTTCCCGCTGCCGCAGCACCTCATGAGCCGCACCCTGCGCACGGCGTCGCTGGCCGGTGCCACCGGACTCGCGCTCGCCAACACCGCCACGCTTGCTCGCCTCTCCCGGCAGCTCGACGCCCAGCGAATCCGGAGGCCCCTGCGAGCCCGAGCCTTCCGCGCACTCGCCGTCGGAGCCAGCGCCCTGGGTGCCACCGCGCTCGGCGCACTCGCCGTCGGAGCCGTCGCCATCGGCGCGCTCTCCATCGGCTCCTTCGCCATCGGCCGCCTGCGGGGCGGTGACTGGCGCCTCGCTCGCCTGCGCATCCATTCCCTGGAAGTCGAGCAGTGGACAGGCCCTGGCAACTTCACTGCCGGCACCACCGCCCCTTCGCGCGCTTGAAACGCCCATTTTGATATTGATTCGCAAAATTGAAACCCTCATCCCCCGCTGGTAGACGAGGACCATGAATCGTGTGGTCTCCGTCGCCTTGTGCCTCGTGCTCGCGGTGCCTCTTTCGGCCGTGGCGGGCGAGGTCGGCGCGGATGAGCGGACGTGGCACCGATTGGTGGGCATCCTCCAGTACCTGGAGGCGGACTATCCGGCCGCCATCGAGTCCCAGTCGGCGTTCGAACTGGCGGAGCAGAAGAGCTTCGCGGCCGAGGCGGTGGACGCGGCCCAGGGCCTGGGCGCGGCGGCGGCGGTCTTCGTCCCTCGCGTGAAGGCCATCCAGGCGCGCGTGGACCAGTCGCGCGACGCGGAGGGCGTGAGCCGGGACTGCGGTGCGCTGGTGGAGGACCTGGTGCTCGCCGGGGGCCTTGCCCGCAGCCCGCGTCACCCGCCGGACCTGAAGCTCGGCGAGAAGCTCTTCCAGACGAACTGCGCGGCCTGTCACGGCGCGGACGGCAGCGCCAACCTGCCCATCGCCGCCACCATGGAGCCCCAGCCCGCCAACTTCCGCGACGCGGAATTGATGGGCGGCCTCACGCCCTACAAGGCCTTCAACACCACCAGCTTCGGCGTGCCGGGCACCGCGATGCCGGCCTATCCCACGCTGAGCGAGGACGAGCGCTGGTCGCTGGCCTTCTTCGTCTTCACCCTGCGCCAGCCGCCGTGCGAGAGCCCTCCGCCGCGCGCGTCGCTGGAGCGGCTGGCGAACACCACGGATGACGAGCTGGTGAAGTCGTTCGGCGCGGAGCACCTCGCGTGCCTGCGCCGCGAGCTGCCGCAAGTGGACGAGGAGCGCTCGCTGATGATTGCTCGCGACGGCGTGCAGGAGGCGCTGCGGCAGGGCGCGGCGGGCAACGCGGCCGGGGCGAAGGCGGCCTTGTTGGATGCGTACCTCAATGGCCTGGAGCCGGTGGAGCCCAAGCTCAGCTCACGGGACTCGGCGCTGGTGCTCAAGCTGGAGCAGGGTTTCCTGAACGCGCGGCTCGCGGCGGAGAACGGCAGTCCGCGCCTCCAGGACGAGGGGCGTGAGCTGGTGTCGCTCCTGGACCAGGCGCGCCGGGGCAGCGGCACCGCGGCGGACCTGGTGTCCACGCTGTGGCTCACCGTGTTCATCCTGCTGCGCGAGGGCTTCGAGGCCACCATCATCGTCGCGGCGCTGCTGGCGGCCCTGAAGAAGATGAAGGCCACCGAGCACGTGCGCGTGGTGCATGCCGGCTGGATGTCCGCGCTGGTGGTGGGCGCTGGGGCCTACCTGCTCGGCCGACACCTGCTGGCCGGCGCGCAGCGCGAGTGGCTGGAGGGCGTGGCCGCGCTCGTGGCGGTGGGCATGCTGGTGTACGCCGCGATGTGGCTCAACGCGCGCTCCAACATGAGCCAGTTCATGGGCGAGCTGCGCCAGAAGATGCAGGGCGCGCTCGGCCGCGGCAGCATGGTGGGCCTGTTCCTCATCGCCTTCACCGCCGTGCTGCGCGAGAGCTTCGAGACGGCCATCTTCCTCCAGGGCCTGGCGCTGGACTCGCCCGAGGGCGTGGCCTGGGGCTCGCTGGTGGGAGTGGTGGCGCTCGCCATCCTCGTCCTCTTCATCAACCGGCTGGGCTTCCGGCTGCCCATGAAGACGCTGTTCAACGTGTCCACGGGGGTCCTCGTCGTCACGGCGGTGATGCTGCTGGGCAAGGGCCTGCACTCGCTCCAGGAAGTGGGGGCGCTGCCGCTGGTGCCCGTGCGCTTCTTCACCCTGGACCTGCTGGGCATCTACCCGGACCTCGTGTCCCTGCTGCCCCAGGCCCTGCTGGCCGCCGCGCCGGTGGCCCTGGTGCTGCTGCGGCGCCGGGCTCGCGCCGACCGTGTCACCGAGGTGTCCGCCAGTTGACGCGACGACACCCCCGGCCTTGCGGTAGTTTGTGCGGGTGAGGTTTTCGCGCGCGCTCTCCGCCTGGCTGGTCGTCCTGCTCCTGTCGAGCACAGGCTCCGCCCGGGGTCAGCCCGTCCCCCAGGAGGACGAGCCGGCCCAGCGCCCCGCCCCGGAGCTGTCGCCTCCTCCGCTCGTCCCCGTCTCGCCAGGAGACAGCACGTCGCGGGACGACCAGGGCGACGACGACACCCAGGCCACCCCCACCCCGCCCGCCGGCACCGAGGTGACGGAAGAGGCCCGGCCCAGCCGCAAGGCCGCCGTGGAGGACCCGGTGCCCCGCGTCGCGGTGGAGTTCGTGGGAGGAACCGCGGGCGGAATCGCGGGCGGCGCCGTGGGCCTGGTGGTGGGCTATCTGCTCGGCGCGCCCACGGTGGGCTGCGACGAGTGTCAGGTCGTCTCGCTGGTGGGTGGCCTCACCGGCGTCGTCATCGGCATCCCCGCGGGCACCTGGGCGGGCGGCCGGCTCATGGACGGCAAGGGCACGCTGCTCGCCACCGTCGGAGGAAGCCTGGTGGGCTGGGGCGGCGCGCTCCTGGGCTCGCTCATCCTCGGCGCCAACGATGACGACAAGGCGCTCGCCGCGCTCCTGTTGCTGCTCCCCGTCGCCGGAGCCACCACGGGCTACGAGCTGTCCCACCAGTCGCAGCGCCCCGTGACGACGCCCGCACAGACGCGGCATGACTCCGGCGTGCGGCTGCTGCCTGTCGCGGGAATGACCGAGCACGGTCCACGACTGGGGCTGATGGGGCGGTTCTGAAGTCCGCCCCTCCGGCTCACGCGCCGATGCGGAAGTACTGCAGCGACTCCTCGCGCACGCGGCCTTCGGCCACCAGCTTCTCCAGCGTGGCCAACGCGCTGCGCTCCGCCACCGGATGCAGCAACGGCGGCGTGTCCGCGTAGGCCCGCTCCACCACCTGCGCCAGCGTGACACCCTCGGGCGGCACCGCCTGGAGGATGAGCGCCTCGCGCTGGGCGCGGTGATTCAGATACTCCTGGAGCTTCGCGGGCCCATCCGGCAACGGCTGGCCATGCGCGGGATACAGCGTGCCGACGGGCCAGTCGCGCAGCCGGGCGAGCTGCGTCAGGTAGTCGCGCATGTTGCCCTCGGGCGGGTCGATGACGATGGAGCCCACGCCGGCCACCATATCTCCCACCACCGCCGCGCGGCTGCGCTCATCCACGAGGCAGATGTGGCCCCGTGCATGTCCAGGCGTGTGCAGCACCCGCCAGCGCTGGGGCACCTCCCCCGCCAGCTCCAGCACCTCGCCGTCCTCCAGCAACCGCTCCACCGGGAAGTCGAGCCACTCCGCCGTCTTCGCATGGCACCACAGCGGAATGCCCAGCCGCTCCTTCACCGCGCGCGCGCCGCCGACGTGGTCGCCATGGTGATGCGTCAGCACCACCGCGACCGGCTTGAGCCCGTCCGCCTTCAAGCCCGCGACCAGCGACAGCAGCTTCGCGTACTGCTTCACGTCTCCGGAGCCCGGGTCCACCAGCAGCAGCTCGCCGTTGCCCAGCACGTACGCGTTGGTGTGCGTGGCGGGCGGCAGCGTGGGCGTCTCCAGCGCCACCACGCGCACGCCTTGCTGGAACTCGATGCGCTGCGCGATGTAGCCCGGGCAGTACGGCGGCGTCGCCAGCCGCGCCCTCGCGTCCGCCTCGTCCGTGAAGGTTCCGAGCACCTGGAGCGCATGCACCGCGGGCGGATGAAGCAACGCGGAGCCGTCACCCCAGCGCGCCAGCGCCAGCGCGGGCGACACCCACGCGCCCTCCGACAGCTCTCCAGGCCACAGCTCCGTGCGGGCGTGCGGCGGCAGCTCCACCAGATAGAAGTGCGTGTCGAAGCGCACCGGCACCGCGTGCGGAGTAATCCACCGCCCCGCGACACGGAAGTCCTCGGCGCGCAGCGCCAGGCCCTCGCCCTGGAGCAGCTCGCCCCAGCCGCGCTGTCCCGCCAGCAGCGCCTTTCGCAGCGCGTCCTGCTTCTCCTGGGAGAGCGCCTCGGCGCCCTCGGCCATCAGCACGCCAGCTTCCTCGAAGAGCTCGCGCGCGGCGGCCGAGCGCAACGCGGCCTCCTCTCCACTGACGCCCCGCACGGGGACATCCGCGTCGGCCTTGTCCAGCTTGCCTCCGGGGAACGCGTAGAAGCCGCCCGCGAACGCCAGCGCCTTGCCGCGCTTCACCCAGTAGACCTCCACGCCCGGGCCCACGCGGCGATACAGGAGCGCCACGGCGGAGGCGCGGGGCTCGGCGGGGACATGGCTCAGGTCCAGGCCGAGGCCCAGACCGGGAAGACGCTCACTCATGATTGCACCGCCTGACCGAGGAGCTGGCCCATCAGCTCGTGCGCTGCTTCCGACTGGTCCGGCCGCACGAACAGCCGCGTGAGGCGGACGGCCCCACTGTAGCGCTGGTACAGCGCCGTGTAGCGCGCCACTTCCGTCAGCCGTCCGGTGGACGCGTCGATGATGAACAGGCTCGGCCCCGGGCTCGCGGGCCCGGAGGCGTACTTGCTCAGGACGTTCACCGACTCGACGACGTAGTGCTCGAAGCCCGACGAGACGAGTGCGCTGCGCAGCACGTCCAAATCGTACCCGGCGTCCCGCTCCGTGTACTGCGCCAGCAGCTTGAAGCCCTGACGGGTGATGATGCGCTGTGCCCACTTGTTGCGTGAGCGGCGCAGCGTGTACCAGAGCGCGGAGTCGTCACAGAGCAGGAAGGCCTCCGGGTCCGACGGAATCTCGAACTCGCCGGGCGACTCCTCGTAGTAGCGCCGCAGCATGTAGTCGAAGCTGACCGACGTGTGGTGCAGGTACACCGAGACGAACATGTGGTACCGGCTGAGGAGGAAGTCCTCGAAGGCGAACGCCGCCGCCCGGCTCAGCGCGAGGTAGGCCCGCCCGTCCTTCACCGCCGGGTTCAGGTTGCCGATGATCCAATCCATGTCGTACCGGCCGTAGTTGACCCCCGTGTAGAAGGAGTCGCGCAGCAGGTAGTCCATGCGGTCCGCGTCCAGCTCGCCGGAGACGATGGCGCGCAGCAGCGGCGTCCAGTCCACGCCATCCCACGTGAAGCCCGGGTCCTTGGGCGGCTTTGCCCCCGTAATCAGCGCCACCGCGCCCATGGGGGTGATGCCCTGGGCGCCGAACTCGCGCTCGATGATGGGCGTCAGGGAGCTGTCGAGCAGGATTTTCGCCGTGTAGTCCTCGTGGGTGGCCTGCTCGCCTTCCGCCACCGAGTCCAGCCAGCCGGGCAGGCGCAGCAGTGAGCGCTTCGGGGCGATGCGCTCGGAGGCATGCGACAGCGGCATGTGGCCCAGGTCATGACAGAGGACGGCCAGGCGCACGGCGGTGCAGAAGCGCTCGCGCACGTCCTCGGGGAGCGACGAGCGGGCGGCCACCGCCCCGAACACCCGCGAGGCGACGTGCATGGCGCCCAGGGAGTGGATGTGCCGGGTGTGCGTGGCCCCAGGGAAGGCCAGGTCCCCGAAGCCGAGCTGCCGCACGTAGCGGAGCCGCTGATAGTGGCGGCTGTCGATGACGGCCTTCTCCGACTCGCTCACCGGGATGGTGCCGTGGATGGGGTCGCGGATGCGCATGGTGCCCTTTCCATACTCCTGGATACCCCTATCGGAGGTAGTCCACCGTACTGCAAGCCCTTCCGGGAGGTAGCCCAGGAGGTAACCAACCGTCACCAGTGGACTGGGCTCGGAACGGGGGACGTGGTAACCCTCCCGGCACCTCCGAATGCACATCATTCTGCTGCACAACCGCGACCACGAGCTCCTCCAGGATGACCCGGGACGGGAGGCCCGAGAGGACGTGGTGCGAGTCGCCGCCGCGCTCTCCGAAGCGCTCACCCAGGGAGACACCGTCGCCGAGCCGCTCGCTATCGAGGGTGACCGGCTGGACTTCGTGGACATCCTGCGGCGCCGGCAGCCGGACCTCGTCGTCAACCTCTGCGAGTCGCTCGCCGCGGACAGCCGGGGAGAGATGGCGGTCCCCTGCCTGCTGGATGCGCTGGGGCTGGCCTACACCGGCTCGTCCGCCCTGTCGCTGGGGCTCGCGCTGCACAAGCCCAAGGCGAAGGAGCTGCTCAGCGCGCGCGGCGTGTCCACGCCCGCCTTCCGCGTGGTGGAGCGACTGGAGGACGCGCTGGCGGTGGACCTGCCCTGGCCCCTCATCGTCAAGCCCGCGCGCGAGGACGCCAGCATGGGCGTGACGGGAGACTCCGTCGTGTACGAGCGCTCCGCGCTGGTGCGCGCCTGCGAGGCGGTGCTGCGCACCTTCCACCAGCCCGCGCTGGTGGAGCAGTTCATCCCCGGCCGCGAAATCTACGTGCCGCTGTTGGGAAACCAGCCGCGCCGTGCGCTGCCGTTGACTGAAATCCACTTCGGTCGGACCTTCGAGGACCGGCCGAACATCGTGTCGTACAGCGCCAAGTGGGAGGAGGGCTCTCCCGAGTACCGGGATACGCCCGCCGGGCCGTGCCAGGTGGATGCGGCGCTGGAAGCTCGTTGTGTGCAGGTCGCGCTGGAAGCCTTTGCAGCGCTCGACTGTCAGGACTATGGACGGGTCGACCTTCGGGTGTCTCCGGAGGGTGTGCCCTACGTCATCGATATCAACCCCAACTGCGACCTTCATCCGGGTGCGGGGTTCGCCAGAGCCGCTGCCGCCGCGGGCCTGGACTACCCAGCCCTCGCCGCCCGACTGGTGGAGGTCGCTTCCGAAAGAGCCCATGGACATCCGTCCCATCGAAGGAAAGGACCGGGAGCCCCTCGCCGCGCTGATTCGAAAGATCGAAACCTTCTCGCCGCAGGAGGTTGAGGTCGCCATCGAGCTGGTCGGCATCGCGCTTACGCCGGGCAACACGGACTACGCCATCATCGTCGCGGACCGGGACGGCCAGCTGGTTGGCTACGTCTGTTACGGCCCCACGCCGATGACGGAGGACTGCTACGACCTGTACTGGATTGCGTCCTCTCCTGAGGTGCGCGGTCAGGGTGTGGGCGCGGCGCTGGTGTCCGCGATGGAGGGAGACCTGCGTCGGCGCAACGGCCGGCTCATCCGCGTGGAGACGAGCGCGACGGAGGCCTACGGCCCGACGCGCGGCTTCTACGCGTCCATGAAGTACGGCGAGGAAGCGCGCATCCGCGACTTCTACAAGGTGGGGGACGACCTCATCATCCTCACCAAGCGGCTGTAGGCCACCGCACGGGGTGTGGGGCGGTTGAAGACTTTGACCGCCTCCCCCGTTAGAAGGGGCGTGATGACTCGCACGCTCCGACCGATGTCCCTGGCCCTCGTGTCCCTGTGCGCCCTGCTGACGGGCGCCCCTGCCGCCTGGGCCCAGGCCCCCGCTCCCACCGCGCCCGCCGCGTTGTCCGACGTGGTGAAGGCTCCCCGCCCCCAGGGTGGCGAGTTCTTCGGTCTGTACCTCATGGACAAGAAGGTGGGCTGGCTCTTCACGGACCTGGTGGTGATGCCCGGTGAGCCGGCGCGGGTGAAGAGCATCAACCAGCTCGTTTTCAAGGCCCTCGTCGGTACGCGCCTGTCGGAGCGCAACCACCGCGAGGAGCGCGTCTACGAGGCGAAGCCCGGCGGACGCCTGCTGTCCTTCAGCGTGGTGCAGCGAGGCGACGGCGGCGACCAGACGCTGGAGGGCACGGCCACGCCCGAGGGTGGCATGCGCGTGGTGCGCAAGCGCCTGGGCCATGCGGACGAGGTGCTGCCGGTGGCCGCGACGAAGGAGCGCGTCGAGGACGCGGACCAGGCGCGCGTGGCGCTGGCTCGCAAGGCGAAGGTGGACGGCTTCGTGCTGGATGGGATGGACCTGGAGACCTACGGCCTCACCACCACCATGGAGCCCGCCGAGCAGCGGACGGTGAACGGCGTGAAGGTGAAGCTGGGCAAGGCCAGCAGCATTTCGCAGAAGGAGAAGGTACCGGTGGTCTCCTACGTCACCCAGCGCGGGGAGATGGTGCTGGTGGACTTCGGCCAGACGATGCAGGCGCGCAAGGAGACGGAGGCCGTCGCCAAGCGCATGGATTTGGTGGAGGTGTTCGGCCTCACCCGCGTGGTGCTGCCCAAGCCCCTGCCGGAGTCCGCGCGGGCGGTGCCTGGCAACGTGAAGCTGGTGGTGACGGGCCTGCCGGAGAAGTTCCGCGTGGGGACATACCGGCAGAAGTTCGCCGCGCGGCCGGATGGGAGCGTGGAGGTGACGTTGCAGGCCGCTGCGCCCTCGACGGCGGCGCGCAAGCCGCGACCGGTGGCGGACCCGGATGGGGGGGAGAACCTCAAGTCCAACCTCATCGTGGAGAGCGATGCCCCGGCCATCCGCGAGCAGTCGAAGAAGATTATCGGTGACGAGAAGGACGCGTACCGCGCGGCGCAGAAGGTGAACACGTGGGTGGCCACGCATCTGGAGAAGGACTACGGGGCCAGCGCGGACCGGGCCACGGATGTGCTGCGCCAGAAGCGTGGGGACTGCACGGAGCACTCGCTGTTGTCCGTGGCGCTGCTGCGCGCGGCGGGCATCCCCGCTCGGCGCGTGGATGGCGTCATCTACATGGTGAACCAGGACGGCGTGCCCGCGCTCTACTGGCACGAGTGGGTGGAGGCGTTCGTGGGTGAGTGGACTCAGTTGGACCCGACGTTCAACCAGCCCGTCGCGGACGCCACGCACTTCGCCTTCGGCTACGAGGGGAACGCCGAAATCACCCCCCTCATCGGCACGCTGAAGGTGACCGAGGTCAAGTAGTCCTGGCTCGCGGAAGCACGCGGGCCTCACCGGCCCGCGCCCGCCGAGGCATGGCGGATTGCCTCACAAGGTGAAGCACCGGGCCACCACGCAGGAACCTCACCGGTCCGCGCCCGCCGAGACCAATCGGGCCACCTTACGAGATGAAGCGCCGGGCCCGCCCATTCAGAGCGCGGGCCTCAAGTTCCGCGCTCGCCGTTTACGTACCCTTGGGAGTCTCCGTCAGACGCTCCGCCAGCTCCTTCGCGTCCGTACGGGGCCGCTCGCAAGCAAAGCCCCGGCACAAGTATGCGGCGCCCTGCCCGCCCACCGGCTCGCGCCCCTCGAACAGCTCCTTGAGCAGCGAGGGCGCGGGCTTGCCCGCATCCTTCCAGCCGAAGGCGAACGTCGGCGCATAGACGTGGTTCGCCGCGCTCAAGAGCGGCGCCACCGCGTCGCGTGAACCTGCGAACGTCACGCCCGCCGCGCCGTCCAGGAGCGAGTCCGCCGCGAGCCCCAGGTAGCCGTAGCCCATCGCATTGGCCACCAGGCCCTCGCGCATCTTCCCCACGTACTTCGCCGGAAGCTCCAGGTGCCGCTCGTTCCCCGTGAGCGCGGCCAGCGCCACCTGCGCCTCCGTCAGCGTGGACGCCCCGGACGGAAACGCGTTGTCGAACAGGCCATAGGTCGCCACCACCAGGTCCTTCTGTCCGCGTGGCGCGGTGAAGTACGCCCGCTTCTCCTCATCCCAGAACAGCTCCACCGCGCGCTTCACCAGCGCCTCGGCCGCCTCCAGGTACTTCACGTCGAACGTGGCCTGATAGAGCGCGGTGAGCCCCGAGGCCAGGTCCCCATAGTCCTCGAGGAAGCCATCGATGCGCGCCTGCCCCTCCTGGTACGAGCGTGCCAGCCGCGTCCCGTCCCACATCTTCGCCAGCACGAAGTCCGCGGCGGACACCGCGAGCTTCGTCCAGTCCGGACGCTCGAAGACACGCGCGGCCAGCGCCAGCCCGCGAATCATCAGCCCGTTCCAGCCCGCCAGCAGCTTGTCATCCCGGCCCGGCTTCACGCGCTTCTCGCGCGCCTCGAACAACACCCGACGCGCCTCCGACAGCTCGCGCTCGACCTCCTCCACCGGCAGGCTCCGCTCGCGCGCCAGCAACTCCGCTGGCACCACGACCTCCAGCACCGTGGCCCCGTGCTCGAAGTTGCCCTGGGACGTGATGCGGAAGTGACGCGTCACCAACTCCGCGCGCGCCGGAGGCAGCACCGCCTGAAGCTCCTCCGGACGCCACACGAAGAACTTCCCCTCCTCGCCCTCGCTGTCCGCGTCCTGCGCCGCGTAGAAGGCCCCGCCCGCGTCCGTCATCTCGCGGCGCACGTACTCCACCGTCTCCTCCACCACCTTGCGCCACAGCGGCCGAGGCTCCACCTGCTGCGCCTCCGCGTACAGGTGCACGAGCTGCGCGTTGTCGTAGAGCATCTTCTCGAAGTGCGGCACCAACCACCGCGCGTCCACCGAGTAGCGATGGAAGCCACCGCCGAGCTGGTCATAGATGCCCCCCAGCGCCATGCGCTCCAGCGTGAGGAACACCGCGTCCCGCAGCGGCGCGCCGCCCCCACGCCTCCAGGCGCGCAGCAGCAGGGAGAAGTTCATCGGGTTGGGGAACTTGGGCGCGCCGCCGAAGCCGCCATGCACCAGGTCCACCTGCTGCACCATGCGCTTGCCCATCGCCACCACGTCCGCCGCCGTCAACACGCCGGGCGCCGCATCAAGGCCGTACGCGGCCAGCTCGCCCAACCCCTCCTCGAACTGCTCCGCCTGCCGCTTCACTTCCTCGCGCTTGTTCTCCCACGTGTCCCGCAGCGCCATCAGCAGCCGGGGGAAGCCGGGGCGCCCGTAGCGGTCCTCGGGCGGGAAGTAGGTGCCTCCGTAGAAGGGCTTCAGGTCCGGCGTGAGGAACACCGTCAGCGGCCAGCCCCCACCCTGCCCCAACAGCTGCACCACGCCCTGGTAGATCTGGTCCAGGTCCGGCCGCTCCTCCCGGTCCACCTTGATGTTGATGAAGCCCTCGTTCATCAGCCGCGCCGTCTCGGGCGACTCGAAGGACTCGTGCGCCATCACGTGACACCAATGGCACGCGGAGTAGCCCACGGAGAGCAGGATGGGCTTGTCCTCCGCCCGCGCTCGCGCGAGCGCCTCGTCCCCCCAGGCAAACCAGTCCACGGGATTGCCGGCATGCTGGCGCAGGTACGGCGACGGCTCCTGGGCCAGACGGTTGGAGGAACCTGACGACGGAGGGTGAGAGGACATGCGGACTCCAAGCAAGGGACGGCCACGGCACGGCATACGGAGCCCGGGAAAACACGGCAAGCCCCAAGGGCACAACCCTCCACTGGAGAACGGGAGCGAGGTACGCTGGGCCCAAGACGTGAGCATGGTTTCCCCCGCCC
>NZ_VIFM01000017.1 GCF_006636215.1 Myxococcus llanfairpwllgwyngyllgogerychwyrndrobwllllantysiliogogogochensis | reverse complement strand
AGAGCCAGCCACCCCCGCGCCCTCGTGACCGAGCACCGCCGGAAAGGGGAACCTCCCCGCCCCCGCCCGGTAGGTGAGGTCCGTGTGACAGATGCCACTGGCTGTCACTCGAACCCGCAGCTCATCCGCGCCAGGCCCGTCCAGTTCGACCTCGTCGAGAATGAACGGACCACCCACCGCTTGAACCAGCGCCGCACGCACCGGAAGACCCATGGGGCCGCATTATTGGCACTTTGCCAATGAAGCCGCCACCGACACCCGGCCCAATGGCAGGCGCCCCCCCTGAAACACCTACTCCGAGTTCAGTTCTGACTCACTTGCGGTGATTTCTTACAGTCCCCTATAGAACGGACTCACTGGAAAAACAAACCAAGGACGGAACATATCTATGACAAGCACGCCCCAAGGGAAGTGGATGTGGCACGCGAGACAGTGCGCTCGGCTGTCGGTCACAGGACTTCTGGCGTTGGCCGCCAGGGGTGAGGCCGCGCTCCCCGTCTCGCCGGAAGCCGGGTCGCCAGGCGAGGTCGCCGCGCTGGCGAACGGCCAGTGCCAGGTCCAGCCCCCCTTCGACCCGAACTTCGAGCCGGAGCTGGAGTGGGCCTGGAGTTCGAGCACCGTCATGCCGACCCACGTCCAGGTGATGATGACGCCCATCGTCGTGGAGGTGAACGGGGACGGTGTCCCGGACGTCGTCTTCAGCTCCTTCGAGGGCAGCAACTACACCACCAATGGCGTGCTGCGAGCGCTGAGCGGCGCGGATGGCAGCGAGCTGTGGACGGTGACGGACCCGGCCCTGCGCGTGCGCGGCGCCGCGAGCGTGGCGGGCGCGGACATCGACGGGGACGGACTGGTGGAGCTGTGTGCCATCCCGGAGAGCGGCGCGGGGTTGCTCTGCTTCGAGAACACGGGTGCCTACAAGTTCCGGACGACGGCTTCCCAGAACAGTTGGGGCGGTCCCTCGTTCGCGGACCTGGACGGCGACGGCACGGTGGAGATCCTCAACGGCCACCACGTCTTCCGCAACACCGGGGCGCTGAGGTGGGCGGGCACGGACACCAACAACGGCCCCCAGGGACCCATCTCGTTCGCGGCGGACATCGACGGTGACGGACTGCAGGAGGTGGTCAACGGTCGGTCCATCTATCGCCACACCGGCGTCCTCAAGTGCCGGAACACCACCATCGGCAACGGGCTTTCGGGGGTGGGCAACTTCGACGCGGACTCGAACGGGGAAATCGTCGTGGTCAGCGGCGGCAGCGTCCATCTGATGGATGACGACTGCACCCTGCTCTGGAGTCAGACGATTCCCGGGGGCGGCAGCGGTGGCGCGCCCAACATCGCGGACTTCGACGCGGACGGGCTGCCGGAAATCGGCGTGGCGGGAGCCAGCCGCTATGCCGTCTTCGAGTCCGACGGCACCGTCAAGTGGGCCAGCCCCACCCAGGACAACAGCTCGAACGTGACGGGCTCGTCCACCTTCGACTTCGAGGGCGACGGCCGCGCCGAGGTCGTCTACGCCGACGAGGTCCGCCTGCGCATCTACGACGGCGCCACGGGCACGGTGCGCTTCGAGGTCGCGCACGCCTCCGGGACGACATACGAGAACCCCCTCATCGTCGACGTGGACGCGGACGACAACGCGGAAATCGTCGTCGCGTCGAACAACTACGGCTTCCCGGGGCCCGCCGGCATCCGCGTGTTCAGAGACCGCAAGGACGGCTGGGTGAACACGCGTCGCATCTGGAACCAGCACGCGTACTCGGTCACGAACGTGAACGACAACGGCACCATCCCCGCGCACCCCATCGCCAACTGGCGCACGCCGGGGCTCAACACGTTCCGCGCCAACAGCCAGGGCACGGGCACCACCAGCCCCTACGCCGCGGCCGACGTGACGGTGACGGAAATCACCTCGTCGTGTGACACGACCAACGGGGCGCTGACCCTGCATGCCCGCGTCACCAACCAGGGTGACGCTGCGACCTCCGCGGGCCTGCGCGTGGCCTTCTACCAGGGTGCCCCCACCTCCGGCGGCACGCTGCTGGGCGTGGGCATCCTTCCCACCGTGCTCTCCGCTGGTAACAGCGCGATGGTGAGCGCGACGCTCGCCTCGGCCTCTGGAGGAAACACGGTGGTCTTCGCCCGGGCGGACGATGACGGCACCGGCACGGGCCGCGAGACGGAGTGCATCGAGACCAACAACGCGGGCAGCGCGCCCGTCAACCTCACCTGCATCGCCATCATTCCGCCCGTGGCCATCTGCCGCCACGTATCCGTCAACGCGAGCGCCACCACCTGCTCCGCACCGGCGAACGTGGACAACGGAAGCTATGACCCGAACCAGCACCCCGGGCCCTTCTCCGTGTCGCAGTCGCCAGCGGGCCCCTTCGGCCTTGGAACACACTCCGTCACGTTGACGGTCTCCGACGGGCAGGACACCGACACGTGTACGGGCACCGTCACCGTGGTCGACGTCACCCCGCCCGTCATCGCCTGTCCGCCCGAGCGCATCGTCGAGGCCACCGGGCCTGGCGGAGCCTTCGTCACGCCCGGGGCGGCCACCGTCTCCGACGCCTGCGGTGCGCAGGCCAGCGGTCCGGCCGCCGGCACCTATCCGCTTGGAACGACGGCGGTGACGTACACGGCCACCGACGCCGCGGGCAACAGCGCGTCCTGCACCACGGCCATCCACGTGGTCGACTCCGCGGGCACGCCGCCCAGCCTCATCATGTGCGATGTGCCGCGCTACACGTCCGCCGCGCAGGTGAAGGCGTGCGGCTGGGCCACCGCCAGCCCTGGTGGTGCCCCCATCAGCGTGGTGCTGCTCTCCATCGACGGGGGCGCGCCGGTGCGCCTCACGCCTGACGCCGGAGGCGGACACGTCGTCCAGTGGTTGAGCCTGGCGGAAGGACACCACACCCTCACGCTCACTGTCATCGCCACCGATGGACGCATCGCCATCGCGAGCCGGCAGGTGACGGTGGATCGCACCGCGCCCCTGCTTCGCGTCGTCGCGCCGAATCCCGGGGAGGCGCAGCCGCGGACGGTGAACGTCATCACCGAGGTGACGGACCTCACGTCGGTCCAGGTGACGGCCAACTGGGTCAACTCCACCACGGTCGGCGCGGGGACGAACCTCGCGACCATCCCGGTGACGTTCTCCGGCCCCGGCTCGCATCTGGTCCTGCTGAGAGCCACGGACGCCGCGGGCAACACGGCCGAGCAGGTCATCCAGGTGCTGGTCGAGTAGTGCTGTCCCGGGCGCTCCGTGGAGAAAGTGGGCCACGGAGCGCCTGAGTCCGACCTGTCAGCGCCCTCACTCAGCGGGCGCGCCGAGCAACTCCTGGATGCGTGAGGCATTGACGGGGTCCCTGCCCCGCGCGGCCTCGAGCGCCGCGCGGCCCTGCTCCACATCTCCGGCCTGGCGCCAGGCGCTCCAGGCATTCGCGTAGCAGACACGCCGGTTGTAGGCCATGACGTCCCAGGCGGGCGCGCCCTCTTCCTGGAGCAGCGGCTCCGAGGCGCGCAGGAAGTCCCGGGCCGCGCTGGCGTAGTCGCCCGACTCGTATGCGGCGACGGCCTGCTCGTAGACTCGCTCGGAGGCCTCCTGGCGCGCCGCGCGCTCGGAGGCATCCGCATCCGTGCCGGTGGGATAACCCAGGCGCTCTTCCAGCAAGGGTGGCCCCATGTCGTCCTCCTTCGTCCAAGTGGTTCGGTGCCCCTGGCACGCCAGGACCGGGCAGAACACGACACCCATCAGGGCCAGCAAGAGCGCGCGACTCACTTCGTGTAGTCGCCGTTCTGGAAGAAGTCGTGGATGGGCAGGTAGTTCGTCTGGAGGAAGGCCGGATTCGTGAGCCACAGCGAGTAGGCCTCCGCGTAGAACTCCTCGGGACTGTGGGGCCAGTTGTCGCGAGCGTACTTCGTGAAGGGAACGATGTTGTGGGCCTTCACCACATCCACGAAGCGCTGCAGTCGCAGCGAGCGCCCTCGGGTATGGGCGAGCTCACGGGCCGCTTCCCTCCAGGCATCCTGCGAGGTGAGCACCGACGCATAGGTCACGAGCGCGGGGTTCGCCGCGTTCGCGGTCCGCAGCGCGTCACGTGCGGCGGTCCGCGCGGAGAACGCGGCGAGCAGGGTCTTGTCCAGCGCGTCCAGGTCGCTGCTCGCCGGAGCCTGCGCCACGTAGGCATCCAGGGCGGCGACGGTGGCGGTGATGGCGGAGCGGAACGCGGCACTCTCCGTCTGGTCCGCGGGGGCGAAGGCCGCCGCGGCGGTCGTCGCGGTGGTGAGCTCGGCCTGGGCCTGCGTGCGCTGCGTGCTCAACGCGGTCTTGAGCAAGGCGATGGTCGCGGCTGGGACCTGGACGGCATCCAGCGCGGTCTGGCGTGTGCGGACGGTCCGGAGCGCCCGGTCATAGGTCGCCCGCTGCGCAACCACCGTCGGCCGGAGCGACTGCGTCTCCGACTGGCGACCCGCGACCCGTGCACGCTCGTAGCGCTCCACGGTTGGATTCAGCGCCGCGACAGCCTTGTTCTGGTCCACGACGGCCTCCGCGTGCCGCGCATGCAGCGGACGCGCGACCTGGACCTCCACGGCGTGACCGACCTCGTGAAGGATGGTTCCATAGCTGGCGGGCCGGGGGTTCGCGGCCTCTCCCAGGAAGCGGGTGTTCGCGGCGAACGCACCATCCGCCAGCTTGAGCGTGGCCCGGCTCGGTGGTGCCGTGGAGCCCTGCGGCACCGCGCCTCCCCTGGAGAACTCGCCCGCGCGTCCGTTGGGGAGCGCCTGCATGCGCACCAGGTCGACGTCCTTCAAGGCCGCGACATCCGTCGCGGGCAACAGGGCGAGGGCCGCGGCAACATCGCTCAGATGGGCGGCGGTCCAGGTGCTGTCACCATTGACGACCTTGAGGCCAAAGGTCGTGGTGAGGTGCGCATTCACCACGGGGTCGGCGAGCTGTGGGGACGGTGGGACAGCGGCCCTGGAGAGCAGTTCGATCCGGGCATTGCCCGTGGCGTCGATGGCGACGCGCACCAGTCCCCTGGGTGAAGGAGTCGTGCTGCCCGGCGGCGGTGGCCACCCCAGCGGGACGGACTGGGTCAGCACCGTGTCCCAGCGGTCCCTGCGGCTCATCTGCCACAAGAAGTACTGAAGGAAGATGAGCGCGTCGACGCTCGTGCCAGCACCCGACACGGTGGCACTGAGGATGTCTCCCTTCTTGATGCGCGCGTCGAGCAGTGCCCGGGTGCTGGCGACGGTGTGCCCCGGAGGAAGCGGACTGGAGGTGTACTCCGTCAAATCGAAGAGGGGTGCGCGAAGCACCACGGCCGGGCTCCGAGGAGCCCCCGCTGCGTGCGCCAGCTCATGCCACAGCAGCTCCCTCCCCGCGGGAGTCTGGGGCGCGTACTGCCCCGCACGGAAGACGACGTCCCTGCCAGAGGTGAACGCGCGCGCGCCCGCGGCCCGTGCGAGGCGGTGCGCTTCCGGGCCGTCATGCAGCTTCACCGAAGCCAGCGAGCCACCGAAGCGCCGCTCCGCATCAGCCCGCAGGGCTGGAGGCAGCGGCTGTCCCTGATGCCCCCGGAGCGCACTCTCCAGCCCCGTGGGCGCCCTCGCCTCACAGCCGCTCCCACCGACAGGAGGAAGGAGGCTCAGCTTGCCGAAGTCGTGTCCCAGTCCGGAGGGCGTGCCACTCACCGGCTCCAGCTCCGTGCGTGGCGCGGGTGGCACCACGCTCGCCCAGGAAGTGCCCCCGGACACTTTCGACGAAGAAGCCGTCGAACCCTCCCAGGTCCTCATTGACTGGCGTGCCATGCCAAAGACTGTGACACCTGGATGGATTCAGGCGCAAGTCAATCACCCTGGAGGCTGAGCCGTCCCCACATTCCCGCGCGGCGCCATAAATCCAGACACTCTAAAGAAAGACAAAAAACTAGAGCTCCTCCCTCCCAATCCTATCCTGCCCCGCCCAAGCCTCTCATCCCCAAGGAGAACCCAGTGAGAACCCTGCAAGGATTCACAAGCATTCGCGGCGCGCTGCTGTCCCTGCTGCTCTGCGGCAATGCATTGGCGCAGGCCTTGGTCGGCACAAGCCTGTCCGTCAGTGCTCCACAACTGACCAGCAACAGCAGCGCGAGCGGCTCACTCACCGGCTCCGTGAATGGCTCGACGGCCCGGGGGGCGACCTATCTGTTCTTGAACTATGAGTCCGCCATGGCTGCCAGTGGAGGCCAGACAAGTATCTCCGCACAGACTCATACGGACCGCCTCGTGAGCAATGCCGTGGATTCCTTTGCCGTGTCGGTAGGTGGAGACTTCAGCACCACCGTGAACAACCCCGTCCCCGCATCGTCGTCGGCAAATGGGCCCTACTACATTGGAGGGATGCGAGCGTCACTCCTGGGCACGCTCAACAACACGACGCTCAACGGCGCCGCGGCGGCGGTCATCGG
The DNA here is from genome assembly GCF_006636215.1 of Myxococcus llanfairpwllgwyngyllgogerychwyrndrobwllllantysiliogogogochensis. Lineage (GTDB taxonomy): Bacteria > Myxococcota > Myxococcia > Myxococcales > Myxococcaceae > Myxococcus > Myxococcus llanfairpwllgwyngyllgogerychwyrndrobwllllantysiliogogogochensis. The sequence continues at coordinate 77,967 of NZ_VIFM01000017.1, read as the reverse complement.
CAAGGACTACATCAACAACCCCATCACCTACGCCGCCCATCTCACGGGCAAGAGCTACTTCAGCGACGGCATCTTCGTGGCCAGCGGCGCCAGCACCAGTGGCATCGCCGCGCGGTTCAACGGAGACGTCCTTGCCTCGGCGTACTACACCTTCTCGGACGCGCGCCTGAAGAAGGACATCCGCCCACTCCCAGAGGCGCTGGAGCGGCTCATGCAGCTCCAGCCAAAGACCTATTCCTATTCAGGGCCCGCGAGCGCGCTGTCCACGCGACACGGCGAGGAGATGGGGCTGGTGGCGCAGGAGGTGGAGAAGGTCTTCCCGCAGCTCGTAAAGCAGACCTCGTTGAGAGATGCATCGGGCGGAGTCGTGGGTGAGTACAAGGCGGTGGACTACGCCAGCCTCATCCCCGTGCTCGTCAAGGGCATGCAAGAGCAGCAGGACGTCATCCAGGCGCAACAAGCGCGACTGCTCCAGCTCGAAGCGGCCGTGCAACGGTTGAGCTCTCCCGGCAAGCGATAGGCCACGACGCGGCTTCAGGGGCGCGACTGCTTCCGCACCTGCTCCCAGGCCTCGATGATGCGGCGCGTTTCTTCCTGGGCCAGGGCCTGAAGCTTCGGCCCCAACTGGGCGACCTTGTCCGGATGGTATTGCGCCACCAGCGCGAGGTACGCCCGCTTCACGTCGGGCAGCGGAGCGCCGGGTGAGACCCCGAGCACTTCCCACGCGGTGGGAGGTGTCTCGGCGGGTGGCTCGGCGGGCTCCTCGGGCTCCTCGGGAGGACCCTCGCGCGCCTCGTCTCGAGGTCGAGGCGCCTCTTCCTCACCCACCGGGTCGAAGCCCTCGGCGCAACCCGCGCACAACAACCGCTCCTGAGCCTCACCACCGTCCTGGGTGACGACGCGGACGTCACAGCAGTCGCCGCACACCACGTGGTGACACCGCTCACAGCGCGCGGCCGACGCGGCCTCCTCCAGCCCTACTCCGCACCTGGGACAGTCGTCGGGGAGCGGGGCCTCTTCTCCGCAGCGCACGCAGAACGCCCAGCCCTGGTCGAGCCGCACCTCACACTCGTCGCACTCCAGGCTCCCTTCATGCTCCCAGTGCTTCTCCTCGCCGCACCAGGGACAGAAGGGCATCAGCCACGCCAGCTTGCCCGTGCACTCCGGAGCATCACAGTCGAAGTCGAGCCGATACCCACGGGCGACGGGCCTCGGCGCGTTCTCTTCCTCGAACGACTCGCCACACGCCCAGCAACAGTTGAAGTCCCGGTGGGAGGGCGCGCCACAGGCCTCGCAAGAGGGGTTGCCGTGCTCACTCTTCCAGGAGACCTCGTCGCCACACGTCGGACAGAACGCCATGCATGGCTTCACGTCACCGTGGGTGCAACTTTCCCGTGCGGTTCGCCTCGCGCGCTCACGCTGTCCTCGCGGCGCGGGAAAGGGCGGTGTCTCACCCCGGTCCATCAACACATCCCACAGGCAGGAGCGACACACCCGCCCCTTCACCTGCACACCCGCCTGAGCCGAAGTGCCCGCGCGTGCCCGGAAGTCCGTCGCGTCAAGGACTTGCGTGCTGAGACACGTCTCACACACAGCGTCGCCACATGACTCACAGCGTCCCGCCAGGCGCCGGCTGCCGAAGCCCAGCAACCCGGCCGTCAGCGTCTCCATGCAGCACGGACAGGCTCGCATGCACTTCCTTCACCGGGAGAGGCCCCTACATGGAGCCCGTAAGTGGACGGCCCTCCTGCATGCCCGAGTCCAGAGACGAGGTCCAGAAAGCAACCCCTCACTCCGACATGTCACAAAAGCTTGGATTGTCAGTGACCCATGCGACTGGTGTATGGGGGACGCCTCACGCCACACCCCTGAGGAGTCATCCATGCGTCGTCTCGGTTCAGCCTTGCTTTCCGCCAGCCTGCTGGTCGGCTGCGGTCCCACCACGTCCCCCGAGCCTTCCTCCGAACCGTCGTCGACGGAGGCGCCCAAGGACCAGGTCGCCCCCCTCACGACGACCAATGTCGACCTCGCGCCCGAGTGCCAGGGCCTGCTCACCTTCGTGAACACCGCCGCGCCCGCGACGCTGGACGCGTATCTGCCCAGCGACGTCGTCCTCAACCTCGTCAGCCGCCGCTCGACGGCGCCCTTCGTGACGTTGGCGGAGGTCTCCGGCGTCCACCTGGTCGGCCCGGTCCGTCTGACGCAAATCGAAAGCGGCGCGCGCTCGCTGGGCTACATCACCAGCAGCTGCGTGGGCATCCTGGACGAGCTCGCGCTCTCCACCGATGACGCCGCGGCGGTGGTCTCCCTGGTCAACACCGTGAACGCCGGCACGCTGTACGCCATCCTCCCCTACGCGTGGAATGGCGCCACGACCCTGCTCGCCCTGCGCCCGTTCACCTCGGTGCAGGCCATCTCCAACGCGTCCGGCATCGGCGCGGCGAGCCTGCGCACCCTGCGCAACGCCGCCACCCAGGGCTACGACCTGGAGGTCCTCGTCTCCACGGTGAACGCCGTGCCGGAGAGCAACTGGACGGTGAAGATGGACCTCTCGTTCGACATCGAGGACGTGATGGCGGGCGCGCACGGAAATGACCGGCTGGACTACGCCACGTGCTTCGGCATCGACCCCGCCACCTTCCCGAACTCGCGCTTCACCAACCGCCCGAACCTGGCCAACGCCGCCGAGGTCCACAGCTACGTCGCGAGCGCCGCCAGCACCGCCCAGTACCACGGGCAGATTCCGGCCAGCATCGTCACCAACGGCCTGTCGGACCTGGACTCGCGCACCGCGGGCGGCACGTTCAAGGGCTGCCACCTCGGCTACGACGACGGCCCCTGGGCCGGCATCCAGGTCCACTTCTTCGTCAACGTCGCCACCGGCTTCCGCATCCTGACCGTCCAGCACTGGGTGGAGTGATTCACCCCTGAAGTCCCCCCAGGCCCTCGTCACCGGGCCTGGGGGCTCCGGTGCGAGAAGCGAGGGGCCTCGCGCATGCGGACTGCTTCAGGTCTTCGCGTGCGTGGGGTTCGCGCCCGCCTTCTTCGTGCTCCTCGCACCGCCTGGGCCCCTCTTCGGGCTCGCGCGCTTCGCGGTGGGGCGGGAGGTCTTCGCCGCCGCGGACCGCCCCGAGGTCTTCCGTCCCCGCGCGGGGGCGTTCTTGCGCGGGACGCGCGCCTGCTCCGCCACCTCGGGCGTACCGCCACTCCTGGCACGGCTGACCCTGTCGCCGACCGACTTCGTCACGCCGCTGAGCGACTTCCTCGCCCGGGCGAGGACCTGACTTTCACCAATCGAGTGGGACAGCGACTTCACCTTGCCGGACGCCGAGGACAAGGCACGTCGCTCGCGGTCTGAGACCGGGAGCAGCGCGGCTCCCGCGATTCCCGCGGCCAGCGTGGTGAGTCCTATCGCGACCGCATGCGCCCCCATCTGGTCCGCGGCCCATGTTCGGGCCTGGCCCGCTCGCGCCTGAATCTCCCTTCCGCTCGGCACCCGCTCGCGCAGGTGCTCCACGGTCTGCCGGCCTCGCTCACCAACCTTCTGGACGGCCGCCCGAGCGCGCTCGCTGACCTTGCGCGAATCGGCGCCCGAAATCCGACGTCCCAAGGCAGAGGGGCCCTCCAGCCCCTTCCGCCCCGACTTGCTCGCCTGCGCCTTGGCCATCATGTTCTCCCTGGTTCCGTTCGCCCTCGGAGCCGACGTTCGCGCCCTTGAAAAAGCTAGGGATGGCAGGCCCTCACGCAACACACCTCCCCGGGTGAGGACCGCTGGCACGAAGAAGAGTCGCTGCATCCCGAGCCCCACGCCCGCCCACAAACCACCGCGCGTGGCCAGCGCGACGGCCGTACTGCCTTTCGGGCCGCGGGCCCACGCCACGCCCGCCTTGACCAGGGTCACCGCGCCGCCGAGCGCCAGGCCAGTCCTCCCTTTCTTCAGCCGCTCGAAGGCTTCACGGTCCTCGAAGAGGATGACCTCGGAGGAGGTCTGTCCCCCCAGTTGCACGCCGAGCGTCAACTGGACCAGCGCCGAGTACCCCACCAGTCGCCCCCGCACGAAGACCTCGCCCAGTCCCCAGACACCGCCGAGGACCACGCTGCCCTGTCCCAGGGAGGGAAAGACGACACAGGCATGGGCGCGAGCTCTCGCCCGGGCGAACTCGGGCGAGCGCGCTTCCAGTTTGCGCAGCGTCGCCAGGACGTCCCGGTGGAGCCGCCCATGGACAGCCAACTCCTTGCGCGCGAGCGCCAGCACCCGCCGCGCGAGCTTGACGAGCGTCTCTCGCATGCGTGCCTCAGCTCTGCGGAGAGGACCGGGCACTGGCACGCGTCTTCAAGAGCCGGGTCACCAGCATCGCCGCGGTCGACAGTCCCGTCGCCAGGGCCGCAGGGTGGCGCGGCGTCCGAGGCAGCCAGCCACTCCTCTCTCCGTTGGAGCGCTCGTCCGGGGAGCCTTGATCCGCCTTCTGGCCCTCATCGCCGTTCACACGGGCCGGCGCATTGGAGGGGGGAATGAACGTGAACTTCTGTCCGCCCAGCGAGGCCTCGAGCAGCATCCCCCCGCGTGAGTAGGCGTGGGCGGTGCATTTCGCGTAGTTGGTGGTCCCCGACGCCGCGGCCTTGAGGATGACCGCCGAGGCATTGGCGGCGAAGGCCACCTTGCCACCCTTGAAGGCTTCGATGGCGTCCCGGTCCTCGAAGAAGATGACCTCGCTCAGCGTCTGTCCTCCGATCTGCACACCGATGGTCATCTGGGAGAGGGTCGCGAAGCCGATGGGCTTGCCCTTCTCGAACACCTCTCCATGGCCGTAGGAGCCTCCCAGCACCAGCGACGCCCGCCCCAGCGAGGGGAAGACGGCGTACCCTCGCACCCGCTGGAACTCCTTCTCCAGCTCCGGATTCTTTTGCTTGAGCCGGTCCAGCGTCGCCACGACCTCTTCGTGCAGCGTCTTCTCCTGCTCCGCCTTCATATCGACCTCCAGGAGAAGAAAGGTGGCGATGACCGCATCCGCGCGGAACCGGCTGCTCGGACGAGCAGACACACCTTGCGCAGTCCGACTGCCCGGCCGAAGCGCGCGGTGCCTAACTTCGAGACATCCCCGCCGCCCGCGGGGAACAGAAGGAGGGCACGTCATGGGCTCGGCGAAGGCGAAGGGCGAGCGGCGGACGCGCGGCGATACGCAACGCCAGACACCCAGGAAGAGGCTGAAACGGCAGCCCTTGGAGCATGCGGCGGGATTCGCTCGCGACCGGGTCATCGAGCGGCTGGACGTTCAGCGCGGAGACCTCGCCCAGGCGTTGGAGGACGCGGCCCGAGGTCTGGAGCAAGCCACCCGGCGGACCCCCAGTCCCCTGTCTCAGCACATGCTCGAGACAGGCGAACGCGTGCTGCGTGGCGCCTCATCACGACTGGACCAGCACTCGGTCGGAGAGCTCATGGAGCACGCGGGGCGTCAGGTGAGACAGCGCCCCGGCTGGTTGATTTCGGGCTTGTTGGGAGTGGGGCTCATCGCCGGACGCGTGTTCCGCGCCAGCGGTGTGACGGATACCGAGGGGAGGGCCGAAACATGAAGAAGGCCGCGAACAAGAAGCAGGCACCCGCACGGGCGGACGACGGGCCTCCCCGGCGTGGGGCCCGGGAGAGCACCCTGGCGACCCTGCGCTCCGTTCAGCGAAAGGGACAGGCCGTCACGGGAACGCTCAAGGAGCGGATGCCGACCCGGGACGAGGCCCGTGCCCGTGTGGCCCAGGCCCGCTCCTGGACCGAGCGCACGGTGCGAGCCCATCCCGTGGGCCTCGGGTTGGGCGCCCTGGCCGTGGGCTTCCTCTCGGCCTCCCTCCTCCCCTCCTCCCACGCGGAGCGGCGGGCCTATACACGCGCGGCGGACAAGCTCCGAGGGCTCGCCGACGAGTTGGAGAGCTCCGGGCAGTTCGAGGACGCGGTTTCAAGCCTTCGGCGGATGGCCATCACGTCGGCGGCCGAGCGACTGACTGAAAAAGAACCCGACACCTCTCCCAAGCGCACGGCAAAGCGCGGCGAGCGAAAAGGCGGCTGACCGCGGGCAGCCTCGAAGCAGGCCAGCGCCTCAGGGGCGGCGCGGCTTGCTCGAACGCTTCCGACGAGGCCGGACGGGAGGCGACTCTCCATGAAGGCGTGGAGGGTCGGGCAGTCGCACCCCCACTCGCATTCCGGCTTCGAAAGGACCGTGGTGCTCGCCCGGCGCGAGGTGCGCGGGGAGCCCGACCCGGTGCGAGTCGTGGACGCGCCGCGCGTCGGGCGGCGCCCAGGTGCGCACTCGCACCCCCTGAAGGGCGTGGACTTCGAGTGAGCGTCCCTTCGCCTTCGCGCTGATGACCGCGTCGAGGTCGGAGTTCTCCGGGGCTTGCGTGGACGCCGAGTCGCCCCGCGTGCGCCGGGTCATGACTCGGTGCGAAGGGCCCTTCGAGGGTGTGGCCGTGCGCCCCGAGGGACGGCGACGTCGGGTGGGCTTGCCTCGACGTTCTGGCATGGGTTCTCTCCCGCTCCACACGTGGAGGCGTGACATTTCGCGGTGAGTCTCAAAGATAGGAAGGCCCCGCGGAGAGGCAGGGCCCGAGGCCCTCCTGTTCGAGAGGCCATGCCTGCGTCCGCCCGCGTCCCACGAGGCACCCAGACCCACCGGTCAGGGCGGACGACCCCGAGGATGACAGGTCGCGAGACGTCCCCAGGTTTGGGCCACGAGGGGGAGTCGACCGTGGCGAAATGGAATCCGTGGAAACGGGACGCGGAGAGGTCCGGCGCGAAGAAAGCCCGACGGGACGCGCCTTCGGGGAAGATCGGACGCCCGACGGGTGAGGTGACGCGCGAAGACACCCGCCACGTGCTCGCCGTGGCGGGCGCCGATGAAGGGCCTATCGAGACCACTCCTGACGTGCTGCTCGACGTGCCGACGGTGAAGGTGGACGAGATATCACTCGACGTGGAGAGACTGCACGCGCGGGTGGCCCTGCACGCGGAGCTCGCCAATCTGGTGAAGCTGGACGTAGGCGCGGAGGTGGACATCGACCGGGTGGCCTTGACCATCAAGGGCGTGGAGGCGCAGGCCCTGCTGAAGGTCCGGCTCCAGCGCGTCTATGAGATCCTGAATCGCGCCCTGCAGACGGTGGACAACAACCCGGAGCTGCTCGCAAGCCTTCTGCGCCCGGTAGGCCACGCAATCTCGGAGGTGGGAGAGGCCACCCACGAAACGCTTCGGCCCGGAGGCGCCATCTCCGAGGCGGTTCACGACGTCGGCGATGTCGCCAAGGGGGCCACTGGACCCGGAGGCGCGCTGACACGCGTCTTGGGAGACGTGGGTGGCACCGTGAAGGGCACGCTCGCTCCCGGCGGTGCGGTGGACGAAACGTTGAAGGGGACCCTGGGCCAGGACGGGGTGGTGGCGGGCGCCGGTCGCACGCTCGACCGGGCGCTGCAAGACGGCAAGCAGCGCCCCTCGAAGCGCAAGACACCCCGACACAAGCGCGGCCCTTCGAGCGGAGCGAAGAAGAAGCGTGTGGCCAACAAGGCGCGTCAACCGAAGCGCTGAGAAGCGCGACTCGCGCGTGGACGTTGATGACCCGAGCCGCGCGGCCATGGCCCTGATGACAGCGGCCCTGCTCGGAAAGCCCCTCGCCGGACGCGGGGGCCCGGGTGCCCTCGGCGCTCCGCGAGTGTCCGACACCGGGGCGGGTTCGCACCGGAAGCTCGCGCATTGCCCACGGCACCGGCGAGGCCTAGTCTCCACGGACTAACCGCCTACCAAGGAAAAGCCGTGCGTCCTTTCCCCGGAGCATTCGCCGCGGCAGTCCTCGCCCTCGGCGCGGCGCTGCCCGCGCTGGCCGTCGAGCCGCCCCCTGAGTTCGGTACGGATTGGGATGACCCTCGCACGGCCGTCCCCACGGTGGAGCGGCCGGCGACGGCGTCGTGCACCGTCCGAATCGTCGACGAGAAGTTCGACGACTTCACGCCCTTCACCGGCACCTTCACGCCGCCCGCGGACTGCCCGGGGCCGTGGCACAAGGTGGTGCTGCGCATGGAGGGCAAGGTCCAGGGCGTCCAGTACGACCGCCTGGGCCACCTGGAGGTGGGCGGCGTCACCCTGTTCAAGACGTCCACGCCCGAGCCGTCTCGCGAGGGAATCGCGTGGTCGGTGGAGAAGGATGTCACCGCCTACGCGCCGCTGCTGCGCCAGTCCCAGCCCGTGTGGATGCTGATTGGCAACGTGGTCAACGACACATACACGGGCGTGCTGGACGTGCAGGTGTACCTGACGTTCTACCCGGCGCAGGGACGGCGGTTGCCCCCGGCCAGCACCGCCAGCGACGTGCTTCCGCTCGTCAACCCGCGCCGGGAGGGAAGCGCGCTGGTGGGCGAGGTGACGGTGCCCCAGAACACCACGCGGCTCATCGCGGAGGTCTACGCGACGGGCTCGGGCGGTGGCTGCGAGGAGTTCTGGTACATCACCGCGCCCACCGTCGTGCCGTACTCGTGCCCCGCCGACGCGGGCCCGTACCGCGAGGTGCGGATTGAAGTGGATGGAAAGGTGGCGGGCATCGCCATGCCCTTCCCGCATGTGTACACGGGCGGCTGGTCCAACCCGTTCCTCTGGTACGTGCTGCCCGCGCCGCGCGCCTTCAACATCCGCCCCATCGCGTATGACCTCACCCCCTTCGTGGGCCTGCTGACCGACGGCCAGCCGCACCAGCTTCGGGTGAGCGTGCTGGGGGTCCCCGAGGGACGCCCCGGGTGGGATTTGCCCACCAACATCCTCGTCTGGCGGGATTCACACGCCGCGCGCGTCACGGGCGGACTGCTCCAGCACTCGCTGGGGGCGCTGACGAATGACTCGACGTACTCGCTGGTGGACGGCTGGCACCAGGTGGACACGCAAGGCGGCCAGCACCTGCGCGTGTCTGGTTACGTGAAGACCTCGCGCGGCTGGGAGCTGACGACGGTCGAGCAGAAGGTGTCCAACGCGAGCATGCACCGCTGGCTGGGCGACATGGAGAACCCGGACGAGCTCACCGCCACGTGGAATGACACCAACACCGTCACCGTCGTGGGTCGCGACCTCTTTCCGACGGTGAGCCGCTCCGACAAGCGCTTCGTGCTCGACGGGCTCATCAGCGTGACGCCCGAGAACCGGCTCACCACGACCATCACCATGAACGACGCGGAGGACGCGTTCGACCTCCGAGGTCTCCAGACGCTGGCGCACCGCGAGAGCAGTGACGTCTTCACCGGAGAGGCCGCGTACACGCTGGGCGTCCCCCGGGCGCAGCGCAACGCGGTGGGAACCTCCACGCATCGCTACCGGGTGAGCGGCTTCCCCGGCGACTGCTACGACCGGAGCATCTCCAGCCGCAACGGCTTCATCACCGAGGACGTCCAGCGCTGCGATTGAACCGTCCTCCAGCAGTGTCGCTCGGGACGGGACGCCCCTGGAGCCTGGGGGCGTCTCACCCTGGCTCGTGCGGTGTTTGAATCCGCGTCCGCTGGACCCAGGCGCGGGCCTTCTCGAGCTCGGCGTCGAACCAGCTGTCCGCGTTGGCGGCCATCACCTCCTCATGGGTGAAGCCGATCTCCGCGGTGGCGGGAGGCGGTTGCTGGCGTCCCCACCGCGCGGCGATGGCGCGGGCCCATGAGGACTGGCTCCGTGCGAGCGCGAGCTGGAGGTACTTGGAATCTCCCGCGTCCGACGCGGCGCGCTCCTGGAGGGCCGCGCTCAACTCCCGCTGACTCCACGGTGTGTCCAGGACACAGAGGACGGTGGCGATTCGCATCCGGCAATAGGGCACGGAGGAGCGCAGCGCGCGCCGCACCAACTCCAGGGCGTGTTCAGGCGCATGCTCCAGGGCCAGGAGCGCGAAGTCTCCGTCGAAGGGATTGCCTCCGTAGCCCTTCACCTTGTCCACCCGAGCGAAGGCGAGCACCGCCGCGAGCACCCTCTCCCGCTCGAACTGACGGCGAAGCAGGTACCTGGCGGCGGCATGGAGTGAATAGGGGTGATGCTCTTCCGGGGACAAGCGCTGGAGCAGCGCGAACACCGCGGGGCCTCCCGCGACGCCCGGCAGCGTGTCCAACCGCTCAATCGCATCTCCCATCGCCGAGGAGATGGGGCCGGAGAGGACTCGCGCGCAAGCCTGGACGAACGCGTCGGGAGGCAAGAGTTCCTGAAGCGCGGCCAGGGCATCACCCGCCGAGGTGGGGGCGGTCGTCCGCGCCAGGAGCCACTGCTTGCGTGCCTCCCGTGCCTCCCGCGCCCTCGCCGCGAACGTGCTGTCCTCCAGCGCCTCGAAGTCTCCGAGCAGGACGAAGCTCTGCTCGCGTGCCTGCCGCGAGCCGAGGTCCAGGGTTTCGGCTGCCTCGGCCAGTGCCTCCAGCTCCGGCGGGAGCCGGAAGACATGCTCACTGGTCGGGTGCCGCAGGAGCCCCTGGTTCTGGAGTTCCCGGATGGCGCTCACCACCAGGTCGCGGCCCGGAAGCAGGGCCATGAGACGGACCTCGGGAACCCCTGGCGCGGAGAGGGAGTGGAGGCGGGTCGCGAAGAAGTAGGGGTCGATGGTGGTCCCCTCGTCTCCGTGGAAATCGACGTCCAGGATTTCGCCAGCGCTGGAGAGGCAACAGCCGCGTCCATGGAAGTCGTACGTCCAGCCCTCGAGACCCGGGACGTCCCCATCCTCTTCGCCTTCGTCCCACTTCGGGGTGAGTCGCTCTTCGATGATACGGACGAGCCAGCGCTGACGGACGAGCTGGCGCATGAGGCAGACGAGGAGCCACGCGGAGGCTGGGCGAAAGGCAGGCGACTCGTCATCGCTCGCGGGCGCACGGCTCAGCAGGTCGCCAACCGTCTGGATGAGGTCTCTCATGGCATTTGTCGGACGGAGGTCGCCAGTCGCCTGCTCCCCCAGGCGACAGTCGCCTGGAACCGGGGAGGCAGGCCAGCTTTACCCCACCTGGGGCCTCACCGTGTTACGAGCATGCCCATGTCGAAGACCCCGCCAGTTGTTCGCCCCCGTGCCGTCCTCGTGGGCGTCCAGTTTCCCAGCGTGACGGACACGGAGCACGCCGCGGACCTCGCGGAGCTCAAGAGGCTGGTGCACACCCTGGGCTACGACGCCGTGGCGACGGTGTCCCAGCGCCGAGGGGCGCTGGCCACGGGGACGGTGCTCGGCAAGGGGAAGCTCAAGGACCTGGCCGCGCTCACCGGAGGGCCGGGAGTCATCACCTCGGGCGCCCGGGACCGGACCTCCAAGGCCCGAGCGAAGTGGGAGGCCGCCGAGGAGGACTCCGAGGCCGAGGAGACCTCCGAGGAAGGCACCGAGGCGACCGACTCCGAGTCGGAGGACACCGAGGCCGAGGACTCCGAGACGGAGGGCACTGAGACCGAGGGCACCGAGTCGGAGGACACCGAGGCCGAGGACTCCGAGACGGACGACTCCGAGGCCGAGGACGTCGACGAGGATGACGACGCCTCCGAGCCCGAGGAAGACGTCAGCGGGCCGCGCCCCACGGTGGTGGTCGTCGACCACGAGCTGTCGCCGAGCCAGTTGCGCAATCTGGAGAAGGCCACCGGCGCCCAGGTGATGGACCGCACGGGCGTGATTGTCGACATCTTCCACCGGCACGCGCGCAGCCACGAGGCGCGCATGCAGGTCGAGATTGCCCGGCTCACCTACCTCGCGCCCCGGTTGCGGGAGTCCTCGGGAGGCCGGGAGCGGCAGCAGGGGCGTGGCGCCGGAGACTCCGCCGTGGAGCTCGACCGGCGGAAGATCCGGGATCGCCTCGCGGAGCTGCGCGCGGGGCTCGCCGTCATCCAGAAGGAGCAGGACCATCGCAGGTATGCCCGCAGGGAGCAGCTCCGGGTGGCGCTCGTCGGCTACACCAACGCGGGCAAGTCCTCCCTGATGCGCGCCCTTACCGGGAGCGAGGTCCTGGTCGCCGACCAGCTCTTCGCCACGCTGGACACCACGGTGCGCGCGCTGCATCCAGAGACCCGTCCTCGCGTGCTCGTCTCCGACACGGTGGGTTTCATCCAGAAGCTGCCACACGACCTCGTGGCGTCCTTCCGCTCCACGCTGGATGAGGCGCTGGAAGCGTCGCTGCTGCTCTACGTGGTGGATGCGTCGGACCCGACCTGGAAATTGCAGTTGGAGGTCACCCGGTCCGTGCTGCGAGAGATTGGCGCGCACACCGTGCCGAGCAAGCTCCTGCTGAACAAGACCGACCGGCTGGACCAGGCGGCGCAGGATGCACTGCGCGCGGAGCATCCGGAGGCCGTGCTGCTCTCGGCCCATCGGCCGGACGACGTGGCGAAGCTCCGCCAGGTCATCATCCAGTTCTTCGAGGCGTCGATGGTGGAAGCCCACCTGGTGATTCCGTACGCCAGTCAGGGACGCATCGGCGAGGTGTACGAGCACACCACGGTGCTCAACGAGGAGTACGACGAGCACGGCCGGAAGCTCCGCGTGCGCGGTCTCCCCGCGGCGATCGCCAGACTCACGCAAGCATTCCAGGCGTGACGCTGGCGATGACCTGTCGCCGGTGACAGTCAGCGGTGACTGTCACTGGCAACGGTCCCAAGCGCCTGGCGCAAGCCACGCTCGCCCCCAGCCCCGTCGCGGCCGATGAGCGCCGCGCACAACCCGCTGAGCAGGGCCTCGTCACGACCCGTCGGATCCCCTGCCTCCCGTCGCTCCGTGAGCACGTCATCGGGGTGGCATCCGACGCCCCACCTGCGTTTTCTCCGCGCGGCGACATTCCCCACGACAACGGGGACTCGCGGCAGGAAGAGGCGCACCCCGGGCATTCTTGAGACATGAATCAGGATTCAACATCATCCCTCCACTTCGACGCGCTCGGCGACTCTCCCCCGGCGCATCACTGGAGCGGTCATGCAAGAGGCGCAGGCCTGGGTCCTTCATCGCGGAGAGAAGCAGCGGGACGGCAAGAGCGTCCCGGGTGAGCTGGTCCAGGAGTCCTTCATCATCCCGGACCTCGGTCCCGAGCACGTGCTCGCCGAGCCCCTCTATGGCTGCTGGGAGGGAAACATGGGGCACGCCCTCCAGCGCGTGCCCGTGGACATCTGTCGGCTGCGTCGGGAAGACAAGGTCGTCATCGGCAACGCGGGCGTCGTGCGCGTCCTTGAGACGGGCAGCGCCGTCACGCGGGTCCGCCCGGGAGACCTCTGCCTCGTGTTCTGCAACGCGGAGCAGGACGAGCATGGCTACCCGGTCAAGGTCCTCGCCTACGACGCCAGCCACACCATGGGCCTGCTAGCCCGGAGGACGCGGCTCCCCGAGCGCGTGCTCGTCCCCATTCCACGAGACACCCGGCACTCGCTGAAGCAGTGGGCCGCGTTCTCCCTGCGCTACATCACCGCCTGGTCCAACTGGCGACTCGCCTACGGGTGCTGGCGCTTGCAGGTCAGCGAGTCGGACTGCCCCGCGCCCTTCGTCGTCGGCTGGGGCGGCGGCGTCTCCTATGCGCAGCTCCGACTGGCCCGGTACGCCGGGTGTCGGGTGGCCATGGTCGCCTCCCAGGACGAGCGCCTGCGACGCCTCGCCTCCGTGGACATCATCCCCATCGACCGGCGCGAGTTCCCCGACCTGATGCTGGACCCGGCCCTCTTCGCTTCGGACTCCGGCTACCGCCAGCGCTACACCCAGTCGGAGAAGCGCTTCCTCGCGAGAGTGAAGGAGGCGGGACGTGGCCAGGACGTCTCCATCTTCCTCGACCACATCGGCGCGCCCCTCTTCCAGGCCACACTGAAGGCGCTCGGCCGCCAGGGCGTGATTGCCACCGCGGGCTGGAAGCTCGGCGCGGAGCTCATCGACCTCTCGCGGTCCACCGAGTGCACCAAGCGGCACCAGCACATCCACACCCACTACGCGCGCTACTCGGAGGCCGTGGCGGCGGTGGGCTTCGCGGAGGAGATGGGCTGGCTCCCTCCTGTGGACGGCGAGCGCGTCTACACCTGGGAGGAGATTCCCCAGCTCGCGCGTGACGTCGAGGAGGCCCGCGTCGCTTCCTACTTCCCCCTCTTCCAGGTCAACCCCGAAGCGCCGAGCCCCGTCCACCAGGAGGCCGCGTGACCCAGGACGCGACGGACGCGCTCGCCACCGCGAGGCAGCGGTTCAAGCACCAGTCCCGCGCCTTCGGCCTCGCGCGAGTGCTCCTCGTGGACCTCATCACGATGGCATTCGCCCTGCCGCCGGGCCTCGTGGCGTGGTGGTCATGCCTGCTCTTCCTGCGCTGGAGCTGGGACAGGCCCGGGTTCGCCGCGTGGGCGCTGCTGGCGCCCGGAGTCCTCGCGGGAGTCTTCCTGGCGACGTGCTGGCTCATGCGCCTGTGCATCCCTCGCATGCGGCCGGGCACCTACGCGATGGAGCTGTCCCGGGACTACCTCGCCTGGTACTCGGTCCTCTGTCTGGGTCACGCGGTGCGCATCTGCGGACTCCAGCCGTTCTTCTTCACGTTCTACGTCACCAAGTATCTGTACTGGCGGGCCATGGGGGCCCGCATCGCGTACGGGGTGAACTCGTCCCTCTTCGCCATCCTCGCGGACTACCCGCTGCTCACCATCGGCAAGGGCTGCACGATGGGCGCGAATGTCTTCGTCCTCGGCCACGTGTTCCTCGGCGACAAGGTGCAGCTGGGCGAGGTGAACATCGGCGACAACGTGTTCCTCGGAGCCGGCGCCATGGTGGGGCCCCGGACGACCATCGGCGCGAGGAGCTGGATTGGCATCAACAACAAGCTCTTGAAGGACACGCTGCCGGAGGACTCTCGTCTCGAGAACTTCGAGTGGGAGCACTTCAACCCGGCCCGTGCGCAGGTGACGCCAGCTCCCCAGGCTCCCACCGAAGCGAGCGCGCCATGAAGGTGCTGGAGCCACGCCTGGGCATCCAGGTGCTGGGCCATGGCCGTTCGTGGCCTGGAACGCGGACCGTGTCCAACGCGGAGCTGCTCGCCCGGGACACCGAGCAACACGGCCGCTCCGCCCAGACGCTGGAGGCGCTCGGCCGGAAGCTACAAGCGCGACTGGGCTTCGGCCAGAGATACCTCGCGAGACTGCCCGGAGCGCTCCCGGGAGAATCGCCCCTCGCCCCAGGAGACGAGGAGACCAGCGAGTCCCTCGCGCTGACGGCGACCCGGCGCGCACTGGGGGGCCACGGCGGCGCCGACATCGAAGCGCTGATTCATGGCACCACCACGACGAGCCGCTACACGGGCTCGCAGGCCGCGGCCATCCTGGGACGGCTCGACAGTCACGCCGCGGCCTATGAGCTCAAGGCGGGGTGCTCCACGTCCCTGGCCAGCCTGCACCTCGCGATGTCCTTGCTGGGCAGCGGCTACAACAACGTGATGGTGAGCTGCGCGGAGACGCTCTCCAAGGTGATGAACCCGGCCCTCAAGGAGACCTGGTTCATCCTCGCGGATGGGGGCGCGGCCCTGTGGCTGCGCCGTGAGCCGACCTCGCCCGACTTCGAGGTTCGCCAGTGCCTCTACGCCACCGACGGAACGCTGGTGGACCTGTACACGACGCCGGGGAGACTGCCTCCCGATAGGAACGTCCTGGAGCAGGGGGGCTACGCGATGGCGGGAGATGGCACCCGGCTTCGCGAGGAGGCGCTGCGACGCTATCTGGAGATGCTCCGCGCGATGTTCCCTGGCGGCCAGGGGCTGGCGCGAGTCCGCTGGGTGGTGGCCCACCAAATCAACCGCAAGCTCATCGAGCAGGTCTGCGCGGAAGGAGGACTCCAGGCCCGCCTCGTCTGGAGCGCGGACCGCGTCGGCAATATCGGCGGCGCCTCCGTCCTCTTCTCGCTGTCGGAGGCGCTGGAGCAGGGACTGTTCGCGCCGGGGGACTCGGTGCTGCTGATGAGCGTGGGCGGAGGACTGTCCTTCGCCATGCAGCACTGGGTGAAGCAGTGAACCGGGGGAGCCCAGACATGGACCTGCTCGAACGCATCAAGAAGGCCCTGCGCATCGCCGGCATGGAGGAGCTTCCCTCGGACACCTCCGAGCCCCTGGCCGCGTACGGAATGGACAGCTTGCTGATGGTGCTCGGCGTCGCGGCGCTGGAGAAGGAACTGTCGCTGCGCATCTCCGGGCGGGACTTCTCCGAGCAGGCGTTCCACAGCCTCGACTCCCTGACCGCATGGCTGCGAAAGCTGGGCGCCACATGAGGGTCCTCATCACGGGAGGCGGCTCCGACATCGGACGCTCCATCGCTCGACGACGGCTCGCCCTGGGTGACGAGGTGTTCGTGACGGCGTCCTCGGAAGCCTCGCTGGAGAAGCTGCGGGCGCGGTATCGAGACGACGGGCTGAAGGCCCAGGGGCTGGTGCTGGACCTCACCGCGCCCGGACGCAGCGACGCGGCTCTGGAGGGACTGCTCGCCCAGGGCCTCCAGGGACTGGTGCTGAATGCCTGGACTCGGCGCCCTCCCCTGCACCGCTTCCATGAACTTCCCCAGGCGGCGCTCGAAGAGGATGTCACCGCGAACCTGATGGGCAACGTCTGGCTGCTGCGCCGCCTGTTGCCGTCCATGGTCGAAGCCCGCTGGGGCCGCATCGTCTTCATCTCCAGCATCTCCACCGTCAGCGGCACGGGGCGCTATGGCGCGTACATCCTGTGCAAGTCCGCGCTGGAGGGGCTGATGCGCAACCTCGCGGTGGACTACGGCGCGTTCAACGTCCTGAGCAACACCGTGAGGCTGGGGCTCTTCAAGACGACGCGGACGAAGAAGTACTGGTCCAGGCCCCTCTACGTGGAGCGGATGGGCGGCGTCATTCCGCAGGGGGAGTTGGGGGAGCCCGCGCACGTCGGTGAAGCGCTCGACTCCCTGTTGTCCGCGCACCAGTACATCAACGGCGCGGTGTTGGACGTCACCGGGGGCCTCCCCATGTTCCGACTGGAAGGAGTGTTGAAGCCATGAGCTTCTTGAAGCCCACCGCACCGGTGTACCTGCTCGGACCCCGCTCGTGGCTGCCCGCGAGGGTGATGACCAATCAGGACGTGCTCGACTGGATGGGGACTCGGGCGCGCCCCAGTTGGATTACCCACAGGACCGGCGTCGAGAAGCGGCACTGGGTGGAGCCGGAGCAGGCGTGCAGCGACATCGCGGCGGCGGCGGCCCTGCGGCTGCTGGAGGACTGCGCCATCGACCGCCGACGAATCTCCCAGCTCTTGCTGGCCACCGTGTCGGGTGACTTCCCCACCCCGCCGACCTCGCCACTGGTCCTCCCCAAGCTGGGACTGGATGGCATTGGCGTGCTGGACCTGGTGGCCGCCTGCGCGGGCTTCACCAGCGCCGTCCATGTGGGAGCAGGACTCGCGCTGGCCACGGGGAGCGACCACCTGGTCATCGCCGCGGACATCCGCTCCAAGTTCCTCAACCGCGAGGACCTGGCGACCACGGCCCTGTTCGGTGACGGGGCCGCCAGTTGTCTGGTAACTCCGCGCCCCGAGCAGGCCGACTATCAGCTCGTGGCGAGCGAGCTGGGTGCGGACGCGTCCATGGCGGACATCATCGCCATCCGTGCCGGAGGCTCCCGCCTTCCCCACCACCTGAACGATGACCCGACCAAGGTCTTCCTGAAGATGGAGCACGGGGCCACGCTGTTCATGAAGGGTGTGGACAACATGTCGGCGGGCGCGGCGTCGCTGCTGCGGCGGCTGGGCATGAGCGTGGCCGACGTGGACTGGTTCGTCCCCCATCAGGCCAACCTGCACCTCATCCGGGCCATCACCGACAAGCTGGGGGCGGACCCCGCGAAGGTGGTGGAGACGGTCCAGTTCACAGGCAACACGTCGGGAGCCAGCGTGGGCATCGCGCTCGCGCACCTCCAGGAGAAGCTCCCACTGCGCTCAGGGCAGAGCGTCCTGCTCATCTCCGCGGGTGCGGGAGGCGCGTCCGCCTGCGCGCTGCTCAAGCGCCTCTAGCCACGGAGCGGACGCCTCATGAGCACCGCACACGCCTTCTCCCGCGCGGATGACACCCCTGCCCTCATCCTCGGCGAGGAGACCTGCTCCTTCGCCGCACTCCGCCGAGAGGTCGAGACCCTCAAGGCGGGCCTCGTCGACAGGCCGCGCGGTCTCGCCATCCTGCGAGCCCATCGGAGCCTCGGGTTCATCACCCGGTTCCTGGCCTTCTACGAGGCCGGCGTTCCACTGGCCGTGTTCGCGCCGGAGTGGACGGACTCGGAAGTCGAGGCGCGGAGAAGCGGCCTGGGGGACTGCTTCGAACTGGACGAGTCCCTGTCCGTCTCCTGGCGAAGCGGCCGAAGCGAGCCGCCCCATCACCCGGAGACAGCCGTCGTCCTGTTCACCTCCGGAAGCACGGGGGCGCCTCGGGCGGTACAGCTCTCCCGGAGGAACATCGAGGCGAACGTGGCCGCGGTCCTCGCGTCCCTCGACTTCGCGTCGGTATCCCAGCAGACGCTGTTCCTTCCGCTCTCCTACTCCTTCGGACTGCTCGGACAGTTGCTCCCCGCGCTGGCGGCGGGTGTCCCCACGTCCCTGCTCGGCAACCTGGTCGAACTCAAGCGGCTGCTCGACGAAGGGCGACTGCATGGAATGATCAGCGGAGTCCCCTCCCATCATGAGACCTTGCTGCGACTGCTCGGCGACGCACCCGCGCTCACGAAGGACGTCACCCACGTCGTCTCCGCCGGCGCGGCGCTGAACCTGGAGCTGCGCCAACGTCTGATGCGGGCCTTTCCCTCCAGCCGCGTCTACACCTGCTACGGCCAGACGGAGTTGGCGCCCCGGGTGCTCTGCCTGAGCAGCGACCACCCCGCGTTCCTCTCCACCGCCACCGGCTTCCCGGTCGGCTCGCTCACCGTGAAGCTCACCCCGGAGGGCGAGCTGTGCGTGCGAGGCGAACAGGTGATGTTGGGGTATCTGGGAGCACCTGAGGCCACCCGCGAGAAGGTCCGCGAGGAGGGCTGGCTACACACCGGCGACGTGGCGGAGCGAAGTCCCGAAGGGTTGGTGACGCTCCTGGGGCGCAACGATGACCTGCTCAAGATCGGCGGGGAACGACTGAGCCCTTTCGAAATCGAGGCGGCCCTGCGCGCCCTGCCAGGGGTGACGGACGCCGCCGTGTCGGGCCGCGAGGATGCCTTGTATGGAATGACACTGACGGCCTTCCTGCAATTCGAACCCGGCGCGCCCAGCCCTCTCAAGCGCGAGCTGCGGCAGGCCCTGCGTGAGCACCTGTCCCCGCACAAGGTCCCCACCGAGTTCTACCGGGTGGAAGAGCTCCCCCGGACGTCGAATGGCAAACTGCAACGGGGCCGACTGGCGGCGTGCCTGCAGCCCGAACAGCGCCTCGGCTGAGCATGACTGCCCGCACCCGTAAGCCCGCCCTTCCTCTCGGCCTCTCACAAACGCGCATCAACAACAAACACATCCAAATCCATCGAATTGACAGGACATTCGCGGAAACCTAGACAACTCACCGCCTCCTGGGACTTCACTTTCACCAGACAGGCGCGAAGGAGTTGTCATGAAGAGACATGTGATGTTGCTGGCCGTCCTCGGCATCCTGGGTTTCGGTGGCGCGGGCTGCGGGCCTGGGGAGGAGCCGCGGGAAACCCCCTCGGGGGAGACGACCGAGCAGGTGCCTGGGGAGGAGACCTCGTCCGAGGAGAACAACGTCGAGCAGTTCGCGCGCAACTGCAAGACGACCTGCTCGGGCATCACCGCCAGCGGTGGCACCTGTGGTGTCGTTGGCTTTGGCTCCACCACCTTCCTCGGCGGTTGCAAGAAGGCGTGTCGGTTCGCGCGTCAGGACGCCGATGCGAAGGCGGCGAGCTATGGCTGTCAGCTCACCCAGTGCAGTGACGCCTGCGGGTAGTTCACCGATGAGCACCTGAGCCGGACCTCGGTCAGGGGACAGCAGGCCCCTGGCTTGCCGTCCCCTGCCCCTCCAGAAGCCCCAATCACGCACCTCGAGGAAGCGCGCCGTGGGGCGCGGCGCCAGGCCGGACAGTGGGCGAGAACCTCGCCGCACCGTACAGTCCGGCGCGTGACGCATTCACCGAACGACCTGGCGGCACTCGCAGCCGATGCGACGGACACCTTTCGCCTGCGACTCGCCGAGGCGCTACGACACCAGGGCGACCCACGGGGCGAGTTCATCCAGGTGCAGTGCGCGCTCGCCAAGGCCGGGACGAAGGCCGCCGCGCCGACGCTTCGGGAGCGCGAGGCCTCGTTGCTCGCGGCACATGAGGCGACGTGGCTCGCGGAGCTCGGACTCCTGCCGGGGGACGCCGTGTTCGTGCGCGGGTTCGTGGACCGCGTCACCGTGGACGCAAGCCGCGCCTGTGGCGTCTACGCACGGCTCATCCGGATGGAGCCCGTTCGCGCCTTGAGTCTGCGCGTGGACCTTGGAGGCTCTGAAGCAGAGCTCTCCCTCGTCCTCGAGGAAATCCGTCGAGCCGGCCTCCCTCCGTCGCTGGAGCAGCTCACCATCGACCGGAAGAACTCCTGGGAGGACATCCATGACGATGCGCTCGAGCGTCGACGCCAGGACACGCGGACGCTCGGGCTCTCGTTGGACCTCCACGACTTCACCCGCCCCGACGCGGGGCTCGCGCTGCTGAGCATCGCGCTCACCTCCCCTGACACAGCGTCGCTCGAGTCACTCGGCATCAAGCTCACGGGCCTCGGGGCGAATCCGCTGGAAGAGCTCCTCGATGCCTTGGAGCGCGCGGGCCCTCGACCGTCGCTGCGTGAGTGGTCCCTGGAGTTCTCCAGTCCCAACGGGAAGGAGCGCATTCGCTGGGTCCAGCTGCACTCGCTCGCGCGCCTGCTGGCCCTGTACCCGAGGCTCCAGACCCTCGTGCTGCCCATGACGGAGCTTCACGCCGAGCACGTCGAGCATCCCGAGCTGCGTGAGCTCTCACTTCACTGGCTGGGGCACACACCCTGTGGCCCCTCGGACCTGTCGCAGTGGAAGCACGCGCCCGTTCCCAAGGGCACCGGGCTCCAGTTCCTGCGGGAGGCACGACTCCCGAAGCTCGAGCGACTGCACATCGATTTTCAGTACGAGTGGTACATCGCGTGGACCCCCGAGGACCTGGCGCCCCTCTTCGAGGCGAAGGGACTTGCCGCCCTCCGTCGGCTCGAGCTGCACAACTGCCACTTCGGCGATGTGTTGTGCCGCGAGCTGGTCCGCATCAAGCACGTCCAGTCGCTCGAGGTGCTCGACCTGACGGGAGCCATCCTGACCGACGAGGGCGCCGAAGCGCTCGCTCGCAACCGGGCCCACTTCCCGCACCTGACGCAGCTGGTCTGCGGTCCCTGGGGGCTCTCCGAGCCCGCCTGGAAGGACCTGGTGAAGCACTACCCCGTCGTCTCGCCCTGAAGCCCCGCGGGCCGCCAGGACCTCGTGTCGGTCCTGGAGCCCGTGAGGACGGCTGACGAGGGTCAGTCCCCCGTCGCCCGCACCGTGCCACCGCTCGCCCAGTGGTCCACGGCGGCGCGCGCGGCGGTCTTGTCGAGCAGCTCCTCGAGCAGCTTGGGGCGCGCGATTTCGTCCGGCTCGAAGACACCCAGCAGCGCCAGCTCCGGCTTGGCGTCGCCGTAGTGCTCCTCGCCCACGGTGAGGAAGCTCGGGGTGTAGCTCGCGCCAATCAGGCCGCTCACCAGCGGGGCGATCTTCAGCGACGCGCCGTGGGCATGCACCGGCCCGGCGGGAACGCCGTTGCCCTTGACGAGGCCAATGTCGTGCCCCAGGAACCGGACCTCGTACGCCCGCGAGTCATCCCAGTGGGGGACCTGCTCGATGACGAGCGTCAGGGTGCCCTCGGACTTGGGGCCGGCGTCCTGGTTCGCCTTCTGGATCTGCCCCTTCAGGGCCTCGAAGACCTCGGGAGCGAGGGCCGCCCAGCGGTCGCGCCGGGCATAGGCGGCCCGGATGTTCTCGTTGATGGCCTTCAGAGATGCTCCAGCGCTTTTCGACGGCATTGCGGCCCCTCGGGGTTGTTGGGAGGCGGCGATGGTGCCTCCCTGCTGGCGGCCCTGTCCAGAATCTCACGATTCCAGGAGGTCCACGCACCCACATGGAAGCGGGGTCCACCCCTTCAAGCCGCCTGGAGCCCTCCAGTGAAGGCGGCCGCGAGGAGGTCGCCGGCCTGCCCACCGGGGCGGCAATCTCCCTTTGAAATTCGCGGCGGCTTCTCGTAGTTTCCCCGCGACTTCGAGGAGTGTTGCGAGGCCTCTGGCCCCAGGCTCGAAGCGGAATACCCAACGGCACTCACCTGGACGCGTTGCTTGCGAGGGTGGGTCCGCTTTCAGCGGCTCGGCAGGTCCTCGCCAGCACGATTCGCAACCATCAGCAGGAGCCATTCTCATGACCGCCATTCCCCAGACCCAGAAGCAGGACCACGCCGTCGCCGACCTGTCGCTCGCCGCGTGGGGCCGCAAGGAAATCCGGATCGCCGAGAGCGAGATGCCCGCCCTCATGGCCATCCGCGAGGAGTACGCCAGGCAGCAGCCGCTCAAGGGCGCTCGCGTCACGGGCTCGTTGCACATGACCATCCAGACAGCGGTGCTGGTGGAGACGCTGCAGGCGCTGGGCGCCGAGGTGCGCTGGGCGTCGTGCAACATCTTCTCCACGCAGGACCACGCCGCCGCCGCGCTCGTCGCCGCGGGCACGCCCGTGTTCGCCCACAAGGGCGAGACGCTGAAGGAGTACTGGGACTTCACCCACCGCATCTTCGAGTTCGGGCCCGCGGGCAGCGACCACGAGGGTCCGAACATGATTCTGGACGACGGTGGTGACGCGACGCTGCTGATGCACCTGGGCAAGCGCGCGGAGAAGGACGCGAGCGTCCTCGCCTCGCCCCAGAGCGAGGAGGAGCGCGAGCTGTACGCCTCCATCAAGGCGAAGCTGGCCCAGGACTCGACCTGGTACTCGCGCAAGGCGGCGAAGATCCTCGGCGTCACCGAGGAGACGACGACGGGCGTGCACCGCCTCCAGGAGATGTCCGTGAAGGGCACCCTCCTGTTCCGCGCCATCAACGTCAACGACAGCGTGACGAAGAGCAAGTTCGACAACCTGTACGGCTGCCGCGAGTCGCTGGTGGACGGCATCAAGCGCGCCACGGACGTGATGGTGGCCGGGAAGATCGCCGTCGTCGCCGGCTACGGAGACGTGGGCAAGGGCTCCGCGCAGGCGCTGCGCGCGCTGTCCGCCCAGGTGTGGGTCACCGAAATCGACCCCATCTGCGCGCTCCAGGCCGCCATGGAAGGCTACCGCGTCGTCACCATGGACTACGCCGCGGACAAGGCGGACATCTTCGTCACCGCGACGGGCAACAAGAGCGTCATCACCCACGACCACATGGCGAAGATGAAGGACCAGGCCATCGTCTGCAACATCGGCCACTTCGACAATGAAATCGAGGTCGCCTCCCTGGAGAAGTACCAGTGGGAGGAGATCAAGCCGCAGGTGGACCACGTCATCTTCCCGAACAACAAGCGCATCATCCTGCTCGCCAAGGGCCGGTTGGTGAACCTGGGCTGCGGCACCGGTCACCCCAGCTACGTGATGTCCAGCTCGTTCGCGAACCAGACCATCGCGCAGATCGAGCTGTACTCGCACAGCGACAAGTACCAGGTGGGCAAGGTCTACGTGCTGCCCAAGCACCTGGATGAGAAGGTCGCCCGGCTGCAGCTGAAGAAGCTCAACGCGCAGCTCACCGAGCTGACCCCGGAGCAGGCCTCGTACATCGGCGTGGAGAAGAGCGGTCCGTACAAGCAGGACACCTACCGCTACTAATCCTCCGACCGGAGGACTCCTGCTGGAGCACGAACCCGTCCGGGTTTGAGCTCCAGCAGGCCGGTGTCCCGTCGAACACGTGCGCGGTCATGTGCCGCCGCGGGTTGAACGACCTCCGCTGGCGCAGCACCCCTTCGC
The DNA here is from genome assembly GCF_006636215.1 of Myxococcus llanfairpwllgwyngyllgogerychwyrndrobwllllantysiliogogogochensis. Classification (GTDB taxonomy): domain Bacteria; phylum Myxococcota; class Myxococcia; order Myxococcales; family Myxococcaceae; genus Myxococcus; species Myxococcus llanfairpwllgwyngyllgogerychwyrndrobwllllantysiliogogogochensis. The sequence goes on along the minus strand of NZ_VIFM01000017.1, from coordinate 54,013 downwards.
GCCAGTGAAGTCGACGATGTGGCACCCCGTCAGGAAGCCAGATGCGCCCGGGACAGGGCGGGTCTACGTTGCCGGGCCATGGGTTCCGTCGCCGCCAGCGAGGCACGCGCCGCACCGGCCGTCGCCAGGCCCTCCCCGCCCATCCGCCCTTCCATGCGCTTCCCGCTCTCTTCGTCTCCGCTCGCCCTCGCGTGCGCGCTGCTCCTCGCTACCGCGCCGGCGAAGTCCCAGCCGATGGACCCGGAGGCCGCGCCCCCTTCGGCCGTCTCCCTCACCGTGAGCGGAGGCGTGTCCCTGGGTGTGTATGAAGCGGGCTTCCTGTACTACGCGCTCGCCTCGTCCCGGGGCAGTCAGCGCGTGGACCTCCGGCTGCTCACGGGCGCGTCCGCTGGCAGCCTGAACTCGCTGCTGGCGGTGCTGGCCGCCTGTGGCGTCGAGGCGCCCTCCCCCGAGAAGTCGCTGTTCTGGCGCACCTGGATTCCCATCGGGTTCGACCGCCTCTTCCTCCCGTCCTCGACGACGCCGCTCGGGATGTTCTCGCGGGAGTGGCTGGAGCGAGGAGCGGCCGGCATCGAAGAGGCCTGGAACCAGGGAGTCAGTCCCTCGTGCGACGTGGTGCTCGGCGTGTCCACCACGCGCGCGGAGCCTCGGGTCCTCTGGGCCGCGAATGGGCGCCTGTCGCTGCCACGCATCGAGGAGAAGTTCGCCATCCGCATCCAGGGCCGAGGCCCCGGAAAGGCCCCTCGCGCCACCAACTACACGACGCCCGGAAGTCGTCGCCTGGAGCCGCTGCTCGTCACCGATGCCCAGGGCGAAATCCCCTTCGAGCACCTGCGAAACCTCATCCTCGCCTCCATGTCGTTCCCGGTGGCATTCCCTCCGCACTCGCTGCCCACCTGCGAGTCGAACTCGTCCACCACCACGCCCGCGGTCTGCCCGCTGTCGGAGGCGAAGACCGCCCGGTTCATCGACGGAGGCATCTTCGACAATGCGCCGCTGCGGCTGGCCGTGGGGCTCGCGCGCGACGGGCTGCGGCCTGTCGACGGCAAGCTGAAGTGGCGCGATGTCCCCACGCCGGGGGTGCGCGACACCCCGAAGGGCATCGCCTTCGCGTTCGTCGACCCCGATGCCACCGAGTACCCCGTCCAGCTTCCCGCCGAGTCCCAGGCCGAGGCGGAGTCCCTGCCGGCCGAGTTGGCCGGGCTCGTCGCCGCCCTCGTGGACACGGCGCGCTCGAAAGAACTCTCGATGCTGCTCGAAGAAGAGCCCGAAATCGCCAGGCACCTCGTCGTGCCACGTCGGCACTTCCCCGCCGCGAGCGCGCCCCTCTTCGCCTTCCTGGGCTTCTTCGAGACCGAGTTCCGCACGTTCGACTTCTACCTGGGCATGTACGACGCCCGCAGGATGCTGGAGGACGTGAGCGCCGGCACGGCGCGCTTCGCGGACCCTCTTGGCGAGCCGACGGAAGAGCCCGGCGGGTGGGCGCCGTTCACCTGCATGCGCGCCGTCTATGACGGAGCCTCGGACGCCACGCGGGCGTGCCAGGGTGACGCCATGGCGGACTTCCGCGCGCTGCTGCAGGTGTCCCTGGACCAGCTCTACTTCGCGTGCAGCACCGCCCGGAAGCAAGCCGAGGGCACCACCTGGCGCAACCCGCACTGCGACCGCGCCATGGCGGGGCAGCCTCCGCCCCACGTCCCCGGCATCGCGCCGAGCCGTTGGCCGGACTGGAAGAAGGGCGCCACGGAGCCGGAGCTGGACTACTCGATGCGGCTGCTGGGTGCCTATGGGTTCCAGTTTCGCGACCTCGGCGTGGAGCCGGGGCGTGGAGACCTCGCCATCGTGCGCATCCGGGAGTCCATCGGGCGGGCCCTCCACCGGCTCACGTCCGCGCAGCCCGGCGCCGACAAGCAGGTGGTTGGCTTCGCGGGCAAGCTCGCCGCGGACAGCGTGGCCTTCGCCCCGCCGGACACCGTGCTGCATTTCACCATGGGCCCCACGCAGAGCGAGGTCGGCCTGAGCCTGGGGGCCTTCGCGTCGAGACTCCCCACGGGCCTCCGGTTCGCGAGCGCCGTCGGCTTCCGGGGCCTCGAGGACGTCTTCTCGTCGGGAGGAGGCGAGTCCTTCTCGGTGGCCCTCGTTGGAGGACTTGAGTACCGGCCCCGCACGGACCAGTCCTTCCTCGCGCAGAGCCGCTTCGGGCTGCGTGGCGGGTGGATGTTCAGCGCCAATGACAACTATGGGACCTCCGACTGCGAGGACCGCGGTGCCAGCCGGGTGACGGCCTGCTCGCGGCCCGTCGTCCAGGCCCTGGCGGGTATGGCCTTCCTGGAGCGGTTCCGCGTCCAGCTCGTCGGTGAGTGGTACCCGGGGTCCACGAACCGGAAGACGCTCTGGTCGATAGCCCCTGGCCTCGGTGTGGAAGTCGCGCTCTGATCTCTCCCTCACAGCGCCCAAAGGAAGCCACGCCATGCATTGGAGAGCCCTGCTCTGCCCTGTCGTCCTCGTCCTCGGTGCGTGCTCGGAATCACCCGACCCCACGCCCACCCCGCCTCGTCCGCTGAAGGCCGTCCTCTTCCCCTACATCCCAGACGCCGCCGGAGATGGCTTCGCGAGCCTCAAGCAGCGGCTCGAAGCCGACTTCGAGCGGGCGAACTCGGACATCGACCTGGACATCGTGTTCGACTCACAACTGGACCTCTATGACCTGGATGAAGGCGGCGCGCTGAACCAGCTCCTCGGCCCGGGCACGGGCGCCGCCCAGGTGGTGGAGGTGGACACGTTGATTCTCGGCTCGCTCGCGTCGAAGGGCTGGATTCAGCCAGTCCCCATGCAGCCGGGCGTCTCACATCCCGCCGCCGAGGAGGCCGTGCGCATCTCCGGTGAGGACTATGGCGTCCCCACCTATCTGTGCACCTACGTCGTCTATTCGCGCAGCCCCCAACTCCAGACGGCCACGGATGGAGCGTCGCTCGTCCAGATTCTGGGCGAGGTGTCCCCTGGCAAGCGCCCGCTCGCCGTGAACTTCGACGGGAGCTGGACGCTGCCCTCCTCGTACCTGGATGCCTGGGCGGACACGCACCCTGGCACCGCGCTCGCGAGCGCCATCACCCTGCCGCTGGACTCGCCCTCCGTGGCGTCCTTCAAGACGGTCGTCGACAGCTGCGCGCTCGAGCAGGGTGTCAATCCGTGTCTGGATGGCACCTACGACTCGAACACCGTGGCGGAAGAGGCCTTCGCGACGGAGCAGGCCAATGGCTTCATGGGCTACACCGAGCGGCTGTTCTTCATTCGCCAGGCCCGGCCCTCCCAGCCGCTCCCGCAGGTCATCTCCGTGCCGCTCGGCACCGGCTCGGCTCCGGCGGTCTTCGTGGACGCGCTGGTGCTCAACGCGAACTGCACCGGGACTTGCGCACAGGATGCCCACGCCTTCACCGAGTTCATGAGCGACCCCGAGGTTCGCCGCCTGATTGCCTTCAGCGAGGACGCTCCCGCAGGCACCTCTCCGCGCTACCTGCTCCAGGCCAACCGCGCCTTCTACCAGCAGGAGCCCGCGCGCTCCGACCCCATGTATCAGAAGTTCGAGCCGCTCCTCAGCGGGGCCCGGCCCTACCCCAACCAGGGCTTCCCGGAGAACAGGAAGGCGCTTCAGACAGCGTTGCTGGAAGACTTGCGGTAGCACGCGAAACGGGAGGAGAAGGTGCCCGTTTCACCTTCGCCTGTCGTATTCTCGTGGACCCCTTCTTCTCCGAGTCCCCCATGCGACTGACTGTTCTGAGCTTGCTCTGCCTCATGTTCACCCCTGGCTGCGGGTCCGACGTCCCGAAGTCCTCGCTCGCGGCCTGCTCGTTCACCGACAAGTGCGCGAGCGCCGAGGAGGTTTGCTACGTCAGCCAGGTCTGTGGCCCGCCCGCCTCGAACGGGGAGTCGCTGTGCCAGCAGGAGACGGGCGACCGCAAGTGTCACCGCCGCTGCCAGGACGATGACGCCTGCGGGTCTGGCGAGTCCTGCGAGACGGTCCGCTGGGTCCAGCGGACGGACATACTGACCGACACCACCCTCTGCATCAAATAGCAGGAGGCGCGACGTCTCACTTTTGGTGAGCGACAGAGGGGCTGAGGACTCAGGTCCCCAGCCCCTCAACTGCTCACGGCCACTCAGGGCTGGCCGAGGTTCGTCCAGGTGTTGGTGGCGGGGTTGTACCGCTCGATGGAGTCGTTGAGGTTCGTGGCGAGGAGGTAGCCGCTCCAGCGCCCCACCCCTCAGGGGCCGCAGGGCGATTGCATGTCCAATCCCATGTCCAGGTAGGCGCGGGCACCGCTGTTCCAGAACTTCTTCATGACGTGCTCCGCGTTGGGCATGGAGTGGCCCACTCCACACACATCCACCTTGATGGCCCCTGAGTTGGAATTGAAGTCAGCCTGGTCCAGGAAGTCCAGGTTGGGGTCCGTGGAGGACATGTGGCAGGTGCGGCAGTAGGGCTTCACGACGCCCCGATAGAGCCCCAGCCCCTTCTGCTTGGTGTTCTTCCAGTTCGGAGGCACGTAGGTGTCGTTGGCCACCGCCGTCACATCCCAGACGGGCTTGGGCTCGTAGGTGCCCTCGATGAACTCGCGGATGCCGTCGGTGGGCCCCGTCAGGGTCACCAGATGGTTGAGGCGCCGCAGGGCATCCGCCTGGGCCGCGTGGGTGAAACCCGCGGCCGTGGAGTAGCGGAAGCTGAAGACATCGAACGGGAGGAACTGCGCCTGTCCCACCACGGAGTTGGTGGCCGCGTTGTAGTTCGCCTTGATGCCATGGCAGGACAAACAGTTGCCGGGCACGAAGGTGTTGAACCCGGTGTTGTCGAGCTGCGCCGCGGGCGTCAGGAAGCCCGCGGCGTCGTAGACCATGAACTTCACGCTGTTGGGGGAGCCAGCCGGAGGCGTGAAGGTCATGGCCACGGTGGCGAACGAGTTCGTCCGGGCCACGGCGTCCTGAAGGGCGGACGCGGAGCTGCCGCCGAAGACCGGCTGGCCATTGAGCACCCCGTAGTTCTTCACATAGCAGGCAAGGCCCACCATGGACGGGGGGACGCCGAACGACTTGCAGTGCATCTCACGACCCAGCCCCAGGTCACCATCGTTGTAGTAGGTGGCCGTGACGTCGCCGCTGGCGAAGCCAAACGTGGCGCGAAAGGCATCCAGCGTCTCCGGCGCTTGGATCTGGTCGTAGTACTCCTCCGTCTCGGCGGTGCCCAGCCCGGGCGACTTGCGGCCCAGGAATTGGGGCCGCTCCGCGACAGGCCTGTCGACGGGATTGAGCCGCGTGGACACCAGCGCGGAGCGGTTGATGCCCAGGCCCTGGCACTCGGTGCCGATGGTCGACCAGGGCTGGGTGGCGTTCTGGGCGAAGCAGTCCGGGTAGGTGATGTCGTCGAACGTGTAGAGGACCGTCTGCCCATCCGGGTCCATGGCGATGGCGCGCACCTTCACCAGTCCTCCCGAGGGCCAGCGTGGCGCGAAGAGGAAGTTGGGGACGGGCGCGGCCGTGACACTCCAGTGGAAGAGCGGCTCGGGCCGGTTGACGTGGGTGGGCGTGGTGGTGGTGATGGCCGTGGCGAACTGCTGCCAGTGGGACTCCACCGCCGGGTCCAGGTCCGGGGCCCTCAAGACCTGGAGGGAGATGGGCGTGCTCGGCTCGGGGTAGTAGCCCTCGAACAGGAACGTCTCTCCAATCACCGAGTCCCCGGTGGTGGTTCCATTGTGAGGGCCCGTCATACAGCCCGAGGTGGCCAGCAGCGTCAGACAGGACAACACGAGGCGCCGGAACGAGAGCGGCGGCATGGTCGGAGCTCCTTCGCGGGAAGGCGCCCGAAATGGGGCACTTCCCCCCGAGGAGAACGGCCACCCTCCGAAAATCCCCTCACCCCGGCGGAGCGATTTCTCACGAAGGCGCCAGCGCGCCCCTCCACGTCCTGACTCGCGTACCTCCAGGACGCGTCCGCGTCCACGTCGAACGCGGCCTGCGGGGACACGGGGGTCTTGCCGACACCCCACGAGCGACACCGCTCGGAGCGTGGCCCTGGCGGACTCCCGGCACGGTGGCTGCAATCGAGGCTTCCGTGACGCACCCACCCGGGCACGGGGCTCCCCCACGCTCGACGATTGTGAGCCCGCATGATCATCAAGTGCAAAAGGTGTCATGAGAACACCTTCGTCTTCGAGTTCGAGAGCAAGAAGATGTGCAGGAGATGCATCCGCCTCGTCGCCCGGGGCCAACCCACGAAGGGCAAGTTCAAATACGCGGACAACAAGCTCGATCACCACAAGCAACGGGTCCAGAAGGTCGACATGCGGGTCAGCGGCATCTCGAAGACCCGGCACACGCTCCGGCGCACCCAGTCCGCCATGACGTTGTCAGAGGTCTCGGGGTCGGGCTCCGGGCAGGGGATGATTGAGGAGCCCACCACCGTCGACGACACGGCGCCGTATATCCCGCCCAGCGTCATGCGACTGCAATGCATGACGCTCTTCATCCCCTTCGACGCGGGGAACAACTTCTACAAAACCAATGCGAAGAAAGGGACCTTCCAGGCGGACTTCATCCCCCAGCGAGACAACCACTTCGCATCGACGTCGGCTCCGACGACCTCCAGGGCCCTCTCCTCCCTCAACACCAGTGTCTATCCCGGTCAGCAGGTCTTCGAGGCCAGGTCGACTCCCATGACGCCCACGCAGATCGAGGGCAGCTACGACAACATCGTCCTCAAGCACATCATGGCCTGCACGAACTCGTCGGAATGGAAGCGGGTCCATTCCGCCAGTCCCATCGACCTGCATGTCCAGTTGAGCAGGCTCTGTCCCGAGGTCATCTTCCTCTCGGAGGAGCTCAAGGACGCCCCATTCCCCAAGGTCCTTCAGCCCTGCCCGGAGCTCAGGTACCGGAAGATCGGCAGCATCAAGGACATCCTCGGTCCCGACGCCGGCGTCGACGCGAAGAACGAGATTGCCGCCTACGCCCTGGTGGACGAGAAGTTCATGTCACATGTCCTGTACGATGCGAAGGTCCTCTTCCGACAAGGCGTCAAACACAAGGAGAAGTGGCTCTGCGTCCAGAAGATCAGTCCCGAGTTCCAGGTCCATATCGATATCGCGGGCGTCCACCTGGATGCCGGATACACGGGCTTCACCTCCGACACCAAGAAGCAGCAGGCCCTCGCGGCGGTAGGCGAGTTCGCGCGCCAGAACGATATCGACGCGCTGCTGGGTGACCTGAACATGGACTCATTCGAGCTGAACGGAGGGTTCTTCCCGAATCAGTTCAACTTCACGACGCTCGCGGACAACACCGTCAAGCCCACCTACACCCTGTCGCATTCCAATACCAATTCGCAGAACAACTACATGGGTGGGTTGATCGCCAACACCGATCAGGTTGAAACCGAAGCCATGAACCTGAGAGGCGAAGACACGGTGTCGCTGTCCCGAACGCTGGATGGGAAGTTCTATTCAGACCACCCGGCCATCATGGCGAACTACTTCAAGTCCTTCCACGGCTGAGGCAGGCCGCGGATTGGCGCATTCGTTCAAGCCCGCTCGCGCTCGCGCTCCTACCCTGGCGATGAAGTTGTCACCAGGAGGACCCGCATGGCAGCGCCCGGCCCAATCCAGACTCCCGCCTTCCGCGTTGGAAGGACCTCGACGTGGTGGCTCGCAATCCTCTCGCTCGCGGTCGTCGGCGGGGCGTGTGGCTGCGCGACGACGCCCACGCGCCACCTCGTCTTCCCCTCCACCCCCCTCTCGCCAGCAGAGGTCCGCGCACCTGGGACGGTGCTGATGGTCCTCTCCGCCGCGTCCGAGCAGCAGCTCGCGGACGGCTCCAGGCGTCAGACGGGGGTGTTCTTGAACGAGTTCTACGAGCCCTATCGGGCGCTCGTCGACGCGGGCTACACGGTGGTGCTCGCGACGCCGGGGGGACGGACGCCCGCGTTCGACCCGGAGGGACAGAAGCCGTCGTACTGGAAGGAACGTCCCGAGGCGCTCGCTGAAGCGCAGGCCCTGGTGGCGAAACTTCCAGAACTGCTCGCACCGCTCCCGCTGTCCGAGGTCCGCACTCGCGCGGAGGCGTTTCAGGCCATCCTCGTGCCGGGAGGACAGGGCGTCATGGTGGACCTGCTCCACGACACGGACCTGCACGGACTGCTCGTCGACTTCGGGGCCACCGCCCGTCCCGTGGGGCTCGTCTGCCATGCGCCCGCGCTCCTCTCGCGCCTGCCGGCCGGGCAGAGCCCCTTCGCGGGGCGGCGCGTCACCTCCGTGTCCGGCTTCGAAGAGTGGTACATCGAGACGTTCGTCATGGGCGCACGCGCACAGGTCCGAGGCATCGGAGAGCAACTCGACGACGCCGGCTATCACCATGAGACGGCGTTCCCGGGCCGCTCGCGCGCCGTGCGCGACTGCAACCTGGTGACCAGCCAGAACCCCTTCTCTGGCGGGGACTTCAACACGCTCTTCCTCGCCGCGCTCAGTGACTGGCGCAACGCGGGGCGGTGCGAGCTGGCGACGAGCGTGGCTCCGGACACTTCTCCATGACCCGGGGCCGCTGACGATGGAGGACCAAGGCGTCATGACGAGCCCGGCCCTGAGCGCCGTGCTGAAGGCGGCCGTCGCTCGTGACTACCCGGAGATCGCCACGCAAGGGCGGGACAAGGTCGACATCCTCCAGGCCGTCATGGATGCCCATGGGTGGCGCCCGGTGCTGGAGCTGGGCCGCGAGCTTCGGACGCTCTCATCGCACCCCGTCTTGCGAGCCCTGGGCGCGGGGCAGACGCCCCGACACACCGTGGAACGATGGAGCACGCTCGAGCGCTTCATGCACTCCCGGCACCGCACGCGGCTCGTCGAGCATGACCAGGCCCGTGCGCGAATGACGCTGCGACACGTGGCCATCGACGGCGGGAAGATTCGCGTCGTCAACGACCTGTTCATCTGGGGCGTCCTCGTCGCCATCCTGGAGACCGCGGGCTTCACGGGGCTGACCGTGTCCCTCGAGTCCGTCGTCATTTACGGAGGGGCCTCACGCCCCAGGATGCTGCCCGAGGTGACGGACCTGGCGACCTTCTCGTGGAAGCCCACCCGACAGGCCCCGCCACCCGCCAGCGAGGCGCCGGGGACGGCGGAGCCACAGGAGGTTCGCGGCCGGCTCCAGAAGCTCATGGGCGAAGACCTGCTGCATCCCTGGACACTCGAGGAGAGCGCGCAGCGACTCACCCTGTCCCGTCGCACACTTCAACGCGCCTTGCGGCAGGAAGGCACGACGTTCTCGGAGATGCTGCAACGCTCCCGGGTCGACGCCGCGCATGCGCTGCTGGGAGATTCGGGGCTGACGCTCACGGACGTCGCGTTCTGTACGGGCTTCTCCGACCAGGCGCACTTCTCGCGGACGTTTCGCAAGTACAACGACGTTCCTCCCTCGGCGCTGCGCGAGCTGGTGCGCTCCACCGGCTCCACGGCACGAGGCAAGTCCCTGGTCCTCGCGCGCCAGCGCTCACCGCGCTGATGTCATGGGTGCGTCCAGGGATGCGTCCGGACGGGCGCATTCCCCACCGACACCCAAGGAGCCACGCCATGACCGACCATCTGCGACCTGAACCCGGGTCCTTCTCCCAGACTTCATCATCGTCCTATGAATCGGAGCTCGCGCGCCTCCTGATTCCGAACACCTCCTGGACGCTGCTCCTGGTGAGGATGCCTTCGTTTACTCCCGAGGAGGCGGTCTACATCCACGAGAAGTGGCCCGGTCCTCGCGTCATCGCGACCCGGATGGAGTCGATGCTCTGGCCCATCGTGAGAGACGCTTCGCGAGACACGGGAGGAACGCGGGCCTTGCCTTCGGTCGAGGTGGTCAGCGCTCCCATCGAGCCTCCACTGCTCGAGGCCCTGAAGCGACTCTGGAACGCCGCGCTCCTCAGGACGCGCTTCCCGCCCAAGGCCCATGTCTATCTGGACGGAACCAGCTACCACCTCGGCGCTTTCTGCCGCGGGGTGGGGAGCTTGACCGGACGGACCTGGAGCCCGCCGCCCGCCTCCCGCATGGCGGGACTGGTCGACATCGGAGAGAAGCTGACGCGCTACGCGCGGGGGCCCGAGGAACAGCGCGCGAGCATCGCCGACGCGCTCATTGAAGAGAGCGCCGACCTGCTCCAACGGTTCGAATCCGAGGATGCCTTTGGGGGCCCGGCGCGGGGATAAGGAGGCGGTTGAACGGACAGGCCCCTGGGGCCAGTTGTCAGGGATGGCCCAATGATGATTCGTTGCGGCCCGGGTCGCCCGTGCGCCCCACAGGGGGAGTCCATGATGCGTGGCAGCCAGGTGCGTTGCGTCCTTGAAATGGGCTGTTGTGTCTGGTGTTGCTGATGAGTTGCTCCGGGCCGGTCCCCGAGCCCGGCCCCGTGCTCCCCGCCACGCTCGACGGTCATCAGCGAGACCGCGGCGCCCCACTGCGCCATTTCACGCGTGCGCGTTCGCAAGGACGACCGCTTCCCCACGGAGTGCCAGTCCTCTCCATCGGGAGCGGAGATCTCCTACTCCTACTCCGTCGCCTCGGACTGCAGGCTGTGCGGTGAAGGGGGCTGCCAATCGAATCCCGCGCCCACCTGGCTGGGCGTGCCATTCGCGGTCGGGCAGAGCGAGGCGGTGGTGGACCTCTCACCCTCCAGAGGAGCTCAGCTCTGCTGGAAGGCGACGGTTCGCAGTCCGAACTTCTCGTGCCAACCGGAGATCTTCAACGTGGACGTGGCTACGAGGTCAGCCTCGTGCCCTGAGCCACGGCCTCCTCCGCGTGACGCCTCGCCCGTCAGTACTCCGGGCGGGGCGTCAGCCCGAGCTGCTCCCTGAGCTTGTTCTCGGTGGGGTGCGAGGGCCGGATGTCGGGCGTGCTGGCGTCGCCGTCGTGGTCATAGGGCAGCCCCACCGCGGCCAGCTCGCGGTTGTTCACGCCGTCCGTCTCTCCCGGTGCGCGCGTCCCCGTGGCGTAATTGTAGCCATGCACCAGCTCGTGGAAGAGCGTGGTGACGGGGGGCTTCACCTGCCAGGACTCGTCCCCCTCGTAGTACTCCGTGTCGGTGGGATTGTATCTGATGGTCGCGTCCGAGCCCGGCCCCGGCGTCCCATCGGGCCTCAACCACGAGTCGTCGTCGTTGGTCGGAGAGGCCGAGTCTCCACCCGAGGTCTCCCGGATGGTGGTCGACCTGCCACTGGCATCCAGCCCCGAGAGCAGCTCCCGTCCCACCGGGAGGGATTCCAACGCCTCCAGGTCCGACTGCACACGCGCCTGGAAGTTCGCATCCCCCTTCACCGTCACCGACGTGCCCACGTCCTCGCTCAGGTCCACCGTGGTGACGGTGTCCTGGCGCGAGCGCGCCACGGTGTCGTTCTTCTGCGAATAGACCTCATCGCGCCCGGAGCCGCCGTCAATGGCATCCTTGCCGGCCCCTCCCGCGAGCACATCGCTCCCCGAACCGCCGGCCAGCGTGTCATTGCCCCGCCCGCCAATCACCTGGTCCTTGCCAGAGTCGCCCTTGAGGCTGTCATCGCCACGGCCGCCATCCAGGTAGTCCCGCCCCGCCCCGCCGCTCACGGCATCATTGCCGCCCAGGCCATACACCACGTCCCGGCCATCTCCGCCCCGGATGGAGTCATCACCCGAGCCACCCTGGAGATAGTCATCTCCCTTTCCGCCATGGATGGCCACGCCCGTCGTCACGTTGACGTCCACGGTAATCTTGTCGTTTCCGTCGCCGCCCTTGATGACCACATTCTCGGCCTGCTCCGCCGTGAGCTGGATGGTCGAGCTCCCGCTGGTGATGGTCAGCCCGCCCTTGGGGCCCTGGGAGACGGTCGCCGTGTCGTCCCCCGCGCCAAGGTTCACCACCGTCCGTCCGGACCTGTCCTCGCTGACGGTCGGCGGGGTCGCGCTCGATTTCGCGCGAGGCGCGCCCGTCAGGTCCGGGCCAGACCTCCGCTGCGCCGCATCAAAGGAGTCTCGCGCGAAGGAACTCGCCGGCTTCGCGGCCTGAGGGAGGACCGGCTTCGGCTTCGCCAACTCGGCCTTCGGCGAGGACAAGAACGGCTTGGCGAGGACCTTCGCGGCGACCTTGGTACCGGACATGGAGGTGCTCCTCGGGGACGGAGAGACCTCTCCTACGGCGCGAGCATGAAAGCGGTTACACCCACGCACTTCAGGGGTGGCGGGTCCAGGGGTAGATGCGATAGCCCTGCCCGCGCGGAAGCTGCTCGATGGTGACGACATGGTCCTCCGTGCCCGTGTGACGCACGCGGTAGATGACCGTCTCGTCGCGTCCCGCGTGGTGCTGGAAGACCCCTTGGAGTTCGTCGCCATGGACGACCCGGTAGCCGGCCCTGGAGCCGTCGATACCGTCGTCGAACTTGTATTCGGAAGACTGTCGTTCGAGGCCCTCAAACACCTCGGTGACCCAGGCGCGAGTCATCCCGCAAGCGTACCCGGCTGGAGAGCACGGGTCATGCGCGGCGAGACGCCGGACGTGCTCGTAGCAGGAGTCTCCCGCGAGGGGCGGCGTGAGGGGCTCCTGCTCGGCGTGACACGCGAGCAGGAGCAGGCACAGCGGAAGGAGCGCGGCGCGCCGGCTCAAGGAGCGCAGTAGGCGATGCGCTCCTGGGTGTAGCGGCCCCGCTGCTCGCCGAACTTGTTGAGGATATCGGGGCAGTCGCAGTACTCGCGGCCGACCTCGATGTTGTTCACATACCAGTAGCGGTTGAAGGCGCGCGTCCCGTCACACGCCCAGATGAGGGCCTGCTCGGTCGACTCGATGACCTCCGACCCGTCCACGGACAACTCCTCGGGTGCACCACCACAACCACTCAGGACCAGCGCGACGACACAAGCCAACTTCGCGGGCTGCTTGAACATTTTTCGGCTCCCATCCAGTGAAGGTATCGCCGAACGCATCTATCACAGGAGCAACTGGATTTCGAGCCAGTCCTGTTATCCCCGCGTGAAACATATCCAGGCTCACGCGACGACAAAGCCGCCAGGGCAGGAATCCCTGGGGCTCCGCCGCCACGGGGCTCAGGTGGACGAGGGCGTCAACCTGCGCCATTCCAGGACGACCACGGCCTGGCGGCCCCCAAACGCGAGAGGCTCGGTGCGCAGGAAGAGCCGATGGCCATCCAGGACGGCCTTGCGTCGCTGCACGGTCCCCATCCAGTTCGGAAAGAGGCTGCCCTGGATGTGGTGAGAGACCGTGTCCGTCTCCTCGTCGACCTCGTAGGTCCCGAAGTACACGGCGGCTCCGTCCAGCGCGGCCTTCGCTTCCTTCTCCTGGCTCCCCAGCAGGTCCGCGGACTGGAAGCGGGCGCGGTCGCCCCGCATCAACTGCACCGACATGTTTCCATGTTTGTCATACATCAACATCCCCAGGAACTGATGCCCGAAGGGATGGGCCCTGCTGCCATCGGGGAGGAGGCTCGCCAGGGATACGAGCTGCCAGGTGCCGACAAGTCCATCCTTGAGCATCGGTTCATCTCCTGCGGGGAAGGTTGAACGGCCATGCGGGCTGATTCAGCGGCGCCTCATCCATGCGAGTCGGGTCGCGCCTCGAGATGAAATGCAGCCAGGTGCTTGCCCTGGCCATTCTCCGCGGTGAGCTTGAACTGGCCGGCCGCTTCGGCGATGCAGTTGAACAGCATGGGCTCCCCCGGGAGCGGCACGTCCTTGCAGGTGGCCAGACACTTGCTGATTCGATAGGCATCGAAGCCAGGGAAGTGACGCAGCAATGAGAACGCATTCCCCGCCAGGAGGGACAAGGGACAGAGCGCCCGCACATCGAAGTGGCCAGCGAAGTCCTCGCGGGGAAACCCCTCCAGCCAGGCCCGCAGCACCTCACCGGGCTTCGTCCATTCCAACTTCATCGGCCTCACGGGGTCCCTGTAGGGACTGGGCTGACCAGGGGCCCGCGCGGCCACCGGTGCCGTATCAGCCCCCTTGATGGCCACGAACGCCGACTCGGGAAGGGCAATGCACTCCCCATCCATGACCGCGTAGCGCTCGCCATTCTCCGTGAAGCACGTCGTGGTCGCCTTGAAGTAGGGGAACTGCTTGCGCTGTTCAATCCGCTCCACGCGCCCCACGCAGTGAAAGGAGCCCGACGTGGTCGCCTGGATGGGGAGCACCTGGAGGTCCGCCCTGGCGGCGAGATAGTAGTGCCTGCCCTGACTGGGATTCGCCGCGGCACAGGTCAGCACTCCGTGGACCGCCAGGGTGCGAAGCGCCTCCGAACAGCTCATCAACGTCGTTTCGCCGTATCGCTGCTGCTCCGGCTTGAAGCGGCTGTGCAGCACGCCATTGTCCACGACCAGGTCGTGGACATGGACATACGGCGCGGATTCCCCAATGAGGTCGAGTAGATTCGCCATCGAGTCCAGCCTTTCGTGTTCACACCCTGTCATTGGCAACATGTCCAGGAGGTGCATCTCAAGCCAATTGGACCCAGGTCGAATGCGACATCATTCCCAGACAAGCCCACCACCCGCACCCTGCGGGCAAGCGAATGCCACGCATTGGCCCGCATCGACAAACACGCCTACGGGACAACGCGTATGCTGTCCGCTACTTGAGGGGAAGCCGCGCCTCGACGGAGGGCGCCATGGGCGCGGCCTCTCGTTTGAAGGAGGCCCACGACAAGGAGACCGCCTTACCGGCTTCGTCGCGTCCGTGGAGGACATCGACGACCCGTTTCACGGTCACCGCCAGCTCGGATGGGCGCACCGTGACGAAGCCCCGGAGGCCGCCACGGCCCGTCTCCGCCTCCACCGTGATGACCTCTCGCCACGGGAGCGTGTAGGCATCCACCTGGTCGTTCCAGTGAATCATCGAGCGCTCCACACGCTCCCAGGTGACGACGCCTGGCTCCGGGACTTCGACGGACACCTCGCTCCGCCACTCCTCCGCGTCCGCACGAGCGCGTGACAACGCGAGCGTCGCCGGCAGCGGCTCATCGGAAGGCGGCTGCCCGCGCACACTCACGAAGGCGGTGGCGCTCAGCGCGGCCCCTTCGCCCCGCCCGGCCAGGAGCCTCACCGTGAAGGTCCGGACGTCCAGCGCACGGGTGTCATAGGCATGAGTGACTTCGGGCCCCGACGTGAACGCGGTGCTGCCGTCACCGAAGTCCCAGGCATGACCGGACAGCGACTCGGACCCCGCTGAGACAGCACGGAAGAGGAAGGCCCCATTGGCGCGCTGGATGATGTCGACCCGCAGCCGGCCCTCCTCTCGCGCGGCGCCGTCGTCGTCACAGTCACGGACCTCGATTCGGAGCAGTTCCTCGGCCAGGACGCCCACACGCCGTCCGCCCAGGTCCTTGCACACCTGGAAGCGCACGAAATAGGTGCCCGGCTCAGCGGGCGCACGCCACTGGAGTCGAGCCCCTGGATGCAGCTCCGCCGCCGCATCCCTTCCCGGCCACACCCAGCGGGAGAGGGCACCTGACTCCGGCGCGCCCCCCACCCTGCCCGCCAGGGAGACCTGCCCGCCCGCACAAGCCCAGGGCCGGTCCATCTCCAGGCGCTCGATGAAGGTGCTGGAGGCGAGCACCACCCGCTCCTCGTTCAGCGCCGCCGACAGGGCCTCTCCGGAGACATTGGCGGGAATGGGCGCCGAAGCCGCACGCGCTTCGCGGACCTCGGGAGCCCGAGGTGCCACCACCGGCGCGCTCGGAACCTCCGGCACCGCCGACTCCGGGCGCCGGACCTCCTCCACCCCACCGTCACGCGCGGGGAGCACCACCGCCAGGGCAAGCAACAGCACGGCGAAGCCCGTGACGACGGCCACGCGCGTCCGAGAGCGGACTCGAGGAGGTTCGAGCGACATGCGTCGACTTCCCGGTGGCTAGAAGCCGAAGTCGTTGAGGTGCCGGAAGTACCCCTTCGAGTTCGGCCGGTACCACTGGTCATCCCAGCCCTTGAAGTCGACGTCGTCGAGCAACCGCTCCGTCTTTCCGTTCAACACCACGGAGTTGATGAGCGGAACCCCTGTCGACCCCACGTTGCGGGACACCAGCGGCGCGGACGCCGTGTCCAGGTACTGGGCCACGTGACGACTGCAGTAATCCTGGGCGAAGCAGCCGCTGTCACAAGTGGCGAGGTTGTTGTACGTCGCGTGTTTGTCCTCGGCGACGTACAGCACGGGCCAGCCCCGGTAGGCATTGCGCGCGTCGCGCGTGTCGTATTCGAGCTGCTCGTACGAATACCAGGCGGACGACTCACACACGCTCTTGCGGTGCGCCGACAGATAGACCCAGTCGAGATACCAGCGGCCCCCGGAGTAATGGACCTCGAAGATCTGGAACTCGGGGTCGCCGTCGTGGCCGGTGGTGACGCCCGTGTCCTCGAAGAAGGTGTCCAGATAGAAGATGCGCAGCGTCCGCGTCGCGAAGCCCTCGCTCTTCACCGCGAAGTAGGGACGGCGCTCGGAGCCACTCTCTCCCGTGTCGAACCAGAACAGCGGCATGAACCAGCGCGCGACCTGCTGCTCACAGTCGTCATTCAGGCCATCCCGGTCCGCGTCCGTCCCCGTCCCCCAGCAGTTGTCGCCGTAGGGAATGACGGACAACCCATCCGCGCGCGCCCCCGTGGACGCGAAGGCGAGCAACAGGCCCAACGACACGGCGACGCAGCGCGCCGCACGAGCACCCGGGCGGCCTGCCCCACGTCGTTCTCGCGAAGGACTTCGAAGCATTCTCTGCCCACCTGGAAAGATATGAAAGACTCACTTCATACCCTTCCAGGAGGCGGTGCAACACATGGTTCTCACCCCAGGGATTTCTCGTCGTGTCTTCTCATGGATGAATCGGGTCCTGCTGCTCGGAGGCGTCCTCGCGGGCTGTGGCGGCCCTCTGGAGTCCGACGGCGCGCTGGAGGCCCAGGCCCAGGCATTGGCCTATCCCAGCGGCGCCAGCAGGACGGTGGTGTCGCGGCGCGTCGTCTACAAGAACGCCTCGGGTGCCTATCAGGCGGCGGCCGGCTTCGAGCACTTCCGAGCGGCGGGCGCCTCCGACGGCACGCTCCACGACATCCGCATCGCGGAGGCGGATGCACCTGGCGTGCGAGAAGCGCTCGTCGTCATGTCGGCGGGCCAGAAGATTTCGAGCAGCGGCCACTCCAGTGGCGTCACGGGGCAGTCGTCGAACTGGGACGCGTCCTGCGACAGCGTCTCCTGCCCCAACGTGAGTCTGGACGGCCGCTCACTGGCGATGAAGCTGGACACCCTGGGATGGTTTCCTCGAGGGAAGACCTGGCTGGCCCTGGTCAATGACAGCAACTTCAACCACCTGGACGACAGCGACACGAAGCAGCGCATCGTCAACGGCTTCGTGGGCTGGCTGCAGGCCCAGGTCCGTCCGGAGACGCGCTCCATCTACCTGGCGGGCAGCTCGCGGGGCGGATGTCTGGTGATGCGCCTGGCCCAGGCGCTTCGCGCGAACACGGCGCTCGACGGCATCAACATCTATGTGTCGTCGTTCGACGGAGTGTGTCGCAACAGCCAGGATGAACTGGGGACCTTCGACAGCAAGATCAACAACCCCGTGCGGCCCTGGGGCACCTTCTATGGAGCGTGGGCCACGAACCTGACCGCCCAGTTCCCTCGTCGCGACCGGCTCCACATCTTCCATGTGGTGGGAGGCCAGGAGGTCGCCCCCGCCACGGGCATCCGCGCCTTCTCCGGGTACGCCAGCGCCACGCCGCCGTCAACGGGAACGAACCTCGACTGGGGTTGGTACAAGCAGACCTGGGTGAAGTGGAAGCACAAGGAGATTGGCAACCCATACACCGAGCCTGGTGCATCCGAGCAAGCACAAGTCGTATCGGAGACCATCGACGCGCACCTGACGTGGCTCGACGCACGCATCCCCTGAGTCGCCGCCCCGCACCACCATGGACACGAGCCTCTTCAAATGGCACCCTGCCAAAAGCACACTCACATCCAAGAGGCTCATCATGAAGGCAGCTTCTCTGTCATCACTCATCGCCACAGGCCTGCTCGCGACCTTGTTTACGGGCGAAGCGATGGCAACGCAGACCACGGCGACAGTCCATAGCATTCAAGTCGATGCCAATGGGAATTTCAGCCTGGTGCTCACGGGGCCACTCACCCTCTGCTCCAATGGAAACCAGGGCAATCAGCGCGGAGCCGTGGTGGTCGGCGTCCGTGGCGTGACGGCGGACGGCGCCAAGGCGATGTACTCGGCGGTCTTGGCGGCCTTCATGGCCGGCAAGCACGTGACTGTCCACACGGATGAGACCGTCACCACCACGGGCTGGGGTTGTACCGTGTATGCGCTGGACATCTCGCCGTAGCCCGGGATGACAGCAATGTCGACTCCCACTCGGGGGAACTCCCCCCATGTCGTTCTGGGCCTCGCGCTCTTCGTCGTCTTTCTTTCGCCGATGCGTGCCCACGCCACCCCCCAATGGGTGCCCCTCCCGGGGGAGGTGCCCGTCTTCATCCAGGTGGATGCACCTGACCCGAACGGTACGTGTCAGGCCGGCTGCGCGGCGGGGAAGACCTGCGTCTCCGGTGCGTGCATGAGCTGCGGCGGGTACGGTGAGCCGTGCTGTGCTGGCTCATGCCTGGCGGGCGCCACCTGCCTTGGCGGCTGCTGCGGCCGGCATACCTTCTACGACGACTTCTCCCAGGGGCTCGACACTGGGAAGTGGATCGTCCTGAATTCCGAACCGAACACGGATTCCTATTGGCGTGGCGTAAATACCACCGTGGATTCCGGGATGTTGAAGCTCACCGCCAAGGTCGACCCCACGGGGTTCAATGGCTATTCGTCCGGGAGCATCGCGACCCATCAGTGGTTTGGCTATGGGCGTTACCGGATCACCGCGAAGGTGACGGCCCAGCCGGGCCTCGTGCCGGCATTCTGGTTCTCGGGCCACAACTGCAGCGAGATTGACGTGTTCGAAGGCGGTGGCCTCTGTGGATACAACCCCGCGAAGATGTTCTTCGGCCACTACCCGCAAACACAGCCCGAGCCCGGCGAGACGACTTGCAAGCCGGCTCGCCAGGTGGATTACGAGCACACGGCCGCGGTCCCCTATGCACTGAGCTTCCGCGTCTATGAACTCGACTGGAGCCCGAATCGCATCCTCATCAGCATTGATGGTGTGCCGATGTACTCGGCGACGGCCAACATCCCGCCGCCACCGATGCAGTTGCTCCTGAACCTCAATGTCGAGGCAGGCGGCTTGGGCTGGCCCGAGAATCAGGTGGGCACCGGGACCCAGTTCCCGTCGACCTTCCTCATCGACAAGGTGGAAGGATGGACACCGGCGCTGACGTGTCCCGTCGTCAGCAATGCAGGAGCGTGGTCGGCGGAATCCGAGCCGTCGAGAACCTGGCCGCTTTGTTGTCATCCAGGGACAGACGGCTGCCCCGAGCTGCCAGGGGAACTTCAGAGCAAGGCGGCCTGTGTCACAAGGCCTCGTGACACTCGCTGAGCACGTGCACCGGTAGGGCCTGTCGCCCGAGCACCGGGTCCCCCCGCTCCAACAAGACCCCATGGATGGTCCCGTTGGAGCGGGGGTGGCAACAGGGCGGGCAGCGAGTCCCAGGAGTCCGCCCGGCACCAGATGCACGGGTAACCATCGAGGCGTAAGGTGCAGGGCCCGGAGCAAGGCCCAGGTGTTCCGAGTGGCGTCGGGCTCGAAGTCCTGAGGGAGGCGTCATGCGCCGTTCTCCAATCGAGGTGACTTTGCTGGGCCTGATGACCTGGAGCCTCCTCTCCATCAGCGTGGGATGCTCCGCCCTCGCGGCCACCGAGGAGGACGGCGCCCTGGACGACTCCAGCATCGCCATCGCGGGCGGCACCATCCTCTTCGTGGGCAACAGCTTCACCCACGGGCACGAGGAGCCGGCCTATTCGTACAACAAGGCCGCGGTCACCGACACGAACGGCTCCGGCGTGGGAGGAATCCCTGGCATCTTCAAGAAGCTGACCGTGCAGGCGGGCCTCTCGTTCAATGTCAGCGTTGAAACGGCCAGTGGCCAGACGCTCGGCTGGCATGCCTCCAACAGGGCCGCCATCATCGGCCAGCCGACCTGGACCACCGTCATCTTGCAGGAGCAGAGCACGACGCCACTGCCCACCGCGCGAGGCGGCGCCCCCACGGCCTTCACGGACGCCGCGCGCACCCTGCGCGCACTGGTGCTCTCCAAGAACCCGGCCGCGAACCTGTTCCTGTACGAGACCTGGGCCTCACCCACGGGCGTGGGCACGCAGGGCTACCCGAGCGGCACCTCGGGGCTGCAGGCGATGCAGACAGACCTGCGAGATTCGTACTTCAAGGCCTCCCGGGACCTGGGCTTCACGGGCGTCGCCCGCGTGGGGGAAGGCTTCCTGCGCGCGGTGGACCAGGGGCTGGCCGACCCGAACCCCGCGGATGGCATCTCCCCGGGCATGTTCAATCTGTGGAGCGCGCAGGACAATCGTCACTCGAGCAAGTACGGCAGCTACCTGTCCGCGGCGGTGCTGTTCGCCAGGGTGACGCAGGACGACCCCCGAAGTCTGGCCACGGGCGCGGGCAGCGCGGCGGACGAGCTGGGCATCAGCGCCACCGACGCGGGCAACCTCCACCGCATCGCCCATGAAATCACGACCCAGGCCGAGCCTCCCGTCGGAGGAGGCCCCACGCGCCTTCCCGCTACCCGCGCCACCTTCACGGGCGCGGTGACGGCGGGCACTCCGGCCGTCCTCACCGGTGTGGCGCAGTTGGCGTCGCTCACCACGGCGGAGGGCACCTTCACCCAGCTCGTGGGTGCGACGGCCCAGGGAATCACCGGCGGAAACACGCCGAGCGCCGTGGGCACCGCGCCCGCCAACGCCAACGTGGCCGCCTCCGGACTGGGCATCCACGACGGCGCGAACAACGTGGGCACGGGCCACTTCCAGTTCGGCACCGCGTTCACCGCGAAGACGCGCTTCTTCATCGTCGACAGCACGACGACTTCCACCACCCTGGGCGACAGCGTCACCGTCACGCTGGTCAACGCGTCCAACCAGCCCGTGGGCGGCTACTCACTGGCGCTGCTCGCGAGCGACTTCACCCCTTCCGCCGCGGGCACCACGTCCACCGCCCTGGCGACTGTCTCGTACACGAGCGGCGTGGGCAGCATCACCGGCACCCCGCCCGGCACGGTGCAGTCCAAGCTGGGAGCGGTGTCGTTCTCCCTGACGGACCTGGGCGTGAGTGACGTCACGAGCGTCAGCGCCGCCACGGGCCTGCGGCTCTCCAGCGCCACGCTGGACCCGAACATCGTCGGGCTCTACTCCGTGCCTTGAGCAATGAAAGCTCCCGGCGTTCCTCCAACCCGCCGTCACCTCCGCCTCAAGAGCCCCACACGAGGTGGAAGAGTGCCTGGCGAGGAGCCCGCGTGGAGTCGAGCGCGGCTTCCAGTGGAAGGAGCGCCTCCTCGGCGAAGGGGTCCTCCTGGTGGATGAACCCCAGGTCCAGGTCCTCCAGCTCCAACAGCGTCTCCACGGCCTCGGCGAGAGCATCAGGTGAGTCGAACGCGCGGACCTCGTGCTCATCGGCTGGAACCAGCGTGTCGATGAGGAAGCGGCGATAGCTCACCAGCGTGTCCTGGACGCGTTTGTCGAGAGGGACGCGCGAGAGACACTGTTCGAGCCAGGGGAGATGGCTGCGCAGGCTGCCGATAAGCACCTGGTCATGTTCCCCTGTCCGCCGACGCGCCTCGGCCCAGAGAAACCAACGGCCGAAGTCGAGCTGCGCGGCGGGGAGCCGAGGAGAACGGAGGGGCTCCAGGTTGCGCTGGACACGCCCCGCCGTCGTCAGCCTGACAAGAGGGCCATCCATCGTGACGAGTCCAGCGGAGCGCAGACGCGCGAGCAGCGCGGCCAGGGAACCCGCCTCTGTGAAGAACCCGTCGTAGGACTCCTGGAGCCGGCCGCAGTCAGGCTGCTCGTGGACCGCGTCGAGTGCGAGCTCCACCTCCGCGTCCTCCACCCAGGGGCCGCGACGACCTTCCGCGTGAGG
The DNA here is from genome assembly GCF_006636215.1 of Myxococcus llanfairpwllgwyngyllgogerychwyrndrobwllllantysiliogogogochensis. Taxonomy (GTDB): domain Bacteria; phylum Myxococcota; class Myxococcia; order Myxococcales; family Myxococcaceae; genus Myxococcus; species Myxococcus llanfairpwllgwyngyllgogerychwyrndrobwllllantysiliogogogochensis. Next base: position 31,934 of record NZ_VIFM01000017.1, on the reverse strand, counting down.
ACAGCCACGCACTTCGACTCCTTCCGGAACGGCGAGGGTGTTTCGTCGGGCGGGGAGGTGCTCCTGTCCCACGGACACGTGGCGCACGGAGGGATGGGGAAAGGCGTCGAACGGAGGACGTGCCCCCAGCAGGTGAAGCTCCTGGAGATGGGGCGTCGCGGCGATGAGTGCATCCCGCACCGTGTCGCTGACCTGCACACCGGGGCCGCTGGGGATGAAGGTGAGCTGAACCAGCCAGGGCCGTGGACGGCTCGCCAGTCGCGCCAGCGCCTGTTCATCACCGCGCACCGTGTAGCGCCGCACGAAGGTCCCCAGCGGACTGTCGAGCAGACCCGGAGGATGGAAGCGGTCATCGCGAAGCGCGTGGATGAAGCCATGCTGGACGAGGTTTCCCGCGCGGACCGCGAGCGGCTCGCCCAGCCATTCCGCGAGCAGCGCCTGTCGTCGGTGCCGCCAGCCCCGGTCCTCGGGCGTGGGGTTCAGGTCCAGGGCCATCAGCTCGCCGCGGGGGTCTCCGCGTTGCTGGAGGAGGTCGGCATGGACGGCCAGGGTCTCCAGGCGCCAGGACGTCACGAGTGACTGCTCGAGCTCGCTCCATTCACTGTCGGATGGCGGTGCCGGAGAGGTGCCATGACGAGTCATGCCTTCAGTCTCGCATGGGGACGTCGATTACGGCTGGGCGGGCACCACCTGTGCGTCGCGGACCTCCGCGGGCGGGTGGGCGTTGAGCGCCATGTAGATTTCGAACCACGCCAGATACGCGCGCCAGGACGGGTCGCGCTGGTCGATGAGGGAGCGCCGCGCCTTGCCCAGGCGCTCGGGCACATCGAAGGGCATCCGTGTGCTCCCATTCGCCTGCAACTGCGCCGCGAACCAGAGCACGTCCAGTTGTCCCGCATCGACGGGTGCATGGGTGCGAGCCACCAGCGCATCCGCGTGCTCCAGCGCCTTGCCCAACCACCGGGCCGCCAGCGCCGGGTCCTGGCGGTCCACGGCATTCTCGGCCAGCCGCATCTCCGCCAGCGTCACCGCGCGGACGTCCTCGTCCCGGTCCAACTGGTCGAACTGCTCCAGGAACAGTTCTCGCCGCTGTTCGAGCGAACGGGCGGCGGCATCCAGTCGCCCGAGCCGGGTCTCCGCGTTCGCACGCAGGCCCGCGACGATGATGCGATAGGTGCGCAGCACGTGCTCCGGCGTGGAGCGTGCCCACTTCAGCGAGGCCCTCACCTCCGGAGCTGACAGGTCGCGCTCCACCTGGTCCAGGTCCGCCAACGTCCGCTCGGGCTGTCCCATCCCCAGCGACGAGGCGCAGCGGGCCAGCCTCACCACCAGCCGGTTGCGCAGCCCCTCCTCGTCACGAGGGCTCGCTTCAACGATGGGCAGCTCTCGGTCATAGAGCGCCAACGCACGCTCGAACTTGCCAGCAGCGAGGTTGTAGAGCGCCGCGCGGTCCACCGCGAGCGGGGTGAACCGGGCCAGCCTCGGGGTGGCATCCACCATGGCCAGGGCCTGGTCCGCCGCCTTCGCGGCCTCCTCGTCACGCCCGACATGCAGGAGCACTCGCGCCCGCGCCAGGGAGACGGCCAGCCCCGCCCAGTTGTCCACGTAGGGCAGCTTGTCCCGCTGGTCGAGGTAGCCCAGGGCGATGTGGTAGTTGCCCACCTGGGTGTGCAGCATCCCCAACGCCCCGAGAATCATCGCCTTGTAGCGGACGTTGTTGCGCATCAGGTCCAGGGCGACCATGTAGTGCCGGTTGGCGCGCTCGGCGGCGGCGGGGGCGCGGCTGCGCAGGAAGTCCTCGTGGTGAATGGCTCCCAGGAGGGCCTGCACCGCGCGCTGGTTCTTGAGCTCCGGCCACGCCATGCGCAGCTCCTGCACGGCCGCCTTCACCGCCAGGGAGTGGGCCTTGTCATCCAGCTTGGGGAGCTGGCGCGCCATGACGTAGGCCTTCACGAAGTGCGTGAGCGGCCTGGCCATGCTTGGGGACGTGGTGGTGACCTCCTTCTCCACGACCTCGGGGCTGACGTCGGCGCGCAGGCGCAAGCTCACCGATTCGACAGCGCTCTCCAGAAAGCCCGTCCGCTTCGTCACGAGGTCGAAGTCGGCGCGGGCCTCGTCCTTTCGCTGCCTCGCCAACCGGCGATAGGCGCGGCCCATCAGCGCGCGGCGGAACAGCCGCTCGGCCCGGCGACGCTCCTCGGTGCCGGGAGGGGCGTCGTCGACGTACACCGTCGCCAGGGCCTCCAGCACGCCGTCCGCGCCGAGCCCCGACGCACGCTCGACCGCATCCTGCACCACCGCGCGTCGGCGCAAGGGGTCCTGCTGCTGGCGATAGAACGCCATCAACGCATCCCGCACGGGGCGAGGAGGCCGCTCGTCGTGCACCGCGTTGACGTGTCGCCCCAGCTCCAGGGCGAACGCGTAGGCGGAGCCAGCCGGGGCGGAGGCCAGGGCCTGGGCCATGGCGGCATCCGCCTCCGCATAGGGGCGCCCCCGGTACAGGGCGCTGACGGCGGCGCGCGCGAAGTCCAGCTGGTCATCCGCCGGGAAGACCTTGTGCATGGAGAGCCGGCGTCCCGCTTCGACCAGGGCCTCCCGGTCATCGAGCTTGCGGTACAGCGCGTCCGCCTGGGCGTACCAGGCCTCCAGCACCCCGCGGGGCGTGGTGTCGACAATCCGCGCCTGGGCCGACTCCAGCTCCTGACGGGCCAGCGAGAAGTCCCCCGCGGACTCCGCCAGCTCACTGCGCACGACGTGCTGGAGGACCTCGGTGGGCGGACTGGGCGCGACGGCTGGCGCCAGCGCGGCCATGCGTTTGCGTTCCGCGTCGCTCAGCTCCTCCACCATGCGACCGCGCTCGCGCTCCTTCAGCGCGCGCCGATGGTCGATGAGGATTCGCAGCGGCTCCTCCAGGCCCGTGGTGGCGGGGTCACTCACCCGCCGCATCTGGTCGGCGTAGAACTCCGCCGCGCCAAAGTCCTCGGAGTCCAGATGGAGCCGGCTCAAGCGCATCATCAACAAACGGCGCACCTTGGGCCGGGCCTCGAGCAACAGGCGGTGGCGGTAGAGCAGGAGCTGGTCGGCGCGCCTGCCGACCATCTTCAGCTCCTCGTTGAGCTGAGGCACATCCCATGTGCTGGGGACCTGCCCATCCAGTGGCAGTTGATACACATCCAGCGACTGCGCGCGTGAACAGGTCGCGATGAGGGACGCGGACGCGGGCGCGGGGTACTGGCAGTTCCAGGACGCGCTGGTGAGCTGGGTCGGACTGGCGGCGGCGGCCAGCGCGGGCGCGTCATCGCGCTCCACCTCGAACGGCACCCGGAACAGCACCCCGGTGTCGCTGGCATCAATCATCCCATCCCCGGTGGAGTCGGTGAAGAACTGCACCACGTACAGGAAGCGCCCATCGCGCGAGAACACCGGCTGCCCGGTCTGTCCCGGCAGGTCCAGGTCCATCGCGATGGGAGTCGCGCCTGGGACGTCCAACCGCAGCGCCTCCAGGTGGGTGGCGGCGCGCGCGGCGAAGCCAGGGCCCACCTGCGTCACGGAGCGCTCGACGGGGACATACACCAGCCAGCGCCCATCGGGCGTGAGCGTGGGGCTGGTCAGGTTGCGCTCGAGCAGCGTCTTCACGCTCCACTCGCGCCCCAGCTCCACCCGCGACAACCGCAGGTCTCCCTGGATGGTGGCGCGGCTCACCAGCGCGATGTGTGACGAATCAATCCACTCCGCCTGCAGCGCGTTGGCCTCTTCGTCGAGGCAGCGGCGCTCCTCCGTGCCGGGCAAATCCCGCACACACAACTGGCCGCCGGCCTGATTCCGGAACGAGATGTAGAGCAGCTGTTTCCCGTCGGGGCTGACGCGCGGCCACGTCACCTCGGCGCCTTCGTCGAAGAGGCGGCGCTCGCGGCCCTTCTCCAGGTCTTGCGTGTAGAGCTCGGTCGCGATGTTGCGGTTGGACGCGAAGATCAACGTGTTCTCATCGGGCCCCAACTGCCCGAGGAACTGGTCACCCACGCCCACGGTGAGCCGCGTCGGCATGCGCACACCGCCGTCGTTCTCGTCATCCTGCGCGCTCGCGCCGCTCGCGACGAGCAGGGCCAGCACCAGCAAGCACCGCCCCTGGGGCGTCAGCACTTCTTCTCTCCCCAGGTACCGTCAGCGGCCTCCACCCAGCCACCACAGACCACGCCCTCCGCGTGCATCTGATGCCAGCTCTGGCGCAGCGCCTCTTCTGTCACCGCCGGGCGCACGGTCCGCATCCACTTCCAGAGCTGGAGCCGAGACCGGTTCACCCGCTCCATCAGCGCGACGTCGTCGGACGTCAGACGCCCCGCCTGACAGCGACGACGGGTGTCCACGAGGAGCCCGTCCTTCCCCTCCCCCACGCAGTGGCGCCGCAGCAACTCGTCGACGCGGTCCGCCTGCGTCCTGCCCAGGTTCTCCACCAGGGGCGTGGGCTGGATGCCCAGCTCCTCCAGTTGGTTGGGCGTGAGCGGCACCGGCGTCGGACTCATGCCCGCGCGCGCGAGCCGCTGCTCCACGTCCTTGAACGAGCCCGAGGCCTGCTCCTCGAGCGCCGTCGCGCGGTCCACCATGACGATTTCCGGGGCGCTGATGCACCCGGGAGCGGCCAGCGCGGCCACCAGCAGCAACCCGCGGTGTTTCATGGCGTGGCCTCCAGGGAGGGAACGGATTTGATGAGCTGATCGACGATGGGCCCCATCGGAATGCCCCGGATGTCGTTGATGCTGAGCAGCTTGGCCAGACCGCCCATGGTGATGCTCAGGCTGCCAAAGCCGTGGTTGAAGCTCACGCGCACGTGCTCCGGATAGCCCAGGCTCAAGGCATAGCGGACCCGGTTGGTGGCGGGGTCCACGTGGCGAGGGTCCTCCAGGTCGAGCAGGTCGAGCAGGTGCCGGTTGCCGATGCGCAGGATTTCCGCGCGGCCGTTGATGCTGCGGTCCTTGGCGGAGATGACCATGGCGGCATTTCCGTCGAAGGGCTCGCCGTGCGAGGACTTCACGCCAGTGGCCCGCACGCGCGCCTCCAGCGTCGACTGCGCTCCCTGCCAGTCCAGGAGCCACTGTCCGGTGATGCGCCCGCCGCGCACGCCCATCTCCAATTGGGTCATGGAGACCACGTGCTGGTTGATGGCCAGGTTGCCCGCCAGCGGTGAGATGGAGACCTGCGGCGTGGTGATGCTGGCCACCGACACGAACCCGCTGCGCGAGAGCAAGGGGTGCTGGTCGGCGAACCGCAGCATCGGGTACGGGTTCACGTCGATGTCGTCCAGGAGCCGCACCTGGCCCTCGGTGAACTGGAAGTTCTCCGTGAGCGGGACGTTGCCATCGAGCGCCTCGACGGCGATTCCCTGCTCGGGCAATCGGACATTCACGTTCTGGAACAGCAGGCTGGAGAAGGTCCGGAAGGCCACGAGGTCGGGAGACGCCACCCGGAACTCGACCGCGACCTTGCCGCTGCTCTCCAGGCGACCGGGCTGAGCGAGCTTGGACAGGTCCTGCGACAGTTGTCCCCGCAGCGCCAGGCGTCGGCGCTCCTCGCTGAGGTCCAGCCTGCCTCTCACCTTGAGCTCGGTGCTCGTCCCACCATTGGACAGGAACAGGTCGGGGACATGGATGACGCCCGAGGCCTTGCGGCGCGCGGTGAACGACAACGTCAGGTCCTGCACCGGATAGGGCAGCGCCGGCTTCTGCTCGAGCGTGCGCGCCTTCAGGTTCTGCTTCACCTCGATTTCGTCCGCCTCCCACTGGTCGGAGAAGGTGAAGGTGGCGTCGTGGGACAGGTCCGCGAAGGTGAACCGACGGTCCCGCAGGCCGACCGTGAGCTTCTCCGCGGTCAGGTCGCCGTGGACGCTCCGGCGAGGTCCATCGATGCGCGACTCGACGACCCAGCGCGCCGCGGGAAGGTTGATGGAGAGGGCATCCTCTCGCCAGCGGATGCCGAGCGCGTCCACCACGGCCTTCCCCTCGAAGCCCACGCCCCGCAGCGGAGGAGGCATCAGCCGCACCTCTCCCTCGGAGGTGATGTCCTTGAAGACGCCGAACAGGGTGCCGTGCACGTCGAGCTTCAGCGCGAACTTCGAGGCATCCACCGCCGCGGGCACATGGAACCGGGCCAGGAGCTTTGACAGGGGACCCAGGGGCGGAAGGTCCGCCGTCACATCGCCGCGAAGCGCACGGGCCTTCCGGTCGAAGGACAGTGCGACATCCGCCCCGCCCTTGAGCCCTTCCTTGCTGGTGACGACCAACCGGAGCGCCGGCTTCCGGCGGTCCAGGTCCAGGGTCATGAACTGGTGCCGGGTCCCCACCTCGAGCTCACCGGCGCGCAGCCCTTCGACCCGCGCGTCCAGTTCGCCCTTGTGTCGCCACGCATCTCCCCGCGAGTTGAGCACGAGGGCGATGTTGCTGGCCGTCACGTCGTCCCAGACCGGCCGCTGCACGCGCAGCTCCGTCCGGTGGTCCAGGCGAGGCGAGGGAGAAAAGAGCGCCGTCACCGTGCCCTTGGACGTCAGGTCCACGCCCAGGTCCTTCCACCCCAGACGCGCGGCGATGTCGTTGGGGATGAAGGGCCGCGCGATGACGAGGTCCGGCGTCTTGAGGGCCAGGGTGTACGCCACATCGTCCGTTCCCTTGGTGGCATCCAGGGACGCATGCACCGCACCGACATCGAGCGTCACGCGGGCACGGGCCCGGCTGCGCCCCGGCTCGTCGGGCAGCGGGAACACCTCCGACGCGTCCAGCTTCAGGTGCACGGGGCCGTTCAGCACCTCGCGGCCATCCGCCATGACGACCTGGAGCGCGCCCACGGGCAGGTCCGCGCTCAACGCGAAGGGCGGCTCTTTGGCCAACGGGGCTCGGAGCTGGAAGCCCATCCGTTCGGCCTTCGCGTGGACACCCGAGGCACGGACGTCCAGCGCATCCACCGTGGCGGACAGCGTCGCGTCCCCCGCGACCATGAGCGGAGACGAGGGCTCCGGCCGCAGTTGGTGTCCCTTCAGCTCGCCCTGGGCCTTCGGGACTCGCAACGTGGTGGGCCCGTCGACCGCCAGCCCCCGCAGCGCGAAGGTCAGTTGAGCGGACAGCCCCTGCTTCGAATCGGGCGTCGCGACCAGGGAGACGCGTCCATCTCCGAGCGCCACGTGAAGCGCGTCCTGGGCCATCCGGAGCGAGGTGACGTCGACGTCGAGCCCGAGCTTGCCCTGGGTGCCCAGGGTCGGCATCGCGCCCAGCGTGACGTCCCGCGCATCCAGGTGTGCCTTGCCGCGTTCGAGGGTGGCGGGTCGCCACTCGGCGGGAATCGCCTGCGACAACCGTCCGAGGTCCACATCCGCCAGGGCCCGCGTCACGACCACGGGCAGGTCCGCCGCATCCGGCAGCACCGCCAGGACTTCCACCTGCGCGCTGTCGGTCAGTCGGGTGCGCTCCAACTCGATGATGCTGTGCCGCTTCTCGGCATCGAACCGCGCCGACACCGCGCCATGCAGCAGGGTGCGAACGGTGAACCGTGAATCGAAGGTCTGCCGCGTGACATCCAGGTCCACCTGGGCGCGAGCGGCCTCGGCCCCTGCCTCCACCGACAGGGCCAGCTCCAGCGCGGCCACACCCGTGGGAGCGGCGGGGCCTTCACGGCTCAACTCCAGGGGCAGCGGAGCACCGGCCTCGCCCAGCTTCGCGAAGACCTTCCATCTTCCGTCCTGCTCATTCAGGTCGAGCACGGCCGCGAGCCCGCGCAAGGACCAACGGTCCACGACCTCGCCGCTCCTGACGCGGACATAGGTCACGGACACGCCCGACACCTCGACCTTCGCGACGGGAGGCGCCGAAGCCAGGAAGGAAGCGAGCTGTTGGGAGGTTCCGAGGGGTGCTTCAGTGGGCAGGGGCTCCGGGGTTGCCTCGGGCTGCGTCAGGAGCGTGAGGGACGTGGGTCCCGCGTCGTCAGCCACCAGGACGACGGCCACGTCCCGCAGGGCCACCCGCTCCACCAGGGTCTTCCCACCGAGGAGCGAGCCCGGCGACCACCGCGCCTCCAGCGTGCCGACGCGCAGCAGCTCGGGCGCCAGGCCTTGAAACGGCGCCGGCGTCCGCACCACCAATCCTTCGAGTCGCAGCCCCGACAGGATGGCGACGTGGGCCGTCTGGTAGTCCAGTTGCAACCCCGTGGCCGCTTCCACCCTGGGGAGGAGGCGCTGCTTCACCCAGGGGCGGTCGAGGTTGTGCAGCACCACCCACGCCGTGAGCAGCGCGAGCGCGGGGAGCACGATGAGCAGCAGGAGCGCGCCCGCGACGATTCGAGCCCACCGCCGACGAGGCCTTTCAGCTCTGGGGGATTCCATGGTGCTCGATGAGGGCGAGCGGCCATCATCTCGGGGAGCCTGGGCGAAGTCGAGCACCCGTTACGGGCAGGCGAGCGGGCACGGGGAGGCAGGGAGGGCCGCTGACGGGCCCCTCGGACAGAGCGCGGAGAGGGTGCACCGCCGTACGGTCCCGCACCTTCGTGGAGGAGCCCCCTGCCGCGAGGGCCTCAGGGCCCCGGAGGGAAGACTTCCTCCAGGACCTCTGGGTCCTTCACCGCGCCCCGGAAGGACTGCTCCAGCGCATCCGTGAACCACTCCGGCTTCAGGGCGAGCACCAGGTAGCTGAAGCACGCCCGCGCCGGCGTCAGCCCCGTCCCGAGCGGCGTCAGCCACCGCAGGTCGACGGGCATCCCTCGGCGCTGCCGGATCAACAGGGCGCGGACGACATCACGGATGAACCGGACGCCCACCACGGTGAGCGGAAACGAGGGCACGTCACACATCCGCCACAGCGCCAGCAGGAAGTCATCGCAGGTGCCCCCGGGAACGGCGAGCACCGCGTCGAGGACCTTGTCGAGCAGCCCGCTGGACCAGCGCGGAGTGCCCGTGTCCACGTACATCGCCAGCAACGCCAACCTGCACGCGCCCTGGCGCTCCGACGCCCCGGGAAGGCCCCGCACCCCACCTTCCTCGGACAGGGGCGGGCTTCCCAGTGCGACCAGAACCGGGCCATAGGCCGCCCTGAGCGCGGGCGGCCAATCAGCGATCCGCGCGCGGAGGTCGTCCAGGTGGCCCGAATCACGGGCCCCCAGCAGCTCGGCCTCCGCGCCGTTCTTCAGTGAGGCGAGGTCAGTCATGAAGCAGGACTTTGACCATGGTTCCAGGGTCCATTTCACCACTCTGCACGCGCCGGATGATTTCCTCCGTCCGGTGGTGGCCACCCGACAGGCTCAATCCACCCTTCGCCCCGCTGGCGCTGATGGGGTCGTCGAGCCGGAACATGATCAGGTCGTCGTTGCTCATCTTCAGGATGCCCCCCCGCTGGATGTCATTCGTCGGGTGCAGTCGCGTGGCGATGCGCCCCGACAGCTCCCCGGCGGACAGCTCGTAGATTCGGGGATTGAACTCCGCGAGCGTGGGCGGGCGCGGATTCCTGGGGCTGCCGAAACCGCCCTTGGAGATGCGGTACAGGACGCTCTCGGGCAGCTCGTTGAGGGCCACCCGGCTGGCGGCAATCGACGAGATGTTGTGAACCCAGGTGGACAGCTCGCCCACGAAGTAGGTGTGCGCGTGCTCGACCTCGAAGTTGTAGACGGTCTCCGGCCCCGGCAGCGACTGGAGCGAGTGGACCCGGATGGGATTGCCCGCCACCGTCTGCAGCGCGTCCCCCGGCGCCAGCATCTGCGCCTGGGTCCAGCCCCGGCCCTGGACCCAGAAGGGATGCTCGGCGGTGACGCCCAGCGCCTCCAGCGACCCGGCGTCCTCGGAGATGAGCTCCAGCAGCAGCACGGCCCGGTCCGGCTTGACGAAGGTGCGTGACACCTGGTGCCAGCCGGGCTCCTGCGTCTCCTCGTCCCATGCCCAGACCCAGTCTCCCTCTCGGACCTCCTCGATGGGCACCGGCCCCGCGAGCGCGAGCACCGGTGTGCCCGCGACGAAGCAGCCTCCGCCCAACATGATGGCCCGGGCATAGGAGGTCGTGCTGGAGCCAGCCATCCGCAGCGCCATGGCTCCGTCGACGATGGCGGCCCGGAAGGCGAACTTCGCCACCCGACCCACGCCGCGCGTCAGCAGGTCCACGGCCACGAACTCCAGGCCGACCTTCACCACCTCGCCTGTCATGCGCCGGTAGTGCTCGAACCGCGCCATCTGCCATTCGTGCTCGGTGCCGTAGTACGTCCCCAGCGTGGGCTGGGACAGACCGTGCTGGGCCATGTAGCGCGGCAGGTTGCCGGGCTGCTGCCGGACCAGGGCCTTGTGCTGTGCCTCCAGGCTGCTGGTGCCGTTCTGGTCCGCGGAACGAGACAGCTCCGCCGGAGGCCCCCCCCACTCCGCCGCGCCCGCGCCCGCCTCCAGGTTCGGCGGCTGGTATCGCGGCGCCCGGACAATCGTCTCGCCTCCATCCGGCAGGTCATCCCCCTGCGCCTGGAAGCCCGTCGGGTCCGTCCACCGGAGCGGGTTGTTCAGCGTGTAGGCGTAGCGGTTGTAGGACTGACCGTCATGCGGGAACTGGACGAAGGGGTCCGGCGTGAGGAAGCGCGCCGTCTCCGGGTCGTAGATACGCCCGCCCATGTTCACCAGGCCGAACTCGTCATCGGCCTCGTGTCCCGTGAAGCCCTTCTTCACCGAGCTGGTTCCCACCGACGCCGCCACGGGCAGCGCGTGCGGCATCCGTCCGGCGCCAAAGGGCTCGAACTTCATCCGCTCCCCGTCGAGCACGTTGCCCAGGGCATCCACCACGCGCTCGGTGGAGCCCAGGTGGTCGCCCAGCAGGTACAGCGTCTGGTCCGCGCCGCCGTCCGTCCAGACGACCTGCGCGACGGTGCGCGGGCCGCCCGACACATGGAAGACATGCTGCGTCTGGCCGCCCTGCTGACGCTTCTCGTAGAGGCCCCCCACGTACGTCGTGACACCGCCCAGGCTGCTGCGCTTGAGCACGCGCCCCTGGCCACCGTCGTACTTGAAGCTCACCTCGCGGCCCGCGCCAGTGATGCGCCGGGGCAGGTCGAACGCGGTGTAGGTCACCGCCCGGCTCGGCGCGCTCACCTGGTTGCCGTTCGCGTCGTAACCGTAGGCTCCCGCCTGCGTCTGCTTCACCGCGTGGGGCCCCGCTCCCGGGCCGGTATACGTGCTGGTGGTCGCCGTCCCGGTGCCTTCCAGCACGCGGCGCTCCAGCAGGTTGCCCAGGTCGTCGTAGTGGTACTCCAGGGCGGAGCGGCGGCAGTTCTGGAACACGGTCCACTTCTTGAGCCGGTCCAGGGTGTCGTACTCGAAGTCCTCCGTCGTCCTGGAGAGCACGTCGTTGCGGTTGAGGAGGTTGCCCTCCAGGTCCCACTCGTAGGCCAGGCCCTGGAGCGCGGTGGCGCCGCGCTTCGAGTCGATGAAGCGCAGCCGGCCCCTGGGGTCGTGACGGCGGTGCGTCACCACGTCGTTGCCCAACTGCTCCTGCGTGAGCTGCCCCAGGTCGTCGTACCCCTGCGCCGTCCAGTACGCCTTGGGCTCGGTGGGGGAACGGACCTCCTTCAGGAAGCCGTAGTCCGAATAGGAATGGACCACGGAGAGGCGCCGGGCGCCCGCCTGCGGGTACTGCACCGTGGCCAGCCGCCCGTTCGCGTCATAGGTGCGGTTGACGGCGTAGGCGGAGCCCTCGATGTTCCAGGTGCTCTGCTCCAGCTGGCCCTTGACGTTGTAGAGGTGCGCGACGGTGACACCGTCCGGGCTGGTGGAGCTGGTAATCGCCCCCTTGAGCGAGGTGTCCCACTCCAGGGCGTACTGGCCATCCGGCGTCGTCACCCGCTTCTGGCGTCCCAGCGCGTCGTACTCGTCATAGACCGTCTGTCCGCCCTTCCCATCCGTCTCCAGACGCGGGTCGCCGAAGGCGTTGTAGAGGGTGGTGCTCACGCCCGAGTCGGGGTCCGTCACCTGCGTCCTGCGGCCCAGCACGTCGTGCTCGAGCACGACCGAGTTGCCCGCGGAGTCGGTCACCTGGCGAAGCACGCCGAAGGGGCCGAAGGCATACGTCGTCCGCAGCTCCCGTCCGGTGGCTTCATAGGCACTGCTGGCCACGAGCTGACCGATGGCGTTGGACTCCGTGGTCGTCTTGTTGTTTCGCTCGTCCAGGCGCGTCGTCTTGCGGCCGTCGTACGTATAGGTGACGGCGCCCCCTTCCGGCGCGGTGAGGCTCAGCGGACGGTCCATCAGGTCATACGTGGCCACCGAGTAGCGCACCGGGGCCACCCCGGAGTACGGCCTCGACACGTTCACCTTGCGGCCCAGCGCGTCGTAGCTGCTCAGCACGGTGACGATGCGGTTGTCGAAGCCCCGCGTGTCACGGCGAATCTCGCGGCCGAGGTTGTCGGCGGTGACGGCCGTCTGCTGACCGCCCACCACCTGCGTGGTGACCTTCAGCCAGCCCAGGGAGTCCGCGCCGTAGTTGACGAGCTCCGTCTCACCCGACGGCGCGACGGTGCTGCGAAGCCGTCCGAAGCCGTCGTAGCGGTGATGGGTGAGCAACCCGTTGGAGTCCTCGATGACCAGCGGAATCCCAAGCCCGGGGTGATAGGCCATGCGATTGCGGTGCCCCTGGGCGTTGAAGGTGGTGGCCGGAAGCAGGTGCTCCACCGCGTCGTAATGCGTGCGCTCCACACGCGTCGTGCCCGAACCGGTGCGCGACACCTGCTCCACCAGTCCGAAGGCATCCCGTCCGTACAGGGTGGTCAACGTCACGTCCGCGCCGCCCGTCGGCTCCATCACGGTCTGCAGCAGCAGGCCCCGGCTGTCGTACTCGTGCGTCAGCACCCGCGTCTGGGTGCGCAGGTCGGCGGTGGTGCTCGTCACCACCACCCGGCGAGGCAGGCCCATGAGCCAGTTCGCCACGAGGTTGTCGATGATGGGCACCTCCGTCTTGGTGTGCCAGGAGCGCCCGGTGAGCGCCCCCGCCAGCACCTCGTCATCGAACTGGTCGGTCGTGGTGGCGTTGCCGTGCGCGTCCTGCGCTTGCAGCTGCCGGCTGCGGCGCGTCAGGGGCAGCGTCGTCCCCGTGCCTTCCCGATACTCGTCCGTCACCTGGTTCGCGTAGAGGAAGGGCCGGCCTCCCGCGCTGGTCGCCACCGTGTAGAGGTGGCCGCGCTGGTGCTCGTGCCGGACGCCCGTGGCGAGCGTCAGCGCCGTCGCCTCCGTCGCGGGAATGAACGAGCGCAGGTACAGGCCGCTGGTCCGCGACTGGTTGTCATAGGTGGTCACCGTCGTGGCGTTCGTCTGCCGGTTGATGAGCGTGCGCTTGCCGAAGCCCTGCCAGCCATGGCCCTGGACGTCCGTGCGAGCGGCCTCATAGGCGTAGAAGAACTTGTTGAAGTTGCTGGTGCGCGTCCCGTCGTCGACGCCCGACTCGACGACGACCCACATGTTGCGCGGACACTGCTGCGGGTAGACGCAGGTGCCGGGGGTGTGGATGCGCGGCTGTCCCGACGCGGCCGGCTGCTGCAGGAAGTGCTGGTAGCGCGCCGTCACGGCCTTGCCATGCTTGCCCACCCGGACGGCCGTCAGCGCGTCCGGCAGCTCGCCCTGGCGCAGGTACACGCGGAGCACGCCGTAGGCCTTCTGCTGCGCCACGGGGACCGAGAGGTCGTCCTCCACCTGGATGATGTCGGCGAGGCCGTCTCCGTTCGCGTCGAAGACCTGGGAGAAGCGCTGCCCGTAGCCGAAGGGCTTCGCGACGGAGGTGCCTCCCGTCGAGTGGCCCACGGGGATGTCCAGCTCCCGCGGCTCGAAGTGGTCATCCCGGCCCAGCAGCACCCACACCTTCGCGCGGGTCTCCGTTCGGCCGCTGTAGTCCCCCGCGTCCGTCACCAGCAGGTCCTGCCGACCGTCGCGGTCGAAGTCCATCACCCGCACGCCGGGGTCCAGGCCGCGAGGATTGGGGCGAATCCACGAGGGGCTCAGCTCGTGCCTCGCGTCCAGGTTCTGCGCCACGGGCGGCATGAAGCCGTTGCCCGTGTTGATGGAGATGAGCAGGTCGCCGTAGAGCGTCCCGTGCGAGTCGGTGTCGCGGTCCCTCCGGCTGCTCACCGCATCCGCGAGGCCGTCGCCGTTGATGTCCACGAACCAGGTCCTGTTGTAGTGCCAGCGCCAGTTGAGCGAAGGCGAGGACGCCACCGGCACCGCGGACAGCCCGGCGTCGGCGTACCGGTATGCAGCCGCCGCCCCCACGCCCACCGCGAGGTACTGCGCGGAGAAGTCGTCGTCCGTACGGGTGTCGGCGGTGCGCACCAGCACCTCGGTGCTGCCATCGCCGTCCACGTCGACGGTGTAACCCGCGTGGTCCACGCCCGAGCGCAGCGGCACCTGCGTGTACGCCGACAGCACGAACCCGCCCTGGTTCATCCGGTAGCCCCAGTCAAAGGGCTGCGGGGACTTGGTGGAGCGGAACAGCTCCGGCAGGCCGTCACCGTTCATGTCCGCAACCTGCATCACCGGGACGCGGACGGGGGTCGTGGACGTCGCGGCCTCCCACCAGAACTGGAACGTCTCCGCCGCCTGGATGTTGGCCGCCTCGAACGCCGAGCCGTTGAAGCGATACAACTGGTAGTAGCCGTTCTGTCCGCTGGCGTCCGCGCGCTGGAGCGCGACGACCTCCGACACGCCGTCGCCGTTCATGTCGACGATGCGCAGGTCGTCGTCGCCATTGCCCGTCTTGGACAGGGGGAGCTGGGCGTTGATGGGGGGGCCGAAGACGCCCGCGCTGGCGGCCAGACGGTAGTACCAGACAGAGTCACCCAGGCTGACCGTGTTGCCATAAACGGGGTCCGAGATGATGCGGGCCTGGTCGTTGCGGCGGTAGAGCAGGTCATCCCGTCCGTCGCCGTTGATATCCAGCGTGTGGAGCGTCCAGAAGTCCTGGACGCCCGGAATGATCTGCCCACCCAGGGTGGCGTCCGGAGCCCCCAGCGTCTTGACGTCGCGGATGGGGACGTAGTTGCCACCCACGAGCTCCGTGGCCGTCACGGCCTGGAAGTCACGCAACTGGACGACGGGGTCATCACAGTCGTTGTCCGGGCTGGCGCTGCAGTCCACGCCCTCCGTGTAGCTGAGCTCCACCGGGTCCCGGCAGATGCCCTGGCCGTCACATTCGAACACGCGATCAAGCAAGCTCCTGCGGGTGACGCGGGCGACGCGGTAGCTCAGCTCGTAGGCGCGAAGCAGCACGTCATTGCGCGTCGTGGGCGTCGAGGCCAGGCCAGGTCCATACATCTCGATGCGCGACAGCCGCTTGGACGCGCGCAGCTTCAAGCCCGACACGAAGCGCACCTCCGAGTCCGGACGGGCCGCCACCGGATAGACGAAGCGCACGCTGCGACGGCGGAGGTTGTCCGTGGTGTCGCTCGCGTGGCCCGTGTAGTCGATGCGGTCGGGCACGTGCTCGTAGCCACTGCTCGCGTTGCCATCCAGCACGTAGCGGATGCGCAAATCATTGCCGGCGCGGTCGCGGACCTCGGACAACGCCCAGCTCAACCGGACGGTGGTGTCGGGGCCCTGAGACACCACCCCGGTCGCCGGGTCCGTCGTGAAGCTCATCCGCTGCCCCTCCAGACGGGAGAAGGTGGTGGCGTGCTTGCCGTAGGACAGGATGCGACCATCCTTCGAGTACACCTCGAAGTAGTCGGGAGCCCCCGTGCCATCGATGTGGGCGAGCACCTTGGAGAACGACTCCACCTCCGTCCGGTACTCGATGAGCGAGCCGCTGCTGGCGACAACCACCAGTCGCTTGCCATCCAGACAGAAGGCGTCCTCCGGGAGGAAGCGCACCGGGGCCGTCAGCCCGTCCTGGGCAAAGGTCTTCCGGCAGCGCATGACCTGCGAGAAGCCGTTGACCGCCCAGCCCACGCCCACCAGCCCATTGCCCGCGCGGCTGTGGTAACCGAGCGACAACTTCGGCTCAAGGCCCGCGCGGCCCTGAGGCACCCAGAGCGGGAAGCCATAGGACGCCGCGCCGTCCGAGGTGACGTTGAAGTTCGCGTCCACCTGCCCTGGCGTGGTGCCGGTGGACTTCGTCTCCGTGTGCATCATGGAGAAGGGCGGAATGACGAGCGGGTCATCATTGAGCACCCGCTCTCGCGACTGTCCCAGCTCGGCTTCCGAGGCAGGGCTCTGCTGGGATGACCCACAACCTCCCGCGCCGTGGAGCAGGGAGACGCTCAACACAAGCATCGACGTGAAGCGCTTCATTGCCACTTCCTTGCGAGTCCTTTGGACCCGGATTGGACCTACGGCCTGAATGGTCTGGAACACGTTGAAGGCAGCCTGAATCCGCGCGTCTTCCGACGCGGGTTCCGCTACCCGCCCTGGCTCATCCCGCAGGGGCCGCAATCCAGCGTCCCACCGCAAGTGTCCGTGATGACGCCGCAGTCCACGGCCTGCTGAGCACACGTCCTGGGCGCGCACGCCCCCACGCACACGTTGTTGTTGCAGATCTGCCCGGCGCCGCAGGCACCGCAGCTCAGCGTCCCGCCGCAGCCATCCGGGATGGAGCCGCAGTTCCTGCCCTGGACCGCGCAGCTCGTCGGCGTGCAGGAGCAGGAGCCCAGGTCACTGCGGCAGATGTTGCTCTCGTCGATGGTCCCATCACAGTCATCGTCCAGGCCGTTGCACGCCTCGGGAGGGGCATTGCAGACGCCGGACCAGGAGCCCGTCGCACAGGCCTCCGTGGAACCAGGGCACGCGCCTCCGGGGCCCACACATTCACGCGTGAGGGTGTTCGTACCCTGGCCGGGGGCATTGTTGACGACGCCGTCCTGGTCATCGTCACATCCGTTGCAGAGCTCCGCGGTGGGCGTGTCACGAGTACAGGGCCCCACGGTGCCATTCTCCCGGCACCACCGCTTCGCCGAGTAGCCGCTGCAGTCATCCGCGCAGGAGAGATACTGGGTCCCCACCTGGACCTTGCAGACGAGCTGTCCGCTCACGCAGTGGAGCTTGCCGAAGCACCCGTTCTGCTGGGCGTCACAGAGGATGGTGGGGACATAGTCTTCGTCAATCTGTCCGTCGCCGTCGTCGTCACACCCGTTGCAGATGTCGTCCTGGGCCCGATAGGCCGTGCAGGAGGTCCCGATGACATTGCCGGTTTCGGAGCAGAAACGAGTGCCCGAGCGTCCACACACGGAGCAGGCGGTGGTGGACGAACCGTCGTATTCGCACGGCCCCCAGTAGTCGTCACAGGTACGGGTGCCCTGGCAGGTCCCCTTGCTGCACTCCTGGGTCGCTCCAGACGGATAACACGTGGCCCACGCCTCGGCGGGGACCAGTCCCAGGAGGAGCGCGAAGCCGCTCAGGAGGAGAGGGAGATACCGCCGGAGGATGCCCTCGGCCCCGAGAGACTGGCGTGGGCCGGGAACCGCTTCACGGGACAACGGAGGCAGCACTCCGCTCACAGCAGGAGATGGGAAGGTACGCATGGTGTACCTGTCATACGAAGGGCTCCCGGTTTTCTGGTCGTCCCTCCCGCGCGGCGCACCTCCAGCGCCACTCGAAGACCTTTCAGCCCGTCCCGCTATTCCTCGGCGTCGTTGGCGAGCAGCGCGTCAGGGTCCGTGAACAACTCATCCGCCCGTTCAGACAGCGCCAGGCGCTGCAATCCCTCGTTGGCGCCCTCACCCGCGAAGGCACAGGGCGTGTCGCGCAGCAGGAAGGCCTTCTCGGAGGACCTGACCGTTTCGGGCAGCTCGCCGTGGGTGTAGTACGTGTGGCTGGGGATGCTGATGGGTTCGTTGGTGTTCTGATACCGGTCCGTCACCCGCGGCAACACCTGCTCGGAATCAGCGCTCCTCCGACCGTAGGCGGCCTCCGTCATGTCGAAGCGGAGGAAGCACTGGTCCTCGCGTGTCGGCAGGAGGAGCTCCGCGAAGCCGTAGGGGACGTCGACGGAGTAGTGGATGACGGTGCCGGACGTGGGGTCCGTCAGCTTCACCTTGTGAGGGCCGCGACTGACCTCGAAGACGAGGTGGTCATCGTCCTTGCTCAGCTCCGGCGTCGGCTTCCCGTCCACGGCGAGCTCCACGGCGCTGCCTGCCACCGTCAAGACGTGCAGCCTGCCGACGCCGAGCGCCTGGTTGAGCACGGACGCGAGGCCCGCGCCGACGAACCCGACGACCACGACCACCACGGCGATGATCTGCACCTTGCGCACCGCGACGACCCCCATTCCGGGTCGACCGACGACCCGTGCGCGCGGGACGATAATCCACTCCCCGGGCGCCCGTGGAAAAGGAGGAGCGCTCGCCGTGCGACCTGTCGCCCCTGTGGGCAGTGCGCACAGGAGACCCGGCTACTTCTCGATGCTTCGCGGCGACGCCTCGAAGGCCGCGAGGCGGGCGAGTTGCTCGCGCGCCACGTTCAGGTTCGTCCCCGCGACGGCATGGGCCAGTCGCTGGAGCCACGCGGCCCCCGTGTGCCGCTTCGTGAGCCATCGACTGCCCACCACCATGATGGCCAGGAACACGAGCCCGAAGAGCACGTTCGCCGCCAGATAGCCTGTCCCCAGCACCCGATAGGCGTCCACCCCGACAAGCCCTCGCAGCCCGACGATGAGCAGCGGCGTCCACAGGAGCGGCGACAGCCACAGCACCCACTGTGTCGTGCGGACCGTGGAAGCCCTCAACGATTCCACGCCGGCCTGGAGCTGGGTGATGGGCGCGGCGTAGTCGAGCGCGCCCACGCGCAGCCACTGGCGGGCCGAGACGGCCGTGAGGACGAGCGCCACGCCATGAACCAGGAGCGCGGGGACGACGAACCGGGGCTCGCGCACGTTCGCCGCGATGAAGGCCCCCAGCGCGACCAGACTGACCAGCCCCATCACCAGCTCGAATCCCAGTGACCATCGCAGCCGCCCCATCATGGTCCGCGTCCCCTCCAGCTCCGTCGCGCGCAGCAGCCGTCGGTTGAGGCGAATCACCTCGTCCAGCCGCGCGTCATTCGCCTGCCAGCACTTCTGGAAGTCATCGAGTTCCATCGTCAGGTCTCCTTCGTCGTGTCGGTTGAGAGGCTGCGCATGTCCGTGCGCAGCCGGTCCTTCAGGCGGCCGATGCGCGTCGAGACATTGGTGGTGCTGATGCCGAGCACCTCGGCGATGTCCGCGTGGTCGTGGCCATCCAGGTACAGCATCGCCAGGGCCTTGCTCAGGTCATCGAGCCGGGCGATGCACTGGTACAGGAGCGCGAGGTCCTCCGACGGAGGCCCCTCCACGTCCCGAGCCACCTCCAGCATCTCCTGGCTCTCGGGCGCGAGATGTCGCTTCCGCGTCCCCTCCCTCCGCTGGAAGGAGATGGCCACGTTGAGCGCCACCCGATACATCCAGGTCGAGAACCGGAGCCGGTCGTCGTAGCGGGGAAACGACTGCCAGAGCTGGGCGATGGTCTCCTGGACCAGGTCGTCTGGCTCCACCCCAGGGCCGCCGTAGACGCGGGCGACCTTGTAGAGGATCCGCCGGTGCGCCTCCAGGAGGGCGAGGAAGCGGGAATGTCGGTCAGGTTCGGCCATCGAGGGTCCAGAGGTTGCGAGGGCGCGAGTGACGCGTCCATCGCCTTCACCCCATGGTTCGCGCCAGGAAGCGGAATCTCACACCGGCCCCTCTCTTTTCCGCTTGCGGTGGGCACGCCAGCACCGCCAGCCAGGGCGGCTGCCGCTGTGCCACCTCGCCTCCTTTGACGCCCTTTCGGACGGGTGCGTTCCCAACGGTGGGATAGGGTGCGCCGCCATGACCTTCTCCACCCTCGGTCTCTCGGACGCGCTCGTCCGCGCGATGAGCGACCTCGACTGCCTCGACCCGACCCCTGTGCAACGCGCGGCCATCCCGGCGGTGCTGCGCGGCGGTGACGTGTGGGCGTCGGCACCGACGGGCTCGGGGAAGACCGCCGCCTTCGTACTGCCGCTCCTGGAGGCCCTGGCCCAGAGCCCTGGCGGCAATCCCCGGCGGACCCGCGCCCTCATCGTCGTCCCCACCCGCGAGCTCGCCGCGCAAATCGCCGATGCCGTCGAGCAACTCGGCCGCCATCTGCCCCGGCGCCTGAAGACGTGCCTCGCGGTCGGCGGCGTCTCCATCAACCCCCAGATGCTGGCGCTGCGCGGAGGCGCGGACCTCGTCGTGGCCACGCCGGGCCGCGCGCTGGACCTGGTGGACCAGAACGCGCTCCGGCTCTCCACCGTGGAGACCCTGGTCCTCGACGAGGCCGACCAGCTCCTCTCGCTGGGCTTCGCCGACGAGCTCACGCGCCTGCTCGCCCTGCTCCCCAAGCGCCGCCAGAATCTACTGTTCTCCGCCACCTTTCCGCCCGCGGTGGGGAAGCTCGCCGAGCAGTTGCTGCACGAGCCCACCCGCATCGACATCCAGCCAGAAGCCCTGCCCGGCGCGGACCTCGTCGTCCAGCGCGCCATCGAGGTCGACGCGGGCCGGCGGACGATGCTGCTGCGTCACCTGCTGGAAACGCACGCCTGGTCCCACGTCCTGACCTTCGTGGCCAGCCGCTATGGGTCGGAGCACGTGGCGATGAAGCTCAACCGCGCCGGCATCACCGCGGCGCCCCTTCACGGAGAGCTCAGCCAGGGAGCACGCACGCGCGCGCTCGCGGACTTCAAGGCGAAGCGCGTGCAGGTCCTCGTCGCCACGGATGTCGCCGCGCGCGGCATCGACATCGTGCAGCTCCCCGCGGTCGTGAACTACGACCTGCCGCGCTCGCCCGTGGACTACGTGCACCGGATTGGCCGCACGGGCCGCGCCGGCGAGCCGGGCATGGCCATCAGCTTCATCAGCGCGGACACGCAGGCTCACTTCCGGCTCATCGAGCGGCGCCACCAGCTGCGCCTCGCGCGCGAGCAGCTCCCCGGGTTCGAGCCCGTCGACGTCCCCACCCCGCCCCTGGACGTGAATGGCGGCGTGAAGGGGAAGCGCAAGAGCAAGAAGGACAAGCTGCGAGAGGCCGCCGCCGAGGCCGCGAGCCGCCCGCCGTCGCGCCGCAAATAACGGGGCCGTGAATCGAAGGCGGGAAGATCCGCGAACGCCTTCGTTCCTCTGGGGCACAACCCGGAGGTTTCATGCAACGCGGTGCATTCCTGTTGGCTCTCGCCAGTCTCGTCCCCACATGGGCCCTGGCGGCGCCCCACGTCACGAGGCTTCCTCCCCAGAACGCCGCGGTCCACTGCGCCCCCGGCGCGACGTGCACCCAGCCCACGGTGGACGGCTGGGTTCCGCCGATGGAGTACGCCGACGGCAAGAAGTTCCCGTTGCAGGACTACGTGAACGGTGGCCCCAACGGCGAGCTCTACCTGTTCGTCAGCGACAACGCTGAATACACCTCGGACGAGTGCAACTTCGGAGTCCCCAATGCCGGGGGAATTCCCTCGGTCCAGACGAACCCCTGCCACTCGCAGACGCTGTTCATCGGCATGCGCCTGCCCCGACCCAAGGACGCCAACGGGAACTTCCTGGACGCCTCCGGCATCATCGACGTCTGGCTCGACGCCCAGCGCGACGCCACCATCAACCAGGTCGCCGGGGCGAACATGCCCCGCTCCGAGGACCGTCACCTCCAGCTTCGCTACTCCACCGGCCCGAACGGAAACACCACGCTCTCGCAGCGGATGGGCAACAACGCGAATGGATGGATGGCGCTGACGGCCCCCAACCAGGCCTGGGCCACCAGCGTCACGGTGGCGACCCCGGGCGCGCAGCCGTCCCGCGTACACATCGAGTTCGCCGTGAAGCTGCGCTCGAGCGTGCCGCCCATCGTCGGCAGCGAGCCGCTGTCGGCGCTCGTCCGCAAGCTGGGCCTCGGCCTCCAGAGCACCGTCTTCTCGGTGGCCGGCGCCACGCAGAAGGTGGGAGGCGGCACCTTCCCCAACGTGAAGAACCAGCCGCCCGTCAACTTCATGCCCTCCACCTGGGAGACGCTCGAGCTCAAGGAGCCCGTCTCCATCCCCCTGAGCTTCACGATGTGGAACGTGGGGCAGATGCCCGATGCGACCTTCTGGGTCAGCGACGGGGGCTCGGGAGAAATCGACACCGTCGCCGCGAAGATTTTCAGGAAGGAGGTCGCCTGCATCTCCGAAATCTGGATGTCCCATGAGCGCGGCGAGCTCATCGAGAAGGTCAACGCGCTGCGCGCCATCGAGTCGCTGCCGCCCATGCAGGCCGTCACGGAGCTGAACGACGACGTCCTCAAGCTGGCCACCGAGAGCACGGGCCTGGTGCTGTTGTCCTCGCGGCAGATTCTCGAGGGAGGCGTGCACCACTTCCCCTCGCACATGTGCACCGGCAATGACTGCCTCCAGGACAAGGGCGTCATCTGGGCTCGCATCGCCACCCCCGCCGCGACCGAGCCGGTCATCGTCATGGAAGAGACCGGCGCATCCAGGGTCTCCACCGCGACGGACTACGGCGAGTTCGTCGACGTGTTCTGCACCCACGTCAACGCGGGAGAGAACGTCCCCGGCCCCGACACCGATGCCCGCGAGGACCAGCTCTTCGACATCAAGGCCTACGTTCAGCAGGTGCGGAAGGGCGGGCCCCTGCACGCCAACACCTTCCCGTACCTGCTCGGCGACGACGACATCTTCCCCCAGGGCACCTGGCCGAGCGGCCTGGACCGCCCCGCCTTCTTGCTCGGGGACATGAACACCCTGGGGCCCAAGGCCACCCAGGCCGACTCCAACTTCCCGGCCTATCAAGACATGGTGGGCCCCAGCTTCCTGGCCATCAACCAGCGCACCGAGTTCGAGAAGGCAAACACCCTGTTCTCCGAAGCCCGGGACCTGGCCCGCACCTCGTCCGGCCCGGACCCGATGGCGACCGGGACGTGGCTGAGCAGCCAGTGCACGGACCTGGTGACGGACGAGCTGGGCTCCAAGGACCGCCTCGACTACGTGCTGGTGTTCCCCGCCGAGGACACGCTGGAGTTCCCCGCCTATGCCCTGCTCAAGGAGCCCACGGCGGACGTGAAGCCGCACTTCGACCCCGACTCCGGCTTCCTCCTGGAGAGCCCTCAGCAGTTCTTCCAGCAATGCCTGTCGGACCACGCGATGGTGGACGTGAGCGTGGCGTTGACGCGGGTGAAGGATGTCGTGAAGTACAACCCCGCCAAGCCGCACCGGATGGAGTACGCGGTGAAGCAGGTCACGGATTTGGAGACGGAGAGCGGCTGCTGCGCGGACTGGTTCACGCCCCGCGTACACATGACGGCGAATGGCTTCTTCCGGGAGAACGCCTTCCTGAACGTCGTCGAGGACCAGACCATCTACCCGAACTGGCTGGTGCACACCGGCCCTGACAATCCCACGCAGTTCCCTGACCTGCCGGCGAACTTCACGGGGGTGGTGAACATGACGTCGGCCATCTGGGAAGAGGATGTCGGCCCCAATGACCACTACGACTCCATCCCCGAGGGGGGCGCCGGGACGACGGTGGACGAGCGGGACGGCCACTTCAGCTTCTTCGCGGGGTCGGGAATGGTCCGCCGGGTGAAGGGTGAGACGAATCCCAATGATTGGTTCATGGGGCTCGAGCTGATGGGGAGCTTCCTCAATGGCTATGAGAACGGAATGACCCTGGAGACCGAAGGCAAGGACCTGGACACGGGCGACAACGCCCGGGTCCGCCACTACATCCAACTGAAGGAGCTCGAGTCCCCATGAGCGCAATGAATCTGAAGTCCGCGGTGCTCGCGCTGCTCCTCGGGGGCACGGCGACCGCCCACGCCGTCGAGCCGATGGTGCCCTACGACAACTTCAACCCGACGGAGTCCAACCCGCCTCGCGCGACGAAGGTGCGCGGCATCGACCCGGCCCGGTGGGCCAGCCAGGAGAGCGGAAGCCGGCAGCAGGCCCTTCGTGAGCTGGCCTTCACCCGCCTGCGGCTGATGAGCCGCTCCAACACGGGCGCCGGACGGTACGGACTGCGCTTCACCCAGCCGTCGGCGGTGACGGCCATCGAGGCGAAGGTTCGCGTGAACAACGCCAGAAGCACGGGTTGCTCGGTCTCCAGACTCGGAGTCGCCCACGGCACGGCGGAGCTGTCCGGCCACTTCTTCAATGCCTCCACTCCGGGCAGGGGCAGTGCGCGCGATGACATCACAGCCGCCATCCGCATTGTCTCCCGGTCGACAGACCCCGTGGGCTCGCAGGAGCTGCGGGTGGAGGCGGCCATCGAGCGGTGCAGGGACGCGTCCTGCACGGAGCGCAGCTCGCTCTTCACCGCGGACCTGGGGCTGATTCACCAGGGCGAACAGGTGAGGCTTCGGGTCCAATGGGACGCGGTGAATGACCGCTTCGTGTTCCAGCGGGACACCCAGCCGGAGGTGCATGGCGCCTACACCGTCGCGGACACCCAGGCTCCCGGAGTCTCGAACAAGGAGTTGGTGGTGACCCATGCCCTGCCCACCTGCGCGAGCGGCAGTCCCAGTCCGCTGGGGTATGTGAATGCATACTTCCATGATGTCCTGGTGAACGAAGCGGCCGCCCCCGCGCCTTGAGGGAGCCCGGGACTGGGGGGGCATGCTTTGAGCCCCCAGCACCCGTCCTTCCTTGTCAAGGCCCCCTTCGAGGCGGGCTGTTTGATATGTCGATGCCGTGGTTGCTCCCAATCCATGCGAGCGCCACACCCCGAAGGGGGAATCCACATGGGCATCGTTTCGAGAAGTGGCCGGGGCCTGGTCGCCGCACTGGTCGGGGTGGGCGCAATGGCTTCCATCAATTGTGGTGAGGGTCAGGACCTGCCGGAGAATACCCAGGCACCGGTCCAGCAGGAGCGTGCGCCCCTGGACTGCGCCTCCTCCAACGCGTGCGCCAGCCTCACGGCCCCCACCGTGGAGCTCACCGCTCCGGCTCCGGGCAGCTTCCTGCGTGGCACTGTCACGCTCACGGCGGACGCCTCGGATGACGTGGGCGTCACGCGCGTGGACTTCTTCGACGGGGCCACGCTCATCGGCTCCGCCACCCAGGCCCCCTTCAGTGTGAGCTGGAATACGACGACGGCCTCCGGCCCACGCACGCTGACGGCCCAGGCCTTCGACGCGAATGACGAGTCGGGCACCTCCAGCCCGGTGAGCGTCCTGGTGGACAACTTCGTCCCCATCATCCTGACCGGCTCCCCCCCGTACACGCCCCAGACCCTGAACTACGTGCGCGGCATCGTCAATCTGGGCTGGACGGTGACGGACCAGAACCTCTCGGGCGTCGCCCTGGCGGAGTTCCTCCTGAACGGAAACTTCGTGGCCTCACAGCCCGGCTACTCGGGCTTCACCTACAACTTCACGTGGGATACGCGGGTGCTGGGCAACACCTCCTACAGCCTGACACTGCGTGCGACCGACCACGCGGGCAACGTCCAGACGAACACCCGGACCCTCATCGTCGACAACGCCCTGCCCTCGTCGTTCCTCTCCGCGCCGGCCAACGGCTCGGTGGTCAGTGGCGTCGTCACGCTGTCCGCCAATGCCTCCGACAGCCAGGCCTTGCTCTATGTTGTCTTTGAAATCGACGGAGTCATACAGACGCCCTATTCAACCACCGCGCCGTTCACGAGGGCGTGGGACACGACGGGCAAATCAGGCACGCATGTGATTGTCGCCATCGCCTATGACCGGGCTGGCAACGGCCGACGCAGCAACGCCGCGACAGTCACGGTGCCCTGAGCCGCCCGCACCGGGGCGGGCCACGGGCGCAGGCGTGGCCCGCCCCGGTGCCATGAGGTGGGCCGCGCCTTGACGCACACTCGCCGTCATGTTCTCGTTGTAAACATGCCAATCATTCATGACGGAGTTGCTCTTCGGCGAGTGACGATTGCGATGACCGCACTCGTCTTCTTGCTCATTCCCGCAGCCGATGCTTCGGCGCAGCCCACCTTGACTTATTTGTCCGCGGCAGCGCCGGGCAAAACGGTCCGCGCCTGGGATTGTTGCAAGGCAAGCGGTTCATGGACTGGGAAGGCCGCGGTCAACGCTCCGGTCAAGTCTTGCGCCAAGGATGGCGTAACAGTGCTCAATGCGAGCACGCAAAGCGCCTGCAATGGCGGCTCCAGCTACGCGTGCAATAACAACCAGCCATGGGCCGTGACCCCGACCTTCTCCTATGGATTTGCCAGGGCGGACTTGCCTGGCAAGACCGAGAGTGACACGAGCTGCGCCTGTTACGCGTTGCAGTTCACCAGCACGACCGTGAAGGGCAAGACGCACGTGGTCCAGGTGGTCGGCCAGGGGCCAAGCACCGGGTCGAACTTTTTCGAACTGCTGATACCTGGCGGCGGGGTGGGTCTTTTCAACGGGTGTGCGCCTCAATGGGGTGCTCCAAGCTCTGGTTGGGGGGCACAATACGGCGGCATCAGCACCAAGGCCCAATGCGCCCAATTGCCGACTCAACTGCAGCCGGGCTGCAACTGGCGATTCGATTGGTTTCAGAACGCGGACAACCCCGAGATGACCTTCCGTCGGGTCAAATGCCCGGCGGAGCTCACCAACAAATCGGGGTGCATCCGCAAGGATGGCTGAGAAGAGAGGACAAAGACGCGCTGTTCCGAGCGACTAACGGCGGGTGAACACGCCCAGCTTGTCGCGGTTCCACGCATTGATGGTCAGCGAGAGGACCTTCGTTCGTGGAGCCGCGAAGAGCGCCCCTGAGAACCCGCTCGCGTTCTCACCCGTGGTCTGGAAGTAGAACTCGTCACCGCTGTAGTGGGTGAGCGGGAATCGCTTGCCGGCGGGGCCGACGGTGAAGGACAGCGCACCGTCTCGAAGCGACACGGTGAGGTCACCGTAGACGCGATTCGGATAGGTTCCGACGTAGGCGCCAAGGTTCCGCGCGGGGGTCGGGTTCACCGCGGGCTTGGAGTACTTCGTCTGGTCCGGGGTGATGGGCTCGGCGACGATGGGCGCGAGGAAGGCCAGCCAGTCTCGCGTCGACGCATTGTAGCGGACGATGTCCACGAACTCGGCGGCGATGGCCTCCGGAACCCCCCGGGGGTCCGAGTTCGTCAGCACGGCGATGGCCAGCTTCTTGGACGGATAGACGGTGATGACCGTGGACGCTCCGCGCCCGAAGCCTCCCGAGTGGCCGAGCCTCAGCTCCCCTGTGTCCTCGTAGTCGACGTTCCAGCCCAGCCCGTAGAAGCTCGCCCTCCCCCCCAGCTCCTCCGGACCATGGGTGACATTGTTGGGCTTCCAGACGGTCTGCAGCCCTGGTACGTCGACCACGGGGGTCTGAAGCCCCGGGAAGCCGCCCCCCGAAATCAACATCGTCAGCCACCGGGCCAGGTCGCGCACCGACGAGTTCGCGCCACCGGCGGGCGCCTGACCGTCATTGTTGGCGCCGAGGTCCGGCGTCCATTGGCCATTCACCAGCGTGTGCAGCGCCGCCCGGTTCTTGCTCGCCTGAAGGTCCGCGAAGGAATAGGAGGTGCTGCTCATGCCGAGCGGAGCGAAAATCATCTCCCGCGACAGGTCCTGCCAGGAGCGCCCAGTCGCCGTGGCGAACGCCTGCGCTCCGGCCGTCAGGCCATAGTTGGTATAGGCATAGTTGTCGCGAAACCGCGCCAGGGGATACAGCGCCAGCTTCGAGATGATCTGCTCACCAGTGTAGCCGAGGTCCTCGAGCAGGTCTCCCGCATGGTCGGGCAAGCCACTGCGATGCGAGAACATGTCGGCGACCGTGACGTGCTGCCCCACCCACGCGTCGGCGAGCGTGAAGCCCGGACGGAAGGTCTGGAGCGTGTCGTTCCAGTCCACCTTGGCCAACCGCCGCGTCAGCGCGGCGGCAATCACCGTGGAGCTCAGCGGCTTGGAGACCGAGGCGAGCTGAAACACCGTGTCCACATCGACGTCCCCCACCACGCCCGCCTGGCGTTCGCCCAGGCCCTTGAGGTACCGGACCTGGCCCTCGTACACCACGGCGACCGCGATGCCGGGCACGGAGGTGGCCGCCTTGTCCTTCTTGACGATGTCGTCGAGCACCGCCAGGGCTCGCGTCACTCCCTCGGCGGTGATCTGCCCGGAGGCCGTGGACGTCGCGGAGGCCACGGCCCTGGGGCCCGGTGCTGGCGCGGCCGCCGTCGAACCCGTCCCGGTGATGGCCGCCCCGACTCCCGCCGCGCCCAGGCCCCGCAGCAGCGTCCTGCGTGCCATTCCCGTCGCCGCCGTCGGTGCTGAACCCTGCCCATCGTCGTGCGCCATGACTCCCCCCGGAAGCCTCACGTCGAAACGGTTTCGACGCACCCGCGGAGCGCAGCCTGAGAGGCCCGTGGAGGCACTCGCAAGAGACCCAGGTCCCATTGTGCCGCCGAGTCAACGCACCCGTTTCCCAGGAGCCCCGCGTCGTCGCCGGAGCCAGCCGCGTCGCGGCGGACCGTCCTGGCGCCACGAAAAAGAGCCGCGCCCACCCTTGGAGTGGGGCGCGGCTCTCGGACATCAACACTGACAGCGGGCTACTGGCAGCCACCCGCCTGCAGGTAGTCGACCAGCGAACCACCGCCGCTCGAGTTCTCACGGCTCACCAGGCACTGGCCCGCGCCGACGGTCACGCTCGAGTCACCCGCGGTGAGCGACAGCTCGCCCGTCACCACCTGCACGCCGCCCTTGAAGCCGGTGGCGGCGTTGGCCCGCACCGGACGCAGGCTCGGGCCGCCCGTTCCACCCGTGAGGCGCACGCGATACGTCGCCTCTTCGTACGCCGACGGGACTTCCATCTCGGCGTCCGCCTTGAGCGGAGCCAGGAAGAAGCGCGCCACCAGGTCCACCTCCGGCTGCACGCGCACCAGCGGCAGCCCGTCATCCCCACGCGACAGCGTCAGGTCGAAGTGGCGGCCGGACTGGCTGTTCAGGTCCAGGGTGAAGAGCTTGTCGGCACCCAGGCTCAAGAAGCTCTGCGCGTCGCCGAGCCCCACGTGGGCCACGGTGAAGTCCTTCTGGTTCTCCGTCGCCTCCAGGGTGAACGACAGGCCCGACAGGGACACCGTCCAGTCCTTGCCGCGCAGCGCCGGCGCCAGGCCCGCGTACGGCAGGCGCACCTCGGTGGTGTTCAGGTCCAGCAGGAAGCGCGCGCGCTTCGCCGCGCCATCCGCCTCCAGCTCCACCAGCGGAGCGGCGCGCTCCGAAGAGATGGCGATGGTGCCATCCTCGCCCGTCAGCTCCAGACGCAGCGCCTGGAGGATGGAGCCGCTGACAATCCAGTGCTGTTCCCCCGCCTTCGTCACCTTCAGCTCCACCTGCCCCACCATCACCGTGGGCAGCGCCGCGGCCGCCTCCGCGTCGAGCTGCTGCACCGCGCTCTTCACGCCCCCCAGGTCCACCACCAGGGAGGTGGCCTTCGGCAGGAAGCGCAGCGACACGGGCTGGGCACGCTTGGACCCGATGAGGAACGTCAGCTCCAGCCCGTCATCATCCAGGGTCGTCGCGCGCACGCGCAGCTCGGACTGGTTCACGAACTTCACGCAGTCGGCGTCCGCCAGCACGCTGCCATCGGTGCAGACCTTCTCGCCCTTGAGCAGGAAGATGGTGGAGTCACCCTCCGTCGACTCCACGTGCTCCGCGATGAAGACGCGCTCGCGCAGGTACTTCTCCAGTCGCGCGGACTGGGCATTCGTCTTGGCCTCGTCGGAGAAGTCGGGAAGCGACGAGCCCCCCTCCTCATCCTCCTGACTCGGGAGCGCCGGCAGGGGCACGCCGTCAAAGCCCGCGCTGAAGACGGAGAGGGCCTCCTCCAGGCTGTCGACCGCGGGCAGGCCGTTCATCGTCCGCACGCTCGCGCTGACACCGCGCACCATCTCCGCCGAACGGCTGGCGGTGACATCCGCGACCTTCTGCGCATCGGGCGGGTTCTCGCTGTCGCATCCGGTGGCGACCAGGGCGAACACCGCGACGCCGGCAAGCCAGGACCTGGCGTTTCTCATGAGCTGCTCCTTGGAAAGGGTGTGAGTGCGTGCCCCCTCTTGAGCAATGCATGGGCCAACCGGGACTCCAGGTGTTTCCAGTGGTTACCACCACGACTGGGGGTGTAGCGCGCTGCACACCGCGACATCACTGTCACGAAGGCTACGCACCTCGCATCCCCGGCGCGCGCGCCCTGCTACGGATTGGACGCACCGCGCGAGGCGGCTGGTTTGACTTAATATACACCGTACACTAATCAGGCAGGCCTTGATTCCGGCGGAGCGTGAGCGCTGCACGTCCGGACAAAAGGAGCGACAGATGGCGGAGCGTTGGCTTCTCCAGGGCGCCACCGTGGTGACGGGAGACCGGGAGCACGAAGACCTTCCGTGCGGCGATATCCTCATCGAGGACGGGCTCATCACCGCGATGGGCCGGGAGCTGCGCGTGGAGGGCTGCCGCGTGCTCCCTCTCGCGGGGAAGCTCGTGATGCCGGGGCTCATCGATACCCATCGGCACACGTGGCAGACGCCGTTGCGTGGGTTGGGGGGTGACTGGACGGTGCTCGACTACCTCGCGGCCGTCCGGGTGAAGCTCTCCCCTGCCTTCCGCCCGGAGGATGTCCATGCGGGCACACTCGCGGGTGCACTCGAGGCGCTCGACGCGGGCATCACGACGCTCGTCGACCACGCCCACTGCATCGCGTCACCGGCACATGCGGACGCGGCCCTCCAGGGGCTCCAGGAGTCGGACATCCAGGCACTCTTCGCCTATGGCTACGCTGCGGGCTCCGAGCCGAGTCCCTCCTTCCCCACCCCCGAGCACCGCTTCGCCGATGCACGACGGCTCCGCGAAGGCCCGCTCTCCTCCGACAGCGGACGGGTGCGCCTGGGCATCGCGCTCACGGAGATGCAGATTCCTTGGGAGCAGAGCCGAGCGGAGGTCTGCTCGGCGCGTGAGCTCGGCGTGCCCATCACCCTGCATTGCTCGGCATGGCCCGTGACGGGGCCGAGCGAAGTCGAGCAACTGGAGCGTGAGGGCCTGCTCGGCCCGGACCTCCTCTTCGTGCACTGCACATTCAGCGGTGACGACGACCTGGCACGAATCGCGGGCAGTGGCGGCTCCATCTGCGCCACCCCGGAGTCGGAGCTTCAGATGGGCATGGGGTTCCCCGTCATCGGACGTGCCCTGCGCGCGGGGGTTCGGACGACGCTCGGCTGTGATGTCGTGGCGAGCAACGGAGGCGAGCTGTTCACCGCCATGCGGCTCGCGCTCCAGTCCGAGCGGGGCCGCGCGAATGCACGGGCGGGCCTGCCCAGGAGGCTCGACCTCAAGGCGGGCCAGATGCTCCGCATGGTGACGCAGGACGCGGCCGATGCCATCGGGCTCGGGGCCGTCACGGGCTCCCTGCGTCCCGGGAAACAGGCGGACCTGATTGTCCTCGCCGCCGACGCCCTGAACATGACTCCGCTGGGCCATCCGCGCGATGCGGTGGTGCTGCAGGCCCACGCGGGGAACGTCGAGTCGGTGATGGTTCGCGGCGAGCTCGTGAAGCACCAGGGGCGCCTCATCGGGACGGACGTGGCCGCCGTCCGCCAGAAGGCCCTGCGAGCGCGCGATGCGGTGCTGGAGCGCGTCGGAGGGCTGTCCGCGCTCCTCGCCGACCACGCGAAGCTGGAGGAGCATTGGGACCTTGGGAACGGGCGTGCAAGCGCCACCTCAGGGACGCGCTGACGACATGGCGTGAAGTACCCGTTTGCGTGCCTCGCGGAGCCCACTAGTACCTCGGCACAGAGGTTTTGAAGGGTTCAGGCCGCAGCGGCCACTGCTGCTTGGGCCTGGGGGTATGCTCGCCCGAGCTTGGTGCGGGCGCTGTCTATAGTGAAGCGCCAGCGGACGCGGGCGCCCTCCTTGTTGCGCATCCTCTCCCATCGGGCCACCTCCCGTTTCAAGGTGAGCTTGTTGCCAATTCGCCTGTCCAGGCATTGGCGGGTGAGCAC